>CAMOSH010000139.1 GCA_946624575.1 uncultured Verrucomicrobiota bacterium
GGTTTCAAAAGCCATTTTCCAATGTTCTCCGTGCCTCTGTGCCTCTGTGTGACATTTCAACTGCGACATTTAGGATGAAACGAAACGAAGCGGTTCGCGCGCCGCGCGGACCAGGCCAAAATTAAACTCTGCACACTCCGTGTGAGAAGTGGTGGATGAAAAGCGGCCTCCACGTGAGAAGTGGTGGATGAAAAGCGGCGAGGCGGCCTTCTGCTGAATGACCAAGCGACGGCAAGTGCAATTGGCGCGGGGATGTGCTAGAATCTCCCGCGCCCGCATTTCACCCGCATTTCGATGCGGCCGAATCCGATTTCAACAACAAGCAAGAAAACACGATGAAAGCCATTCCCGCCGAATCCCTGAAACGCGCCGCCGCAGTCCTGCGCGGTCTGGCCGCCGATGCCGTCCAAAAGGCCAAATCCGGACATCCCGGACTACCAATCGGCATGGCTGACGTCGCCGCGACGCTCTGGCTGAACCATTTGCGCGTTTCCGCGCGCGACCCGCAGTGGCACGACCGCGACCGCTTCGTGCTTTCAGGGGGGCACGGTTCGGCGTTGCTGTATTCGCTGCTGCACGAGGCTGGTTTTCCCGTGTCGCTCGACGACCTGAAGAGCTTCCGCCAATGGGGCAGCACTACGCCGGGCCATCCGGAGCGCACCCGCACCTGCGGCGTGGAAGTGACCACCGGTCCGCTCGGGCAGGGCATCGCAAACGCCGTCGGCATGGCGATTTCCCAGGCAATGCTTGCGGCGCGTTTCAATCGCGATGGCGAAAAGCCTCTTTTCGACCACAACGTTTGGTGCTTCTGCGGCGATGGCGACCTGGAGGAGGGCATTTCGCACGAGGCCGCGTCGCTGGCCGGCGCCCTTCGCCTTTCCAAGCTGGTCCTGCTCTACGATGACAACGGAATCTCGATCGAGGGCGACGTGAAGGCCGCGTTCCGCGACGACACCCGCAAACGCTTCGAGGCGTACGGCTGGCGCGTGATCGGATGCGACGGACACGATCCGGCCGACATTGACAAGGCGTTGCGGCGCGCCAAACGCAGCGATCGCCCGACGCTCGTGACATGCCGTACCGTGATTGGCTGGGGCTGCCCCACCAAGGCCGGCAAGGCGTGCGTCCACGGCGAACCGCTCGGAGAAGAGGAACTGCGCGCCGCGAAGGCCGCCTGGGGCCTTCCGCCAGACGAAAGCTTCCACGATCCGGAGGACGTGCGCGCGCTGTGGGCGGCCCGTTCCGCGGAAATGCACCGCGCCGCGCTGCGTTCAACGCGTGCGCTGCGCAAGGCGCTGGAGGCGGATCCGGAGCGCGCCGCGCTGCACGTGGCGCTTCTGGCGGAGCAGCTGCCTGCCGATCTGCCGTCCAGGCTGCCGGACTTCGCCGACGGCAAGCCCGTTGCCACGCGCGCGGCCTCCGGGGCGGTGCTTCAGGCCCTTGCGGCGGCGCTGCCAGGCTTCATCGGTGGATCGGCCGACCTTGCGCCGTCAAACAAGACGTGGCTCAAGGACTTCGCGGCTATCGCCCCAGGGGCGTTCGGCGGCAAAAATCTCCAGTTCGGCATACGCGAACTCGGGATGACGGCGGTCCAGAACGGAATTCTGGCCGACGGCTTCTTCCGCGTCTTCACCGCGACGTTTGCCGTGTTCGCCGACTACATGAAGCCCGCGATGCGCGTGGCGGCGCTCTCGAAACTGCCGGCGCTCTACGTGCTTACGCACGACTCGTACGCCGTGGGCGAGGACGGTGCGACGCACGAACCGGTCGAGCAGCTCGCGATGTTGCGCGCGACTCCCGGAATCGTGGCGTTGCGTCCTGCGGATGCCACGGAAACCGCCGCGGCCTGGCTTGCGGCGCTTGCCCAGAAAGAGCGCCCGGCCGCGCTGCTGCTTTCACGCCAGAATCTGCCCGTGCTGGACCGCTCGGCGCTGCCGCCGGCGGCGCTTGTCGCGAAGGGGGCCTACACGCTCTGGCAGAACGGCACCGGGACGCCGGAGGCGATCATTCTGGCGTCCGGTTCGGAAGTGCACCTGGCGATGGCGGCCGCGAAGGCGCGTCCCGGGCGCAACGTGCGCGTCGTTTCCTTCCCGTCGTGGGAGCTTTTCGAAGACCAGCCGCAGGCGTACCGCGACGAAGTGTTGCCGCCGGCGTGCACCCGCCGCCTCGTCATCGAGGCCGGGTCGTCGATGGGCTGGGAAAAATGGGCCGGACCGGCGACTGACGTCACGCGCATCTGCCTGGACCACTACGGCGAAAGCGCCCCGGCCGGAGTGCTGGCCGAAAAATTCGGCTTCACCGAGGCCAATGCCATCGCTAAGCTCGACGCGCTCCTCGCATAACCTTTCAACAATTCAATTTTTCAACCGGTCATCATGAGCGACGAATACGATTTCACGGCCATCGAAAAGAAGTGGCAGGCGCGCTGGGAGGCGGAAAAGACCTTCGCAGCCGTCGATTTTTCGCCCAAGCCCAAGTTCTACGCGCTCGACATGTTCCCGTATCCGTCCGGAGCGGGGCTGCACGTCGGCCACCCCGAGGGATACACCGCAACAGACATCGTGAGCCGCTACAAGCGTGCGCGCGGGTTCAACGTGCTGCATCCGATGGGCTTCGACGCGTTCGGCCTGCCCGCGGAGCAGTACGCCGTCGAGACAGGCACCCATCCGCGCGTCACGACCGAAAAGAACATCGCCACGTTCACCAGGCAGATCAAGGCGCTTGGATTCTCGTACGACTGGGACCGCGAAGTGCGCACCTGCGACCCGGACTACTACAAGTGGACGCAGTGGATCTTCGAGAAGCTCTACGAAAAGGGGCTCGCCTACGTGGCCGAGGTACCCGTGAACTGGTGCCCGGCGCTTGGCACCGTCCTGGCAAACGAAGAGGTGATCGACGGCCGGTCCGAACGCGGCAACCACCCCGTCGTGCGCCGCCCGATGCGCCAGTGGATGCTCAAGATCACCGCATACGCCGAACGCCTCCTCAATGACATCGACACCGTCGACTGGCCGGAGGGAATCAAGGAAATGCAGCGCAACTGGATCGGAAAGTCCGTTGGCGCGGAAGTGGTCTTCGAGGTACGTGCGCACCGCGAAGACCAGCACGGCGAAGAATCGCCTTCTCGGTGCACGGCCTCCAGCGGCCAGGCTACCAGCGGCCAGAATCCCAGCGGCCAGAACCCCTGCGGCCAGGCCTCTGGTAGCCGATCTCCCGATTCATCGGGAGCTGCCACCTCGGCGGCACCAGCCGACGAGGTGGTCGTCTACACCACCCGCTGCGACACTCTTTTCGGGGCCACGTACATGGTCATGAGCCCGGAGCACCGGCTCGTGAAAAAGTGGCTGGAAACCGGTGCCGTCAGCAACGGCGACGCCGTGCGCGCCTACCAGGACGCCGCGGCGCGCAAGTCCGATTTCGAGCGCACCGAACTGGCGAAGGAGAAGACCGGCGTGAAGCTGGAAGGCATCGTGGGAGTCGATCCCGTGAACGGCCGCGAGATTCCGATCTTCATATCCGACTACGTCCTCGCCTCGTATGGCACCGGCGCGATCATGGCCGTTCCGTCGCACGACCAGCGCGACTGGGACTTCGCAAAGACCTTCGGTCTGCCGATCATACAGGTGGTGTCGCCGGACGGCACGGTTCCGACCGGGGAAATGGAGGCGTGCATCACCGATTCGTCCGTGGGTACCATGGTGAACTCCGGGTTTCTCGACGGACTCACGGTGGCCGACGCGAAGAAGCGGATGATCGAGTGGCTCGAAGCGAACGGCAAGGGCCGCGCCAAGGTCCAGTACAAGCTCCGCGACTGGCTCTTCTCCCGCCAGCGCTACTGGGGCGAACCTTTCCCCGTGGTGCACATGGACGACGGTAGCACACAGCTAGTTCCGTCCGAGGACCTGCCGCTGGAGCTTCCCGAGCTGACCGACTACAAGCCCACCGGCACGGGAGACCCGCCTCTTGCGAAGGCCACCAGCTGGACTCGCTACACGGACAAGGCGACCGGCAAAACCGGCTGGCGCGAAACGAACACGATGCCGCAGTGGGCGGGGTCGTGCTGGTACTACCTGCGCTACATCGACCCGCACAACGCGCAGGCGTTCTGCGACAAAAAGAAGGAGGCGTACTGGATGCCGGTCGATTTGTACGTCGGCGGTGCGGAGCACGCGGTTCTCCACCTGCTTTACGCGCGCTTCTGGCACAAGGTGCTCTTCGATCTGGGTCTGGTGTCCACCAGTGAGCCGTTCCAGAAGCTCGTGAACCAGGGCATGATACTTGGGCTTTCCTACAAGGATCCGCGCGGCGTGCTGGTGCCTACCAACGAAGTGGACACCTCCGATCCGCAGCACCCGCGCCGCATTTCCGACGGGGCTCCGCTCGTGGAATTCCCAGCCAAGATGAGCAAGTCGCTCAGGAACGTGGTGAATCCCGACGACATAATCCGGGACTACGGCGCGGACGCGCTCCGCCTCTACGAAATGTTCATGGGCGCACTCCAGGACGTGAAGCCGTGGAACACCCGGAACCTGGAGGGAGTCTCGCGCTTCCTGCGCCGCTCATGGAACATGGTGACCGGGCAGCCGATTTCCGACGAGGCCCCCACGGTCGAGCAGAACCGGCTCCTGCACGCGACTATCAAGAAAGTGACGCAGGACCTGGAGTCGCTTTCCTTCAACACGGCGATTTCTCAGCTGATGATCTTCCTCAACGGCTTTTCCGGAGAGGGGAAGGCATTGCCGCGAGTCGCCGCGGAGGCCTACGTGCAGCTTCTGGCGCCGTTTGCCCCCCACATCGGCGAGGAACTCTGGGAGCGCCTGGGCCACAAGGGCGGCATTTCCTACGTGCCCTGGCCGCAATGGGACGATGCGGCGCTCGTCGTCGAAGAGGTGGAGATCGCCGTGCAGGTGCGCGGCAAGGTGCGCGCCCGCATCATGATGCCCGCGGCTGCCACCCCGGCGCAGATGGAGGAGCTCGCCCTGGCCGACGCCAAGGTGCAGGCCGCCCTGGCCGGCGCCACGCCGCGCAAGGTGGTCTGCGTCCCGCGCAGGCTCGTCAACGTCGTGATTTAGGGGATGGCCGGCGAATGAGTGCGGAAGAATCAGAATCCACCGGCGCAGGCGCCGCGAATCCACGGTTTCTCGTGACCGTGGCACTGCCGGACCGCGTCGGCATACTGCGAGACGCCACCGGCGCACTTTTCGCCAGGGGCGCGAACTTCACCGACCTGCGCCAAAGCGTGGTCGGCGGCGTGTTCACGCTGCTGGCCGTGGCGGAGTTTCCCGGCGTTGCGCCCGGTGCCGAACCGGATCCCGCGCTGCTCGCCGCCGCGCTGCGCTGCGCCATCCCGGAAAGGGACGTCTGCATCGACGTGCGCCTCTGCCCTCCGCCGGCGACCGCGCCGGCCGGGGAGCGCTACGTCGCCGCCTTCACCGGCCCTGACTGCCCTGGCCGAATCCACCGCATCGCAAAGGTTTTCGCCGATCGCGGGGTCAACGTGGAGGACTGGCGCCATGACATGACTGATCCCGAGCGAACGCTCACGATCGGGGTGGTGACTCTGCCCGCGCGCTGCGACCCGGCCGAGGTGCGCGCCGCGCTGGAAGAGTCGCTCGCGCCGCTGCGCCTGGCCGTCTCCCTCCTCCACGAAAACATATTCCGCGCCACGAACGAAGTAGGCCCGATTGCCGAGCTGCTCGGCGACGGGACGCCTGTCTCGCGCAATGCCTGATCCGTCTCGGATGACACCGCAGGAGCAGAGAGCCACTGCCAGGGACTTTGCCTCATACTGGCATGGCAAGGGCTACGAGAAAGGCCAGACTCAGCCATTCTGGATAGGCGCATCAGGAGAACGACCGCGCGGTGATGGCGGCCTACGGCTTCCCGACGAAGATGAGTGCGAACGGCCACCAACGCCGAGGGACGCGTCACGAGCGCGCACTACGGACGCATAGGAGAAAAGCCCAGCCACCTCTTCGGCCTCAAGGCCGCCGTTTGGTTCAACCCGGATGCGAACGGACACGAATCTTGAAGATGGGTGGCATCATTGAGAGCCAGAAAAATCAAGGAGAACGCAACCATGCTCGAAACTTCTGACCTGTCCGCCACGCTGCGCATGATCGGCGAGGAAAATCTCGACGTCCGCACAGTCACAATCGGCGTCAATCTCGCCTCGTGCGCATCCGAGGACCCGGACCGGATGTGCAAGGCCGTCCGCGAACGCATACGCGCGGCGGCCGGCGGCCTTGTGCCCGCGGTGCGCGCGGTGTCCGCGCGGTACGGCGTCCAGATCGTCAACAAGCGTCTCGCCATATCCCCCGCCTCGGTGCTTCTGGAGCGGCACGCCGGCAACCGCGCCGCCGCAGTCGCGTTGGCGCGGTCGCTGGACGAGGCGGTGCAGGATGTCGGCATCGACCTGGTTGGCGGCTATTCGGCGCAGGTCCACAAGGGAATGACTCCCGGCGAACGCACGCTCATTGACGCGCTTCCAGAGGCTCTCTCCACCACCGGTCACGTCTGCTCATCCATCAACATCGGCTCCACCAAGGCCGGCATCAACGTGGGCGCCGCCGCGCTCGTGGCGGAAAAATGCTTGGAACTGGCGCGCGCCACGGCCGATGACAGGGGATTCGGAGCCGCAAAGCTAGTGGTCTTTGCCAATCAGCCCGAAGACAACCCGTTCATGGCCGGCGCCCTGCTCGGCGCAGGCGAGCCGGACGTGGTGATCGACGTGGGGGTCAGCGGTCCCGGTGTCGTCAAGCGCGCGCTGGACCGCCTTCTCGCGCGGAATCCCGGCGCGACGCTCGACGAAATCGCGGAGGAGGTTAAGCACACCTCTTACCGCGTGACGCGCGTGGGCGAACTTGTGGGCCATGAGGTGGCGCGCGAACTCGGGGTTCCGTTCGGCGTCGTGGACCTCGCGCTCGCGCCCACGTCCAAGGTCGGCGACAGCGTCGGCGAAATCTACCAGACCATGGGCGTGGCGCGGCTGGGGGCGCCAGGCACGACCGCGGCCGTGATGATGCTCAACGACGCCGTGAAGAAGGGCGGCTCGTTCGCGTCCTCCTCCGTCGGCGGCCTTTCCGGCGCGTTCATTCCGGTCATGGAGGATCATGCCATGAGCGAGGCCGTGACTGACGGCACCCTCACGCTCGAAAAGCTGGAGGCCATGACGTCGGTTTGCTCGGTCGGCCTGGACATGATTCTCGTGCCCGGCGACATCGCCCCCGAGACCATCGCTGGGCTGTATCTGGACGAAGCGGCGATTGGCGTCACCAACCGCAAGACCACCGGCGTCCGCGTGATTCCCGTCCCCGGCGCCAAACCGGGCGATTTCGTTGATTTCGGCGGACTGTTCGGGTACGGCACGGTCGTTTCCCCGACGTGCCCCGACGGTTCCGAGGCGTTTGTGCGACACGGCGGCCACATTCCAGCGCCCATTCATTCGCTTTCCAACTGACGCAGCGCGCCCGCTCGCGTCATTTCCCGTCACCCGGCCGCCGTCGTCGTCAACGCCGGCCCTCATTTGTCCAGACCATGGCACGCAGGAAACCGACAATGCAACCGCGCTTTCAGGCATCGGCGACGCCAATGCCCGATGATCTCACGGGAGACGACCGCGAACGCGAGGAGGCGCGCCGCATCGGCGAGGCGCTTCGGCTGGCGCGGACGCGCCGCGGTCTCATGCAGGGCGAGCTGGCCGCCGCAGCCGGGATGCCGGCGGCCCAGATCAGCGCGATAGAATGCGGCCGCAGGCCGCCATCGCTCAGGACGCTGCGCAGGGTGTGTGCGGCGCTTGGCGCAAAGACAGAGGATCTGCTCCGCGCGGCGTCTGTCGGAAATTCCGCCCCGGCCGAGGAGTCCGAGCCCGTGCTGCCAGGCCTGACCGAGCTTTTCCAGTCGCCCGAAGAACGCCTTTTCGCGCCGCTGGCGCGCGCCGGCATCGTGCGCACTGTCCGCGCAGACCCCCTTTCCTCCCCGCCGCCCACGGAGGAATGCGTCCGGATCGTCGAACGCCGCATCGCGGACTATCTGCGGCTGGAGAAAATCTGCGGCGCGTTCGCCGGAGCGTCGATCCCGCTGGCGCTGCCGTTCACGCAGGATGCCGCCGGCGCCGAGGAGCTCTCCACGCGTGTGCGGCGGCTGCTGGGACTTGGCGATTCGATCGTGCTGGACTACGTGTCGGTCCTGGAAAGCCACGGAATCAGGGTGATTTTCGTGCCCATGCCGCCGGGTCTCGGCAGTCAGGGCTTTTTCGACACCCGTTCCGGCAGCGCCGCTTTCGCGGTGTCCGATTCCATCACTCCGGAAAAGCAGCTGTTTCGACTTGCGCTCGAACTGGCCTGGCTCTACCTCTTCACGCGCAATGGCAACGAGGCCGTGCCGGAATCGGCAGAATCGAACCGCCGTTTCGCGAAGCTCTTCGCGGCATGCTTCATAATGCCGCGCGCCGCCGTGAAGAACATGGCCGCTTCGCTGGGTGCGGGACGCGGCGACTGGACGTATCCGCTGCTTCTGCGCGTGAAACGCCACTTTGGCGCAAGCGCGGAGGCGTTCGCCTACAGGCTGCTGGAGTTGGGTCTTGTCGGGCGCGACGCGCTGGCCGGCCTGCTCGGCGCCATCAAAAACCATTACGACACGCATGGCAACCGCGAGCCCGGCGAGCCGGCGCCGGCGCTTGTGCGCGGTGGCAGGTTCGCCGATCTGGCCGAGCGCGCCCGTTCCGTGCCCGGTGCCTGGGACGAAGTGCGCGCGATAGCGCGCCGCGCTGGGCTTCAGGTGGATGCCAGATGAACATGCCCCGCAATCCTGTAGGGCCCGCGCGCCTCAATGGTGCGGCGGACTCCAGTCCGCCGTCGTCGCCCGCCGGTTTTTTCGCCTGGAGACACATTCGCGGGGTCGCGCCGTGTGGCTGGGAGGTTTCGTGTTTTTCCGTCGAGGATCGCGTTGGTCGCCTGGAATTCGCCGACCGCGATGGCCTGCGCGCCACGTTCAGCTGGGAGGAATGCCGGCAGGAGCCGGATCTTCGGGCCACCATGGCCGCCTTCCTAGAACGAAATGTCATGGGCCGCGACAAGGCGCGCCGGAGCGGATTCTGCGCGGACGCCGTCGATGTCTCCGCGGAGGGCGCCTGGAGCCTGGGGGCGATGCGCGGATCAGGGGCTGCTCCGCTTCAGGCGCTCGCCTGGGAGCGCGCGGGAGGCGCGCTGCTGCGCTGGATTTTCGAGCCGTGCGCGCCAGGCGTGCCCACCGCCGCGCATTCCGCCGCAGTTCGGGAGCTCCTGCGTTCGTGCGACTTCAACGATTCTCCGGACTGCGCCGAATACGCGCTTTTCGGGCTGCGCGCCGCGCTTCAGCGCGACTGGGAGCTGGAGGACGTTGCCGCGTTCCCCGCTGACGTATGCTTTGCTTTTGAACACCGGCGTTTGCGCGCACGCGCCGTGTTCCGTCGCTGGGGACTTGCGCGGCACAGGCTCCCAGCAGACGGCGGCGCCGCCGCGCTTGAGGCTTTCTGGCGCGACGCCATGGCGCGCGAGCGCGTTGTGGCCGACGCCTGCGAACGCCGCAGTTTCGTGTTTGAGGGGCGTCGGTGCGATGGGCTCCTCGTGCGTTTTTCCGCGCCGCGCCGCTACCACGACGACCGTTTCATGGCTCGCCGCTGGCGCAATGGAGTCGCGCGCGTCTGGCACGTTCCGGAACGCAATGCCATTTTTTCCTTTGGCGACGCTGGAGAGCGGGATTTTCCGCGCCTTCCGGTCTCCGCCGCGCCAGGACTTGTCGAAGACAGATGAAATTCTCAGGCATGACGCACAAGCATCCCGTTCTTTTCGCACTCCCTCTTTGTGCCGCGGCAATCGGCGCCTCTTCGTCGGAGGAACGGCAGCGCAACGCCTTTCTTTCGCCGACTCTCCAGATCGCTAGGTGGAAGGGCGGCGCGTCCGGCGCGGTTGCGCTGTATTACGACGATGGGACGCGCAGCGCCCTTTCCAACGCAGTTCCGGTCCTGGGGGCGTATTCGGTTCCCGGCACATTCTACCTCTGCCCCGGCTGGTTCGAAGGCAGGGACGAATCCCTGGTGGCGGCCTGGCGCGCCGCCTTCAGGGACAATCCCGGCATCGTCGTTCCAGGCAACCACACCTGGAGCCATTCGGGGGCGAAGGACGAGGAACAGCTGCGCGACGAAATCGCGCGCGGCGACGCGGCGACGCGCGAAATCGCCGGCGTCCCGCCGCGCGCGCTTCTTTCCTTCGCAATTCCCGGCGGGGTTCCCTGGCGCATTTCCATGGAAACGCTTCGGAAGGAGCTGGGTGGGCGCGCCAACGTGCTGCGGCCGGGTCCCGGATCCTTTGCGGCGGCGGACAGGGACCGTCCCGGCGATTTCCTGCGCTCGGCGCGAGACATCGCGGAAAAAGTCTACGACAGGGCGGAACGCGAAGGATCGCTGCTGCCCGTACTCTTCCATGGCGTCGGCGGGGACTGGTTCGCGTTTCCTTCCGAAGAGCACGAGGCCGCGATTCGCGATGTCGCTGAGCGACGCGCGGCCGGGCGCCTCTGGCCCGCTTCGACAATCGCCGCGCAGAAGTACGCCGCCGAGCGCGACGCGGCAACAGTTTCCCCAATCGGCACCTGCGCGGACAGGTCGGCGGCGGCCGATGGTTCGGACGCTTCCTTCAGGTACCGGTTTTCGGTGTCCACCGATCCGGAAGTCTACGACGAGCCTCTGACGTTCGTGATCTCCGCCCATGAGAGCTGGGACGCCGTCGCCGTGGATGTGGTTCCCGATACCGCCGATGGCGACGAACGCGAGTCAGGCATCGGCGGAGCGCGCCACTTCGAAATCCCCCTGTCCGGCGGCAAGGCGACATTCGACGCGGCGCCGCGCCCGGCGGAAATCCGCCTTTGCGCCGTCCGGAGTGCTTCGCAAAAGTAAACCTAAATGTCGCAGTTGAAGTGTCACACAGAGGCACAGAGGCACGGAGAACATTGGAAAATGGCTTTTGAAACCTTTGAAATCGCATGCGAGGCTTTCACCCAAAAGGTGCATTGAAACTGGGAACCATGTGCATCCATAAAACCATCAATCTCAGTGCCTCAGTGTGAGAAAGTCTGTTCGTGTCAACTGCGTTTTTTTAGGGTAAACGCACCGAAACAGGTGCGTTTACTTCTGCGAACTACGATTTCCTGATGCATTACCCACCCGACAGCTTTTTTCATTGACAAATAAATGGCGAATAGAATACCGTTCCTCCCTGTGATTCATTTTTCTTAAAAACTTGATGTGAACCACATTCTATCTCCGATGAAATATCTTACGCCGACAGTCGGTGCGCTTGTAGCGGTATGGACGTGTTTGTGTGCGGTTTCCGTTTGCGCGGAGAATTTGGGTGATGGCACCATAGTGACACCACCCGCGCGGTGCGCTGGCCATGCCGACGCCGTGCTGTCTCCAATGGATTTGGCGGCTATGTTGGAGCGCAGGATCGTTTCCGGAGAGGGCGTTGCGCTGCCGGATGCGGACGTTCCCGTAATTCTCGACGCGGGTGCTG
>CAMOSH010000140.1 GCA_946624575.1 uncultured Verrucomicrobiota bacterium
GGCCGGGGTTGATCGTGCGGCCCTCGGGCGTCTCGCAGGGCGTGCCGTCGGCGTTGACGATCTCGCGCAGCGCCTTCTTGTCGTAGTCGAGGAAGTCGCCGAATACTTCGCCGAGGCAGGTCTTGATCGTGCGGTCGTAGAGCGAGGTGTCGCCGCCGAGGTCACGCATCATGATCGACGTGCAGGAGATGATCATCGGGATGTTGTGGGCCCGGACCTTGCGCGCCGGATAGTATTTTGGCGGCAGCAGCTCCGGGTTGTAGTAGTACATCATGATCGTCTTGTAGAGCTTTTCGGCCTTGGCCTTCCACTCGGGGTTGCCGGTGGCCTTGAAGAGCTCGATGTAGGACATCACCGTGTAGTGCTCGGTCACCACGTAGCGGCGCTTGCGGACGGGACGGCCGTCCTCGGTCACGTCGTAGTAGGTGCGGCCGTCGCGCTCGTCGAAGCAGTGGTCTTCGATGAACTTGATGCCCTGAAGCGCGAGGTCGAGCCACTCCTGCCGCTTCTCAAGCTCGTTGTAGGCTCGGGCGAAGAGAAGGACCAGACGGCCCTGCTGGCGCACGTTCTTGTCGGTGAAAAGTACCTTGCCGTCGCGGCCGAGGTAGTTGTAGAAGCCGCCGTGCTTCGTGTCTGGCGAGTGCTTCTGCCAGAAGGGCAGGACGTCGTCGAGGAGGAGGGAGCGGTATTTGTCGATGAATGATTGCAGTTCGTCTTTGTTCATGGCGAGTGTTTCCGGTGGCGTGGATAATAGCGCCAAGGCAGACCAAATGCATAAACTATGCGCACCAAATGTGCGCGATTTTTGCGAAATTGACGGGTGCCCGCGCGCGATGCGGTTGGCGAACCGTAGGCGAAGAAGGGAGAGTCATTCGACTCGGCCGTCGTCGGTTTCGTCGATTTCCTTGCGGGCGGCGAGGTCTCGGAAGAGCTGCCGCAGGCCCAGAACGCCGCCAACGCCGAACCAGACGGTGCTCACGGAGGCGACGATCGCCGGGACGATGAACTGCATGAATACGAAATACTGGCTCCACCACCGGATCGGCCACGGGGCAAAGGTGTTCCATGCGACGACGGCGAGAAAGCAGATGCCGAAGTTGAAGACAAGACTGTAGAAGAACACCCCCCATGCGATCGCGCGGTCGCCGCGCGTGTATTCGGGCGTGATCCCGACGAGCGCGCGGAGGAGATTCCGCAAGTGCGGCGGCTGCGCCGCTCGCCCTTGCGGGCAGGACGGATCATCGCGCAAGTGCGGGGGCTGCGCGGCCGCTGCACCGCATGGCGGATTTTGCGGGCTGGAGTCGCGCAAGAGCGGGGGCTTTGCGGCCGCTGCAACGCATGGCGGATTTTGCGGGCTGGCCTGCAGGGCGGTTCGTCCTGCCGCGAGGGCGAGCGCGGCCGCAGGCCGAGCCGCACTCGCGGTTTTCTCCCGGTGCAGCATGGCGTCGAGGTCGAAGGGCCTGCGGCAGGTCAGCTTGGAGACGATGACGTAGAGGAAGAGCGTGGTCAGCGCGAGGAAGAAGGAGAATTCGATTGTGTTGACCGGGCACTTGACGGCGTCCATCTTCCACTGGATGTAGGGCGAGAAGGGAGAGGACACGGCGCGGAGGATGCGGTCAATCGCTTCCACGAGGCCGGCTTTCGCGAGCGCTGGATAGACGAGGTCCGCCCAGCTGCGCTGCACGAAGACGAAGGCCGTCGTGGCGACGGTGCTGGTGAGTAGCGCCGCCCACGCGCCAGCGGCCGTGCCAAAGCGGGTGTAGAGTCCGAGGACCATGACCGGCCCCGCGCCGCTTGTCCAGATGGACACGGCAAGGGTCGTGAACATCTGGATGTAGTCGAGCTGCTTCATGTAGTAGGAGCCGAGCAGGAAGAAGGCGCCGACGCCGACGGAGACGAGCCGGATCATGCGGATGTGCCCGCGCGGCGTGAAGGGCTTCTTGCGCAGCGGCATCACGACATCCTGCGCGATCGTGAGCGCGGCGCTGTAGATGCGCGTGTCGTCCGAGGAGAGCATCGCGAGGAAGAGCAGAAGCGCGAATGCGCCGAAAAGGCCGGGCGGAAGGAGCCGCCGCATGGTGGCCGAGAGCGACTGCTGGTGGAAAAGCGTGCGAATCTGCTGGAAGCGGTCGTTGGCGAGGCCCTCGGCGTCGATGTCGGAGCCATCGACGCCGGGAAGGGACGGGGTCTGCGCCCCCGAGCCCCTGCTAGCGGAGGGGGAACTTGCCGCTTGCCGAGTGCCTTGCGGTGGCGGTATGGCAATGCCAGACTCCCGTCCTGCCGCGAGGGCGAGCGCGCCCGCAGGCTGCGCCGCACTCGCGGATGCCCGCGCCTCCGCGAGCAGCGCTTCGTGGATGGGGGCGAGGAAGGCGGTGTCGGGGTTGGAGGTCTGCGAGAGCGGCGGATCGACTCCGATTTCATGGCGGATCGAGGGGACCTCCACAATGGCACCCTTTACGGCGGCGAGGGCCTCCGGGTCATCGCGCAGGACGTCGGCCGCGACGCGCGAGGCGAGGTCGCGGCGAACGGCGGACGCCTCTTCGGCGAAGTCGGCGTGGTTCAGGAAGGTGATGAGCGCGCAGGCGATGACGAGGTAGAACATCGCCACTACCGCGCCGCGCCAGGCTCCGAGGACGCCGGCCATCTTCTGCTCGTGCGGGCTCTTGGCCGCCGTGGTGTAGCCGTTGCCGAACCAGCTTGCGCGGTTCATGACCATCCAGTAGGCCGGCACGGCGACCATCGTGAAGAGGTTGAAGTCTCGCAGCTTGCCGATGTCGAACGGGTTGATGAAGCTTTCGCCCGCCACGCGGTCGGCCATCACGGGCATGATTTCGCGCGTGACGGAGAACTTCCACAGGACGAATACGATGAAGCACACGAGCAGCGGGAAGAGGATGGTCGCCTGCACGGTGTCGGCGACGATGAGCGCCAGCGTTCCGCCGCAGCAGATGAGCGTGATGGCGAGCGTCAGGAAGAAGAGCATCAGCGCGACGTAGGTGGAAATCTCCACGCCGCAGACGTGGAAGACGGTCGGCAGGTCCAGCAGCTGCATGAAGAAGCGCGCGGCGATGGACGGCATGATCATGTTGGCGACCATTTCGGCCACGGACCGCAGGGTCGCGCCGTAGATGCGCAACCCGCGGCTGTAGCGCATTTCGAGAAACTGCCCGAGGCTCATCGCGCGCGTGGCGCGGAATCGGAAGGTGCAGAAGCCGGTCAGGCTGAGCAGGATGCCGAGCGGCGCGAGGACGCTCGACCAGAACCCGACGGAAAACCCGGTCTTGTAGTGAATCTCAACGTAGGTGACGAGCGCAATGATGGAAATCGAGTTGGCCACGTCGCCCATGCAGATGACGTAGCGGCTGCAAAGGCGCCCGGCGGAAAGGAAGTCGGTGACGCCGCGCACGAAGCGCCGCGTGTAGAAGCCCATGCCCATCACGAACGCAACGGGAAGAAGCAGGATGAGCCAGTCGAACCAGGTCATGGACAAGTTGAAAGGTTGGGCTTACGCCAGTTGAAAGGTTGAAAGGTTGAAAGGTTGAAAGGTTGAAAGGGGGGGGCGGGAGGTCAGAAGGAGAGGTCGCAGTAGAGGGGGTAGTGGTCGGAGGCGGGGTCGAACCACGGCTCGCGCAGGCGGCGGTGGGAAAGGACGGCGCAATCGGCGTCTTTCACGAGGACATGGTCGATCGATTCGGCGAAGGCGCCCGGCTCGGGGCGCGGGGCGAAGCCGTCGGCGCTGCACGGGTGCGTCCCTTTCGTTTTGTCGGGGGCGGTCGCGAGGTCGTGCGCGTCGCGCCAGCCGAGGTCCGCCGCGGCGCGGAGGCAGGGACTGCCCGGGACGGAGTTGAAGTCGCCCGTCGCGATTCCGGGGCATCCGTGGCGCTCCATCGCCGCCGCGACGGCGGCGGAGGCCATTCTGAACTGATGCTCTCGCGCGGCGTCCGAGCCGGGGCGGCTCTCCTCGCACATCCACCAGAGGTGCATGTCGACGAGCGCAAAGCAGGCCTTTTCCGCGTCGCGCGTCTCGAAGACGCACCAGGTGAAGGACTTGGTTTCGGAGTTGTTGAAACTGCCGTCGAGTCCGGGAACGTTCTCGGAAAAGAGGAAGAACCCCGATTCAAGCAATTTCAGCCGGTCGGCGCGGAACGCGACCGGCGTGTCGCCGCCGGAGACGAACTCGAAGCCGAGCGGGCCGAGCGCCGGGGCAAGGAGGGCTTGCATCTTGCGAGACACCTCCTGGAATCCGATGACGTCCGGGGCGATTTCGCGGTATGCGCGGAGGAGGATCGGGGTGCGCGCGGTGGCGGAGCAGTCGAGGCCGCGCTCGGCCCACCACGGCTTGTTGTCGTCGCAACGCCAGGCGTTGCTTGAAAGGATGCGGAGTGTCATTTCATTTCGCCACAAAGAACACAAAGGCCACAAATCATACGGAAAGGACGATGGAACTACGCGTTCTTTGCGGCCTCCGTCTTAAGCTGCGCAACTGCGGTGCGGATGGCGTCGAGCTTCTCGCCCGAGAACGGTTCAAAGGGAGTCGCGAGGACGTTCCTGACGAGGCCCATTTCGGAAAGCGCGGCCTTCACGCCCTGAATGATGCTGGCGTGGCCGGAGCCGACGGCGTATAGCCGCATGTTCGCGGCGGTCGTGAAACGCTGGAGCGCTCGGACGCGCGCGAGATCGCCCGCCTTGGCGGCGAGGTGGAGTTCCTTGAAAAGGCGCGGCCAGAGATTGGCGCCGGTGCAGACGCCTCCGTCCGCGCCCATGAGGACGGCTTCGCCGACGGCGGCGTCGGGTCCCATGAAAACGGCGAACTTGTCCGCGAACGGCTCCACCGCCACGCGAACCTTGTTGAAGTAGGAGATGGAACCGGAGGAATCCTTGAGCGCGACGACGTTCGGGTGCGCGGCGAGTTTCGCCATCGTGGCGGGAGCGATCGGGGTGTCGACGTGCGAGGGCATGTTGTAGACGACGAGCGGCAGCGGAAGCGCGTCGGCGAGCGCCGTGAACCAGGCGGCGAGTTCGCCTTGCGAAAGCTGGAAGTAGTAGGGCGCGGCGGCGACGGCGAAGGAGGCACCGGCGTCCTTGCAGAAGCGCGCGAAGGCAAGCGCCGCGTCCAGGTCCGTTTCGGTAATGCCGGCGAAGACATGGATGCGGCCCGCGACGAGGCGGCACGTTTCCGCGACGAGTTCGCGCCGGATCGCGTACGGCAGATGGGGCCCTTCGCCGGTGGTGCCGAGAAGGAAAATGCCATCTACGCCGCCGGCGACGAGATGCTCCACCATCTTCGCAACGCCTTCTTTGTCGAGGGCGCTCGGCGAGGCGAGCGGGGTCGCCATGGGACAGATGATGCCGGAGAGTTTCATGTGTTGAAAAGTTGAAAGGGTGAAAGGTTGGCTAGAAAAGGATCGGGAGGGCCTGGCGGAGACGCGGCAGCGCGGCTTCTCCGGCGGCCTTCATTTCGCGCGTGGCGGCGAGAAAGTCGAAACAGGCGTCGGCGTCGGCTTCGTCGTGCGGAAGGCCGAGGTCGGACATCGACGCGGCGAGGCCCCAGCCGCGCAGACGCGCCGCGAGCGCCTCCGCTTCGCCGAAGCGGCCGTAGTACGCGAGCTGTAGCACGAGGCCGATCGCGACGAGTTCGCCGTGGGTGAGGGATGCGGCGCGGGCCGGGTGGCGCGCGCGCATGAAGAAGTAGAAGCGGTGTGCGAGCGCGGTCTGGCGCTTGCCGCCGGAAATGCCGGAGACGATCCCCGCGCCGACGATGGAGGAGAAGACGACGTCGCGGAGAACGGGAGTGGGTTCGCCCTTCGAAAGGTCGGCGACGGCGGCGTCGAGATCGCGGTCGAGGTCTTCGTAGATGAAGTCGGCGACGAGTTCGGCGATGCGCACGGGGGCGAGGCCCGCACGTGCGGCGCTTCGCGCTCGCCCGTGCGGCAGGACGGCCGGGCCGCCCGCGCTCCCGGAGCCGTCCAGCGCGTTCCAGAATTCGATTTCGATCTTCTTCGCCATGGCGTCGAGCGCGCCGGCGACGAGAAGGCGGCGCGGCTGGCGCGAGAGGACCGTCATGTCAAGCAGCGCGGCGGCGATTTCGCGGCGGAAGAGCGCGGTCTTGAAGTAGCGTCCTTCGCGCGTGTAGCACACGGCAATGGGCGTGAAGGCGCAGCACTGCGCCGAGGAGGTCGGCATCGCGACGACCAGTGCGCCGGCGAGGTCCGCGAGGCATTTGGCGAAGTCGATCACGACGCCTCCGCCGCAGCCGATCACGACGTCGATGCCGTCGAGCGCCCCCTCGTCGGCGCGCGCCTGCGCGTCATCGAGGTTGCAGAAGCCGTCATGGACGAGGAGGCGAGGTTCCATGCCGGCGGCGTGGAGCGAAGCGGAGACCTTTTCCCACGCGATGGACCGGGAGGTGGCGTCGCACACGAAAAGCGGACGGCGGCCGAAGCGAGCCACCTCTTCGGCGCAGTTTTCCAGCAGGCGCTCTTCCTGCCGGTAGCGTCCGCAGCCGAATTTCAGCGCCGGATCGGGGGAAAAAGGAAAGGAATGTCGCATGGAAATTGAAGGGTTGGTCGGCAGGCGCCTGACACCGGCGGGCTACCGATTGCCGTCGATTGCAATCGGAAAATTGATTTCCGCGCTTTCGAGGCCGTCGGCGGAGACGCGGACGCGGATTGGATCGGGGGCGCCGGGCGTTGCGCGGACGATGATCGACATCAGGCCGTTGAAGGCCTTGCGCACGGGCGAGCGGTACCACTCCATGTCGGATTCGTCGCCGTTGTCTGCCGCCACGAACTCGCCGCCGCCTGAGACTTCGATGCGCACGGGTATGCGGGTGCGCGGCACGACATCGCCGCGCGCGTCGAGGATGCGGCAGGTGAGAAAATGGATGCCGCAGTGGCGCGGCTGCGCCGCTGCCCCTGCGGCGCAGGACGGACTCGGGGATCGTCCTGCCGCGAGGGCGAGCGCAGCCAAAGGCTGCGCCGCACTCGCGGATCCCGATTCCAGCGCGAGGCGGGCGGGGGCGCCGGCGGTGCGGACTGTCTCCTCGCACCAGAGGGCGCCGGCCTTCCAGGCCACGGCGCGGAGTTCGCCGGGCTCGTAAACCACGTCGCTCCAAACGAATCGCCAGAGACCGGGCTCGCGGCGCTTGCGGCCGAGGGAGCACCCGTTCAGGAAGAGCTCCACTTCGTCGCCGGAGGAGTATACGTAGACGGGCGTGACCTGCCCGATGCGCTCGGGCCAGTTCCAGTGCGGCAGGATGTGGGCGCAGGGCGCGTCGGGGCGCCACTTGCTGCGGTAGAGCCAGAAGAGGTCCTTCGGGAACCCTGCGGAGTCGAAGACGCCTGTCGGGCAGGAGTGCATGTTGTCGCGGCAGACGCCGTCGCGCGCGATTTCCGCTGCCGCGGCGGCGGCGCGCTCGGGGTCGGAGTAGCGCGGGGCGCGACGGACCTTCCACATGGAATACGGGCCGCCGAGGTAGTCGAAGCCCGTCCAGGAGAAGTCGCCAATCACGGATGGCGTTTCCTCCTGCCTCGCCCACTCTTCGTCGGACGGGTAGTCGCCGCTCCAATCGTAGGAGGAGGCGTGGAAATCGAGATACGGCGAAAGGTGCGTCGAGCCGTCCTCGCGGCGCGCCGGGAAATGGTATTCGCCGCGCGTGGATAGGATGCAGCACGTCTCCGATCCGAAGAGCGGGATGCCGGGGAGCGCGGCGCGGAGTTTCGCGTAGAGAGGGGCCTTGTAGTTGGCGCCCCAGAGGTCGAGGTGGCGCGGGGCTTCGGATTCGAGCGCGACGGCGGCGTTGTCCGCCGCCGTGCAGACGGGCCGGCGCGCGGGGTCCTCGTCGCGCACGATGGCGCGCAGTTCGTCGCAGATCGCGGAAAACGCGGGCCAGCGCTCGCGCGCCGTGCGCGACTCGGTGATTTCGTTGCCGACGCCCCAGATGATCACCGAAGGGTGGTTGCGGCCGGAGCGCACCCACGCGCGCAGGTCGGCTTCGTGCCACTTCGGCCAGAGTTTCCAGTAGTCGTTGGGGTTCTTCGGGAGCGCCCACTGGTCGAAGATCTCGTTCATCACGAGGAAGCCCATTTCGTCGCAGAGGTCCAGAAGCTGCGGCGCAGGCGGGTTGTGCGTCATGCGGATCGCGTTGCAGCCCATATCCCTGAGGAGCGAGAGGCGGCGGCGCGCGGCCTGCGCGTTCCACGCCGCGCCGAGGGCCCCGAAGTCGTGGTGGAGGCACATGCCGCGCAGCTGGACGCGGCGGCCGTTGAGCTGGAAGCCTCGCTCGTCGGCGTGGAAGAAAATCGACCGGATGCCGTAGCGGTAGGTGCGGCCTTCGATTCCGAGGGAGTAGAGAAAGGGATCGTCGATGTCCCAGAGGCGCGGTTTTTCGACGGTGAAGACCCGCTCCCGCTTGCCGGAAAGAGACATCTCCCACGTCGCGCGCACCGTGGCACGGTCGCGGGAGACTTCCGGGGTCGCGATCGCGACGGAGCCGAAGACGACGTGGTCGGCGGGTTCCACGACGAGTCGGCATTCGCGGTAGAGGCCGGCGCCGGTGTACCAGCGGCTGGACTGCGGCGGGTTGTAGGTGCGGACGGCGAGGACGTTTTCGCCGTCTTCGCGAATCCATGGCGTGAGATCGACGCGGAAAGGCGTGTAGCCGTAGCACCAGCCGCCGGCGAAATGGCCGTTCACCCAGACGAGCGGGTAGGCCATCGCGCCGTCGCAGTCGAAGAAGACGCGGGAACCAACCGATAGTGTTGCCAATGTGAAAGTGTTGCCATTTGCCATTTGCCAATCATCAATTGGAGAATGGGGACTGGAATTGGATATTGGCAACATTGGCACATTCCGTTTTTTGAATTTGCACCGGTACCACCCCGCGCCCGTCGTGCGGAGGCAGCCCATGAGGTGGTCGAGCGACGGATCGAAGGCGTGCTCGATGCCGAAGTCGTGCGGCACGGCGACTGTGCGCCAGGCGGAGTCGTCGAACTCGGGTCGGGCGAACGGAGGGGTGGCGGACGGGAGTCCGCCACCCCCGGGGGCCAGCCATTCGGCCAGCCGCTCGATGGGAAATTCCCGCGCGAGGACAGGGTCCTCGTCGCGGGAAAAGCGCCAGGAAATCAAGGGAATCGGAGACATTTACCTGACCATCAGCACGAATGGGTTGGCACCGGAAATGCGGCCCACGAGCGCGGCACCGGTGTCCGATGCGCCAGGGACGTAGGCGAAGGCGAGCGCCGTGTCTCCGCTTGCGACCTGGATGCGCAGTTCGGACGGGCCGTCCGCGTTCGTGAAGGCGCGAAGAAGTTCCCCGCCAAGATAGACCGAGAGTGTTCCGGTGCCGGTCACGGAGACCGGGACGAGAAGGGCCGTGGCGTCCGTCACGGAAACGGTCGCGTCGATTCCGCCAGACGGAATCGCGACGGCGCTGTCGGCGAGCGCGACTTCCTCCCCGGCGGCTGTGACGGAGACGCGGCGGTTGAGGAACGCGGCGATGGTGGGCCGCAGGTCGTATTCGAAGGCGCCGATATCGACCTGCCCGCCGTAGATGCGCTGGCCGCCGGCGAGGTCGGTCGCGCCGCCGTCCGCGAGCTTTGCGAGCAGCGCGCGGTCGCCGGTGTCGACGAGCGCCGACCCCGCGAGCGGTGCGTAGCCCTCGTCGAGCATCGCGAGCGCTTCAGCCACCGTCGCGACCGTGGTCACGTTCGCGCACGTGGCGGGATCGATCGTCGCGTTGCCGCCGCCCGTTACCCAGAGGCAGTTCGTCATGTTCTTCATCGTGACGGCGTTGCCGCCGGTCATGTTGGGCGTGGCGAGGATCGAGTTCTCGAAGGAGGCGCCGAAGTTGTATTGTGTTTCGGCGAATTCGGCGTTTGCGCCATTGCCCTTGCCCTTTGTCGCGATGTAGGTGCAGGAGCGCATGCCCGGGCAGAGCCTGATGCCGGTGTCGGCTACGGTGTCGTTGAGCAGAAGGCACTGCTCAAACCTCGAATACATGGAAATGTTCGCGCCGGCTGTCGAATGGCCGCCGGAGAAGCGGCAGCGGCGATAGATTCCGCCGGCGACCAGGCCGGCCGTGCGGGCGTAGCCGTTGGAGAATACGCAATTCTCGAAAAGCGCTGTGCCCTGCGGATCATGGCGGCCGGGCAGGGAGATTGAGAGACCGCCCATGTTTTCGTCAAGCATTCCGCCCGTCGTCGCGAAGGTTCCGCCGTTGCGCAGCGTAAAGCCGCGCACTACCGAGGCATTCACCGCCGTAAGGCATCGCACGGCCGCATTTCCAATGCCGTTTCCGTTGGCTCCGTCCACGGCTCCGGTGATGAAGGTGGTGTCCGGGCCTTCGTCGGCCACGAGCAGGACGCCGGCGCGGACGACGCCGCGCGATGGTGAATGGACAATGCTCTTGTTCCCGTCGAGCAGATCGCCCACCGAGTATGTCTGCGAGCCTTCGTCGTAGTCGCCGGCGGCGGCATGGACGATGGAGCCGTAGCCCGCCGATGGCAATGTCGCGGCGAGCGTCTTCTTTGCCGTGGCGGCCGTGAGGCCGTCGTTGGCGTCGTCGCCATGGTTCGCATCGACGTAGAAGATGGCGGCCGGATCGGCGAGGCCCACGACGTCGGCGGAACCCGAGGCGGGGATGTCGAAGGAGGCGCCGCCGTCGGCTTCCTCCGGGTAGCGCGAGTAGGAGTTGGCACCCGTGACGACGAAACGCTTGTCGCCGGAACGGAGAGCAACGAGGCGAACGGAGGCGGGATTTGCCGATGCGGTGGAAACGAAGCCATGCGGGAGCGACACGACGCCAGAGCCGTCGATGATGGCGACATTGTCCCCGAGCTGGATCGTGCCGAGCGCCGGGTCGGCGGCGTCGCCCTGCGCCTCGATGGCGCCGATGTCGACGGACGCCCAGTTGCGCGGGTTGCCGAAGAAGTCGGTGTCGAGGTATTCCTCCGGGACGAACGTCGCGGCGACGGAGCGCGCGTTGAAGCCGGCATCCTTGAGGTCGCCGTTTGCAACGAACTTCCACTCGCCCGCGTCGGCGGCGTACCAGTGCTGGAATTCCGATACGCCGGTCTTGCAGTTGGAAATGCCGCTTGATTCCGTCATGCGTCCCGATTTCGCCGTCTGGACGCAATTCGTGAGGAATACCCCCTTCGTGTTGTTGACGGTCGTTGCGCTGGCCATTGCGCCGCTTCCGAGCATGGCGCAGTTGAGGAGATTGTGGGTGGTGAGGCCCTGCATGCCGTCGTTGGCATAGACCACGCCGCAGGCGTTGTCGATGAACGTGCAATTCACGAGACGCGATCCCTGGACGTTCTGGAGCAGCGCCCCGCCGGCCGAGGAGCCGTTCGCGACGAACACGCAGTCGTAGGCGTAGCTTGTCCGGTAGATGACGTGGGGCTGCGCGCCGCTTG
>CAMOSH010000141.1 GCA_946624575.1 uncultured Verrucomicrobiota bacterium
TCCGCTTCGAAGTCGGCCCCGACAACGCCTGTTTCGTCCACCTCACGCTCGTGCCGTATCTCAAGGCCGCCGGAGAGCTCAAGACGAAGCCGTCGCAGCATTCCGTCGGCCAGCTCCGCGCCATCGGCATCATCCCCGACATCCTCGTGTGCCGCACCGAGCGCACGATCCCCCCGGAGCATCTCGACAAACTGGCGCTCTTCTGCAACGTCCGGCGCGAGTGCGTCATCGAGGAAAAGGACGTGACGGACTCCGTTTACGCCGTGCCACGTGAACTGCGGGAGCAGCATCTCGACGAGCGCGTTCTCGCGCAGTTGCGGCTTGAGGCGCGGCCAATCCGGCACACCGTGTGGGATTCGCTTGTCCGCAAGGCGACGCGGCCGCGCAAGGGCGCGTGCCGCATCGCGCTCGTCGGCAAATACATCGCCATCCGCGACGCCTACAAGTCGATCCACGAGGCGCTTCAGCACGCCGGGATGGCCTGCGACTGCCATGTCGAAATCGTGCCGATCGAAGCGGAGACGCTTACGCAGTTGAAAGGTTCAAAGGTTGAAAAGTTGAAAGGCTTTGGCGGACTTGCCGGGATCGACGGCATCCTCGTGCCGGGCGGTTTCGGAGCGCGCGGCGTCGACGGCAAGATTGCGGCGATTCGTTTCGCGCGAGAAAAGGGGATCCCTTTCCTCGGCATCTGTCTCGGGATGCAATGCGCCGTGATCGAGACGGCCCGGAACCTCCTGGGATGGAAGGACGCCAATTCGACGGAGTTCGACGCAACGACCGCGCATCCCGTCATCGACCTCATGCCCGACCAGCGCGGCGTCGTGGGCACTGGCGGAACGATGCGTCTCGGGGCGTATCCGTGCGTTTTGGAGAAAGGCTCGCTCGCCGCGAAGTTATATGGCCGCAAAGAACGCAAAGAGCACAAAGTCTTTGTGGACTCCGTGTCCGTTGTGGCTAAAAGCAAGATGGTTGTCTCTGAGCGGCACCGCCACCGCTACGAATTCGCGGAGCGGACATCGCGCGCCTTCGTCGAGACCGGATTGCGCGTCTCCGGGCTTTCGCCCGATGGATCGCTTGTCGAAATCGTCGAGCGGCGCGACCATCCGTTTTTCATCGCCTGCCAGTTCCATCCCGAATTCAAGTCGCGCCCGACCGCGCCGCATCCGCTCTTCGTCGGACTCGTCACGGCGGCGCTGGCGCACAAGTCCTCCGACTAGAGCGGTTTCAACGATTTCGTAGCCGTTTTCGGCAGGGACGTTTCCACGAAACGCCTGAAATGGCGGACGCGCCGTGGGCGCGTCCCTACCAGAAAAGGCTGCACATTTTTTGAAACCGCTCTAGTCCAGCACCATCACGGCCCCCATGGGGCGCGGGGCAGGAAGAGTCTCACCCGGCGCGAGCGTGATGGGATCGTTCGCCGGGCGGAACGGGATGTCCGCGTGCTGGCGGCCGTCGGCTTCGGTCCAGAGGTTGAAGCCGTCGGCCGCGGGGTCGAGCGAACGCGCGCCGTAGCGCGAGCCATCCGCAAGACGCCAGTACGATTCGTTGCCGCCCTTCCAGACGTTCACCGGTGTCGGGACGCGCTTCGGCGGCTCGTCGCCGGCGGCGAACGGGCAAAGGAAGAGTTTCTGGATGGAGAGCGGGACCGTGCCGATGTTCCGCACGGAGAGGACTTCGGCGAGAATTTCGGGTGAATCCGGCGCCAGCGTGAAGCGGAGGGTGACGGCGAAGGCCGGGCGGTCCGCCCGGAGGTCGGCCCCAGCCGGCTCGCCGGGACGGCTCGCCCCACCACCCGGCAGGGCGCGATCTCCGGGTGCGCCGCCTTCCCCCACCAACACAACGGACCGGCAACCGTCGGGCGCCTCTTCGGGCGTGGCGGAGACGAGACGCGTGACGGGCGGCCAATCTGGCGCCGTCGTCATGACGAGCGCATTGCAGCGGCCGTACACGCGGCCTTCGCGCGCGACTTCCTCGACTATCGAGGAGGAGCCGATACGGCCCGAAAGGCGGACGAGGCCGTTGGAGAGGGACCACCCTCCGTCGTTTTCGCTCGCAAAAACGACGGAGGGTGGAGTGACGAGAGACGAGTGACGAGAGACGAGCGCTTGGTTCGCCTTGGCAAGGAAACGCTCGCGTTCGGATGTCATCGGGGATGCGGCCTCCGGCCGCGTCGTGCCGGAGACGCGGCTGAAAGCCGCATCCCCGGGATCGGCGAGCCGTAGCGATGAGCCTGAGGCGTGCACCCGCGCGAACATCTCCGTGAGGGCGGCGTAGGGCACGCCCTCCTCGCTCACGAGGCCGTAGTTGCAGTCCTCGTGGAAATACTTGTTGAAGCCGAGGGCCGGCTGGTCAACCCACATGAACCAGGCGTGGCCGACCATGAAGGGCAGGGAGAGCATGGTCCCGAGGCAAAGTTCCGCCGCCTCCACGCGCTCGGCCTGGGTGCGGAAGCGCTGACCGGCGCCATCGGAACAGGGGCGTCCCGCGTCGAGCGCGGAAAAGCTCCATTCCGTAATCAGGAGCGGCGCGCCGCACTTCTCGTGGAATGCGCGGATGGCGTCCACGAGCGGCGGGCCGTCCTTGCGCGTCAGCACGACGCCCCTGTCGAGATCGGCCCAGGGGTAGCAGTTGAAGGTGACGATGTCGCAGTGGCGCGCCGCCGCCTTGAGCACCACGTCGCTCGCGCCCATGCCGGCGAAGCGGCAGCCCAGCACCATGTGGTTCGGGTCGTGGCGGCGGATTGCGCCGGCCGCCACGGAGAAGTAGCGCTCCGCGACAAGCGCGAGGAATGCGACCTTGGTCTCGCGGGGAATCTCGCGCTGAGCCGCAGGGAGATTCGTTTCAGCCACAAAGGACACAGAGGCCACAAAGTCTTTGTGTTCCTTTGTGTTCTCTGTGGCTAAAAAGCTTTCCAGCGCCTTCCGCGCGCTGTGTTCCGGCGGCAGGGCGGCGACGGCGTCGAACATTCCCTCGTCGCGGTTGCGGGAGACTCCGCCCCAGGAGAGTTCGTTGTCGAGGTAGTAGCCGAGAAGCCCCGGATCGTCGCGGTGTTTTGCGGCGGCGCGGGCGGCGGCCTCGTCCCATGCCGCCTCGAAATCGGGGTGGAAGACATTGGGGAAGGCGGTGCCGGGGCGGTGGAGTCCGGGTGCTATGGCCTTTTCCTCATCCTCGTGGGAGAGCCGGTAGCCGACGTTGAGCATTGCGGCGTGGGCGAAGCCGCGTGGGGCGAGGAGGGCGTCGTCGCAGCCGGAGCCGAGAAAGTTGAAGCCCCAGGCGTGGAGGCGGTCGGCGGTTTCGTCGGCCCACGCCTCGCGGGAGGGGTAGTTCGTCTCGACGAAACGCCCGTAGGGCGAGAAGCCCAGCGCCTCGCAGTGGAATCCGGCGGGCCAGACCCAATCGACGCCCGCGAGCACCGTGGGCCGCCCGTCCGGGGCAATCGCCCAGTCGCGGCCGTCGATCTTCTCGACATGCCAGAAGCCCGTGGTGCCGGCGGACGCGACAGCGCCCGCCAGCATGGCGGCCAAAAATGCGCATGTCAATGTTGTTTTCATTTGGGTCTATGTTACCGCAATCCGGAACAGGTCACAAGTTAAAAACGCCTACCGCACGACCATGACGAAAGCCGGGATTTTGACGAAAAGTTCCACGCCATTAGCCGTCATTCGCAACTCCGGCACTTGTTCTTCACTGAATCCCGTCGCCTCCAATATCCAGCTCGCGACAGAACCCGAAACTGATGGTGCGGCAAAGATTGTGCGCGTTTCGTTGCCATGGGCGGCGGCCGTCACGCGGACGGTGAACGTCTCCGGCAGGGCAATTGGCGTGGAAGATGTCCAATAGGCGCCACCGGGGGCGAGAGTGCCCAAGTCCGCTACGCAGCCGTCCGCGAGGCTGATGCCACCGGCTGAGCTGACGCCGGCGTCTTCCGCCACCAACCCGCCGCCGACGCCGAGCGTCACCGTCGCGGACGGCAGCGACCATGCGCCAGAAAGTGCGCCATTCTCAACCTTGACCGTTCCGGCGAACGCCTTTTCCCCGAAGATGCCCAGTTTCGCCCCGAAGGAGGTGGCGACAACGCCGGCACCCGTCAATGCGCCGCTGATTTCCGATTCACCTGCGGTCACGTTCAGCCGCCCGGCGACGGAGACGGTTCCCCCCGATGCCAGCGTCCCCATCGAGAAGGTTCTGCCCGCCGGAACGAAGAGCGTTGCGCCGTCGGACACGGAAAACGTCGTGCCCCTTGCGGCGGTCGGCACCTCGGCGACGAGCGCCCGCGCCTCTTCCGCCGTGACGGCGCAATCCAGCACCCGGTAGTCGTCGATGTAGCCCCTGTAATAGTCGTAGCCGTTCCCCTCGGATCGGCCGATTGTAAAGCGATCAGCTACGACGTTCAGGGCTGACGACAATGCCGCGCTGGCCACTAGCGCCCCATCGAGGTAAACGTCCTTGATGCCAGTCGTCGGGTCGTAGGTGACAACGACCGTGTGCCATCCGTCCGCCGGGGCGCCAGGCAACAACGCCGCAACTCCATCGAGCGCCGCGGGGGTGTCCGCCCCCCACTGGTAGCTCATCAGGCCAAAAGTCGACGACAGGTTCTCCGATGCGTTGTAGAAGCGAAGCCCGTTCTTTTGCATCCTGGAATTGTAGCCCCACGAGCTGATGCCGTCCCTGCCGCCGGCTTCGTCGAGCGTCAGACGCACGGCGATCGTGTATGCGCTGTTTCCGGACGGAATACGGCTCACGTTCCCGCCAGCCGCCGCAGTCGGAATGAGGCTGTGCGAGCCGTCAAAGCGCATCGCGCCAGGAACGGCTCCGGAGGTCACGTCGGCCCACGTGGCATCCCCGGATGCGGTCGAGGGCTTGAGGTGAAGTCCGGCGCTGCCGCTATCAGCGCCCGGGTCGGACGAATCATCGAACGTATAGCGGAGAACTGTATTGGCGGCGAACGTGTCGTCCAGCCCGACCTCCAGTGCTCCAAAGGCGACGACGGCACTGCCCGTGCCCTCGACTTCGCCGATGGACTGCGTGCCGCTTGAAGCGAAACGCGCTTCGGACACGTCGTCGATTCGGAGCGTCCCATCGCCCGATATTCCCCCGAATGTCTGGCTGTCGATTCCTATCGACACGACCCCGCCTGCGGCAACCGAAACGGATGCCGCCGGGGGCAGAAAATCCCTCGGAACGCCGATGCCTGCGATTTCAACATCAGTCAGCGCCCGTCCGACAATCATCACGTCATCGACAAATCCCTTGTTGTAGCGCGTGGGGTTCAACGTGCAGATGCCGAAACGAAGGTCGCTCGTCGTGTCAATCGCCACGGGCTTTATCGGATCCATGGCCGCCGCTTGGACGCCGTTCACATAGATGCGCATCTTCTGTCCGGATGCGGCGGATGGGTCGAACACGGCTGCGAAGTGTGTCCACGTCCCACCGTCGTAATATGCGGCCGACGCAGGGGCCTGGAGGTCGCCACCGCCGTAGAAGTAGAAGGTCGGCTTGCCGTCCTGAAGCCCGAATCCGCCGCTCTTGACGGCGGAGTTGGCGCCCCAGTAGAGCAGGCCGGAGTTTTCGTATTCCGACTTCATCCATGCGGCAATCGTGAACGCCGTGTCTGATGGAAGCCCTGCTGCATAACCGGCCCACTTATGGCCCGTTCCGTCGAAATAGAGGCAGCGGCCGCGTTCGGCGTCATTCGTGGCAATTGTGCATTCAGCGAGGGTGAAGCTTTTCCCAAGCGATCCCGTGTCCGCGCCGGGTTGAGCGGCGTTGTCGAATGTCCAGCGGACAAGTGGCTCGCCGACTGTCGCTTCGAGACGCAGTTCGCCACCTCTCGCAATCGTCCATGGCGAATCAGCCGTCGCATTTGAAACGACAACTGTGCCGGACACAGTTTCGCCGCTTGTGAAGTTGGGTGTCATTGCGGCGGCTAGCGACAGCGCGGCCGCAAGGGGCGCAAGGCGGAACGGGAAACGAGGGCCGGCGTTTTTCATGGCGTGTGTTCCTTCGGGTTTGTGGTTGCGCGGCGCACCATGCGCCGTTTCGAGGCGAATTATCGTCGCTCCCTCCCCAAAACAATAGCCCGTATTCCGCAAAATGTTTTTAATGATTGCGCAAGAATCTGGCATTAAAATCTTGCCAGAGCAAATCATTTCTGGACGGATGAACAAGCCACAATGCTTGACTCGGCGACCGAGACGCGGTAGAATCCGCAGGCATGAAAGCCATCCTTGGACAAGTCATGCGCGAGTTCTACGAGTTCGGCATTCCGCCGGATGTCCAGTCCCGCGATGTCGAGATCCCGGAAAAGCGCAATGTCGCCACGGTCGTGACGGGAATGCGTCGCACGGGGAAAACCTACGTCACCTATCAGCGGATGCGAGCGCTCGTCGATTCGGGCGTGCCGTTGGAAAGAATCGTCCATGTCAACTTCGACGACGACAGGCTGAAGAACCTGTCGCTGGAACACCTGCGGCTCGTCGGGGAAATCCATGCCGAGCTGTTCCCGGATGCGGCCAGGCAAAACTGTTGGTACTTCCTGGACGAACTTCAGGACGTTCCGGCCTGGGAGCTCTACGCCCGCCGCCTTCTCGACTCGCATCTCGTCCAGCTCTGCCTCACGGGATCGTCATCGAAACTCCTTTCACGGGAAATCGCGACACAGATGCGCGGCAGGGCGCTCGATGTGGAGGTGTTCCCGCTTTCCTTTGCGGAATTCCTGCGCTTCAACTCGCTCGCGGACGCGCCGCCGCTGGAACCCCATTCCGCCCGGACAGCCGGGCTGCTCCACCACGCAATGGGACGCTATCTGGACGAGGGAGGGTTCCCCGATGTTCAGGGCGAAACGCCACGAGTCCGCGTGAAAATGCTTCAGGAGTACGTCGATGCGGTCCTGTACCGGGACGTGATAGAGAGGCACGATGTGCCCAGCGCCCAGGCCCTGCGCTACACGCTGGACTACCTCAAGGACAACTTCGCCCACAAGGTTTCCACACGGGCCATCTCCGCCGTTCTCGCACAGGCCGGAGTCTCGGCGAACCGCGAGGCGATCTCAGACTACCTCGACTGGCTGGAGGAGGCGTACCTTGTGTACCGCGTCCCGCTCCGGACCGATTCCGCAGCCATCCGCAGAATGAATCCCGACAAGTACTATTTCGTCGACACCGGTCTGGCGCGAGCGACGACCTCCAAGCTTGACGCCGCGCGGGGATGGCTTCTGGAGAACCTCGTTTTCCTGGCCCTGCGCCGCGGGGACAACATCGTCGAATACTACAACACGAAAAAGGGTGGAGAAGTCGATTTCCATGTGACGGACCGGACGTCGAAACGGCGTCGCCTAGTCCAGGTCGCATGGGAGATGTCCACCGAGCCAACCCGACGGCGCGAACTCTCGGCGCTTCGCGACGCCCGGTTGGAGACCGGAGTGGAGAATTGCACGGTAGTGACCTGGGACGACGATTTCGAGACCGACGGCATCGCCGTTGTCCCCGCTTGGAAATGGTGCCTTCGTGAAGCGGAACGTGGCTGAGGAGCGCACGGGATGGCCCCTCTGAAGATCGCCCTCCATCTGGATCTGGCGTACGGCGGAAGCCGTGCGGAATGCCGCGGCATCCTCGACTACGCCCGCGAGAAGACGTCCTGGCAGGTGCTTCTCCAGGAGGGGAGGATCGGCGAGCAGGTGCTCGACCTGCCGCACCTCGGCGTCGCGGGGGTCATCGCCGAATGCCCCACGCCCGAACACGCCGCCGAGATCGCGGCACTAGGAGTCCCCGTCGTGCTGCTCGAAGACCCGGCGCCGGGCGGACGTCTCCCCGCCGGCCATCCGCTTGTCGGCGCGCCGTGCGTGCGCATGGACTCGCGCGCCGTCGGCCGCATGGCGGCGGAGTACTATCTCGCGCGCGGGTACCGTCATTTCGCGTACGTGGACGAGACGCTCGGCCTCTTCTGGAGCCGCGAGCGGCACCGGGGCTTCTTCGAAGCCGTGCGCGCCGCCGGGTTCCCCTGCGACTTCTACGGCGGCCCGTTTCCAGAGCGAGAACGCGCAAGCTGGGCGGCCGAACGGCCGCGCATGATACGCTTCCTGCGCGCGCTGCCGCGCCCGACGGCGATCCTGGCCGCGATGGACGGCCGCGCCCGCTTCGTCCTGGAGGCGTGCTCGGCGGCGGGGCTGCGCGTCCCCGAAGACATCGCGGTCCTCGGCGTGGACGACGACCCGATCCTCTGCGAAGCGACCATGCCGACGCTTTCCAGCATCCGCACGGACCGCTTCCGCCACGGCCGGGAGGCGGCCGCGCGGCTCGACGCGCTGCTGCACGGGCGCGAACCGGAGCCGCGCGACATCTCGGTGCCCCCGCTCGGCGTCGCGACGCGCAGCTCGACGGGCTACGACGCCATGCGCGACCCGGCCGTGGCGCGGGCGGTCTCGTACATCCGTGCGCGCTCGGCCATGCGCATCGCAGTGCCGGACGTTGTCGCGGCGGCGGGGTGCTCGCGGCGGCATCTCGAAACGCGCTTTCGCCAACTCCTCGGCACCACCATTCGCGAAATGGCCCAGCGCGAGCGCATCGAGCGCGTGAAGGGGCTGCTGGAACAGGGGAACCTCCCCATCGGCGAAATCGCCGCGCTCTGCGGATTCGCGGACAACAGCGACCTCTCCATCCTCTTCCGGCGCATCACGGGCACCACCATGCGCGACTGGCGCCGCGAAAACCGTGAATCGCATCCGTAAAACGGCCGTGCGTCTTGGCCTACATCCAGCGACTCTCGTGGGGGGTGGAGAAATCGGGGCGGGATCGGCCGGCGGATTTGGAAGACGGCCAACCCGACAAAAAATGTAAGACCGGGGTTATGTTCGCGGGTCGGACGGACGGGGCCGAGGGGGGATTGACGGGCTGGATCTGCACAATGCATGCGTTTTCCTGCGTTCCGAGGGCGGACGCGCGGAGTTGGCACGGGGATTGCTGGCTCTGATTTGAACGGCCGTGTCGCCTTCGGGCGCTCGGAACCGTCGGCGGAGCCGGCTGCGAAGCCGGGTCCTGCGAACTTTCGAACCTCCGAGCCTTCCGAATGTCCGACGAAATCAAGCATGAATGCGCTGTGGCGCTGCTACGGCTCCTCGACGGGGACGGGGAGCCGGCTCGAAGCGGTCCCCTTGCGGTGGCCTCGGATCCCGGCGGGGCGATCCTTTCGCTCCTTCTGGAGAAGCAGCACAACCGCGGGCAGGACGGCGCCGGCGCGGCGGCGCTTTTGCTCGACCCCGCGCCCGGAGAGCCGGCCTGCTGGGTCTCGAAGTCCGCCTCGCCGACCGCGCTTGCGGACGTGCTCGGCGCCATCAGGAAACGCATGGCCATATCACACAGAGGCACAGAGACACAGAGGGACGCTGAAACGGACACGACTCTCTGCGCCCCCGTGCCTCCGTGCGAGAAAATCTTCCTGGGCCATCTGCGCTACGCGACGTTCGGCAAGGGCGATGAATCCTTCTGCCACCCGTTTGTCCACGCCGAGCCGCGCCTCGACCGCACGCTCCTGCTCGCCGGCAACTTCAACCTCACGAACACGCACGAGCTGTTCGAGGAGTTCTGGAAGTCGGGGAACCATCCCGCGAATTCGGCGGACGGATATCTGATTTGCGAACTGTTGGCTTGCGCCCTGGCTGATGCCGACGACCACACTACCCCTTCGCCGGTTTCAGACGCAATCGCTTCGCGACGCAATTCTGGGCGAAGCCCGGTCCGCCCCGCTACGGCCGCTTCGCGGCCGGGCGGAACCGGTCTTCGCCAAGATTCAGCTTCTGCGGAAACGCCTCTCCGCATAGCCGCGAAGCGGCGTACGATGCCGGAAGCGTTTCCGCCGGATGGCGTTGCGGAGCAATCGCGGTTTTGTGATCCTGCCCCGACCATCCTCAGAGCCCTTCGCGCGGTGCTTCCCACGCTCGACGGCGCGTTCACGCTGTGCGGGATGACAGGCGACGGCTGGGCGTTCGCGGTGCGCGACGCCCGCGGGATTCGGCCGGGGTGGTTTCTCGAAAGCCCGCGCGCGGTGGCCGTCGCAAGCGAGCGGCCCGCGATCCAGGCGGCGTTCGATGTGCCGCCGGAGGCCGTCCGGGAGCTGCCGCCGGGCGTGGCGCTGCTGGTTTCGCCCGCCGGTGATGTCTCCTTCGAGCGCGTCCTCGCCCCGGCCGTGCCGCGTCCATGCGCCTTTGAACGAATCTACTTCTCGCGCGCCAACGACGCCGCCATCCACCGCGAACGCAAGGCCCTCGGCGCCGCGCTCCTGCCGCAGATACTGAAATCGGCCGATGCCGACATCTCCGATGTGTTTTTCTCCTACATTCCGAACTCCGCGCAAATCGCCTTCCACGGACTGCTGGAGGAACTGTTTCGGAGGCAGGGACCTCCCGCGCAACGTCCGCACGGTCCGCGAAACGGAATCGAGCGCGAGGATGTCGTTCCGCGCTTCGGGCAGATCGCCGTCAAGGACGCGAAGTTCCGCACCTTCATCGCCGACGCGCATTCGCGGGAGGAGTTCTACAAGCACATCTACGACGTCACGTACGGCTTGCTGAGGCCGGGAAAGGACACGCTTGTCGTTCTGGACGACTCCATCGTGCGCGGCAACACGATGAAAAACGCCATACTGCCGATGCTCGACAGACTCGGCCCGCGCCGCATCGTCGTGGCGTCCTCCGCGCCTCCCATTCGCTATCCGGACTGCTATGGCATCGACATGTCCACGCTGGGAGAACTGGTGGCATTCCGCGCGCTAGTGAACCTGCTCGGAGATGCCGCGGACGCGGAGTTGCACGCGGCGCTGGAAACAATGTGCCACGCAGAGAAGGAAGAGAGTCTTCCTCCCGCAGATAATGCAGGGGACGCAGAGAATGTCGGGGTCAATCCCTTAGCTGTGCTTTACGCCCGCTTTTCCGACGAAGAGCATTGCGCGGAAATCGCGCGGTTGCTGACGCCCGCCGGAATGAAGGCCGAAGTCAAGGTCGTCTTCCAGTCCGTGGCGAATATGCGCCGCTGCCTTCAGCCTTCCACTTTTCAACCATCAAACTTTTCACCTTTTCAACCTTTCAACCTTTCAACCGTCTCCGATGGCGGCTTGTCCGCCATCGGAGACTGGTATTTCACCGGAGAATATCCGACGCCAGGCGGCTACCGCGTCCTGCGCACCGCGCTGGCGAACTATCTCTCATGTAGCGCCGACCGGTCCTACTGACAGACCTACAACGGTTTCGCGGCACAATCGACGAGCTTGCGCGTTTCGCGGTCGAAGGAGAGGCCAATGAGCCAGATCGGCTTGCCCAAGGCGCGATACGG
>CAMOSH010000142.1 GCA_946624575.1 uncultured Verrucomicrobiota bacterium
GCCGTTTGCACGGCGGGCGCGCAAGCCGTTTGCACGGCGGGCGCGCAGCGCGTCGCGATGCGCCGCCACGTTTCGACGTAGGCGTCGGCAAGGCGCTCGTCGTAGAGCATGGCTGTCGCGCGGTCGCCGGCGCGGACGCCGCCAGGCGTGGAGTGGAGGTCCACGCAGACCTTCATGCCGCGCGCGTCGGCCCAGCGGAGGACGTTGGCGAGGTTGTCGAGGCGAGAATCGACCCAGGCCGCGTATTCGGCGAGGTCGGAGTTGGCGTCCACCTTGCCGAAATCGCGGGTGATCTGGAAGCGCGCGAGCGTCGCGCCCCAGCGGTGCAGTGTCTCAATGTCGTCCTCGGTGGTGGCGCGCTGCGGCAGCATGCAGCCGCGCAGCGGCGGACGCCGCTGCGCGGCCGCCATGAATGGCGGCTTCGGCGCACCGGGAGAATTGGCGGCGCCATTTTCCCCGTCATCTGGATAGCGCACCACCCAGTCCTGGTTCACGATGGGGATGCCGGTGTCTTCGCGGTCGATGCGGAGCGAGGAGAGGTCGAATTCGGCGCGGCCGGTGCAGTCTTCCAGGCCGAGGAGGAGCGAAACGCGGCCGCCGGGAATGCCGAGCGGGGCGAGGAGCGGCGACACGCGCACGGTGACGTTGGTCCGGTCAAAAGTCCCGCGCGGAAGGGAGGCGTCGCGATAGACGCGGTCGCCGAAAAAATCGGTGTAGGAAAGCTGGACCTTCACGCCCTGCCACGCCTGCGGCGGTTCGGAGACGTCCCTGCCGCGGACGCCCACGGTCACCGCCACGCACTGCATGGCGGCGAAGGCGTCCGCGATGTCGATCTCGGCAGAGGCGCGCACGTCGCGGCGCCCGGTCGCCTCGGGCGCGATCTCGGCGACGAGCCGGTCGCCCTCGATCCGGGCGCCGGGAGGGAGATTCCACGCGGAGTTGTTTTGGACCGGGTTGATTCCCGCCGCAAAGGACGCTACAAGCGGGAGAAAGGTTGCCAATGTTGCCAATATCCAATTCCAGTTGCCAATTCCCAATTGGCCATTGGCGATTGGAAACTGGCAACATTCGCACATTGGCAACATTTTCCTCATTGCACTACTTCAGGATCCAGAGCGTTCCGCCGCCAACGAAGTCGGCGGAGAGGTTGTCGACGAGCGCGGCGGTCGTGTCGTCAACGGCGCCGCCGCAGGTAGCGGGAATGCCGGAGCCGCCGAGGCCGAGCGTAGTCAGCCCGAGGGGACCGAACGACGGCAGGGCGAAGTGGACGAATGTCGCGAAACGTGTGCCGTTGGCGGCGGAGGCATCCGGATGCGCGGTGCCTTGGTCGAAGACATCCACGGAGAACGTCCCTTCCGTGGGGTCGGCCTTGATGCGGAAGCGGTACCAGTGCGTCGGGTCGACGGCGGCGTCGTAAAGGGAGAGCCCAGTCTGCGTCCCGGCGGCGAACGCGAACGACTCGTAGCGGCCGAAGGTCTTCTCGGCGGCGCCGCAGGCGAAGCCGACGGAGATGCGCGGCGCGGTGGCGCGCCAGGCGCCGGCGGGCGAGTTGACGCCCTGGGCGTAGTCGTCGCCGCCGAGTTCGACAAGAACGGCGCCGTCCGCACGCGACCAGAAGCGCGGCGGGCGGATGTCGGCGCAGAATGTTGCCGTGGCGGAGCCCTTGGAGATGTCGCCAAGCGGCTGCACGGTGTAGCCTTCGCCGGCGTTCATGCCGGCGAGAACGGCGGCCGGGTTCCGCGCGTCGCCGCGCTCGACGGCGATCGTTCCGTAGGGCGCCCCGCGGCGGGTCCAGCGGTCCGCGCCCTCGCGATCCATCGCGGCGGCGAGCGTCGCGGCGGGGCGCAGGGCGCGCCGCACGCTCTCCTCGAAGTCGCAGCGGTAGAGCTCGATGCCGTCGGAGCCGTCCGCCTCGACGAGGCAGACGCGAAGGTTGTCGAAGAGCGGGAACTTGCCGTAGACGAGTCCAGTGTCGCCGAACGAGCTCGCGTTGGCGCTGCCGACGCTGCCATGGCCCTGCGAGGCGAGGAAGAGCGAGTCGATCGCGGCGGGGGCGTCGGTCATGAAGGAGAGCGAACCCTTCTCGGCGATGGGCGCGAGGGACGAGACGTCGTAGTCCGCCGGCTGGCCCGTCGTGCCGTATTTGTAGACCGCGAACTCGTAGGTCCTCGCGTCAAGGTCGGCGGTGACGACGTAGCGGTGCCAGTGGCACATCTGCGCGGAGGTCGTCGGCGAGTAGTTGGCCTTGAGCGTCCCGGCGCCATAGACAACGTTGCCGGGGTTGTATTCGCTGTTCGCCGACCCGTTCATGTAGTAGCCGGCGCCGCAGACGGCCTTGCCCTTCCAGATGGTGTCGCGGGAAGTGGAGCCCGTGTAGGCGGCCTCGCCCATTCCGCCGCCGGAGAGGAAGCATAAGGCGAAGGCCTCGGTGTAGTTGCCCATGACGCTCTTGCGGCCGGGCATGAGGTCGAAGCGGAGGCGGACCTTGCCGTTCGTGACCGCCTGTCCAAGCGGCACGGCCAGAACGCCGAGCGTGTTCTTCTTCGTGACGCGCAGGACGGTGCCGTTGGCCCAGCCGTAGCCGCCGTTCTTGTTCGGATCGAGTAGCGAGAAGCCCGCGCCGCCGGCGCGGCGGCGCCAGCCGTCCCAGCCTTCGCAGTCCGCGCCGTCCGTCCCCGATTCGGGCACGAGGAGGCCGGCGGGGGCTTCTTCCACCCCGTAGTCGTTCTCCCACGTGCCGTGGTCGTAGCGCGCCGACAGGACGGCGTTCGTCGTGGGGACGGGCGCGTAGGCGCCGGCGGTAGTGGCGGCGGGGGCGATCTGGCGGTAGCGGCGCAGGGCGAAGTCGTTCTCGTAGACGAGCTCGCCGTCGTGCCAGACGCGGACGTTGTCGAACATCGGCGCGACGGCGGCGTCGGCCGCCTGCTTCAATCCCTGCGTCCAGAGCGCGATGCCGGCGATGCCGCCGGTTTCGTCGGTCAGGGCGTCCTGGAAGGAGAGTGTCGTGGTTTCGACGTTGTTGATCCACGTGCGGAACGGACGGGACGACATCGGCTCCGTGTCGAACGTCGGATGCGCCGTGCCGAGGTCGGCGAAGGTGGCCGTATAGGTGCCGGCGGCGAGGTCGAGCGTCGACTCGTAGCGGACCCACCCTCCGGCGTCGATTGCGCAGAGTGAGTCGCTCTGCCCGTAGGTCGTCGGCGCGGGGCCACGCGAGAGGGCGCGGAGGTTCCACGTGTCGCCGCTCTTCAGGCTGCCGGGGCCGAAGCGCATCGGGATGGGAAGATCGGTCGCGGCGAGGTCGAGACCCGCCTTGTAGACCGGCGCGAACATCGCCATCGCGTTGCCGGCGGGATTGAGGCTGTCCGTCTGCGGCGGGGTGCGGATGTCGACGGAGACGCGGAGCGTCCCGGTCGTGAACTCGTTGCCGAGCGGCTGCACGACGACGGAGGATGCGGCGTAGGCGGACCGCGTTCCGTTGGCGAGCGCGGCGGCGTTTCCGCCGTCATCCGCGACCGTGAAGGCGACCGCGCCGGAGGACCAGCCCGCCTTTGCGGCCCAGGCGTCCTGGTAGGCGGTCGCGCCGGAATAGGGCGAGACGGAGGTGACGTCCGCGACGCTACGGGCGAGCGGTCCTTCGGAATAGGCCGTCTCCATCCAGCGGTCGGAGGGCGAGGGGCCGGAAACGCGGGTGGAGAAGTCGTTCGCGTAGGGAACGGCGGCGGCGCTTGCGGCCAAGGTCGCAAGCGCGGAAGCGACGAGTGACGAGTGGACGAGAGACAGGGGCATGGCGGTTTCCTCGTTTATTGCAGAATCAGAAACGTTCCGGAGAACGGCACGGGACCGGGAGTGAGGTCAAAGACGCGGCCGGGTTCGGCGGCCGCGCCGGGATAGAAGCGCATGCGGACGCGGTCGTCCGTGACTTCGAGGCGGTAGTGGCCCGCGGCGAGGCTGAAGAAGTATTCCCGCAGGCCCGCCTTGAAGAAGGCGATGTCGGCGTCGTAGTCGGGGAGAAGGGAGGCGGAGACCTGCGAGCGGCGGCAGGTGCCGTATTGCGCGGGCCGGTCGTGGATCGGTTCGGCCGTGGCGAGCGCGGCGTCCTCCCAGACGGAGTTGGCCGTGAATTCGGTGTAGCCGCCGAATTCGTTCTCGTTGCGGTAGAAGGCCGTGGTGTGCGTGTGGCCGGAGAGGATGATCGCGCGGCGGCGCGAGATGGCCTCGAAGAGCTCCGCGACACCCTCCCCGGTGCCGCCCTTGCCCGTCCAGGCGCTCAGGCGCCAGCGCCAGTTCGCGCTGTCGTAGGCGGTGAAGGGCCCGTGCGTGACAAGGAAGACGTAGCGGGCATCCGGATCGGCGGAAATCTCGGCGGCGACATCGAGGAGGGAGACCCGCTCGAAGTCGCAGAAGATCCAGCGGTCGTCGTCGATGCGGAAGGAGAAGAGCGGGAAGGCCGCCGCCTCGCCAAGCTCGCGGGTGAGAAGCGTTTCCGCCCAGTCGAAATAGACGCCGCGGCCATGGGGGGAATTGCGGTAGTCGTGGTTGCCGACGAGAGTGAGGAAGGGCAAACGGTCGGGGGACACCCCCGAACCCCCGGCGGCGGCGTAGGGCGCGCGGGTCGCGGCGATGGCGTCGTCGAGCATCTGGCGATGGATTTCGTCGCTGTAGCAGTCGCCCTGCACGAGGTCGCCGAGCTGGAGGAGAAAGCGGGTGGGGGGACTCGCGCCTGTCGTCGCGAGCGCAGAACTGGCGGCGAGAAGCGAGGGGATGCGGTCGCGCCACATTTCGCCGTTGCGGCGGAATTCCTCGTGCTGGGTTTGCGCGTAGGGATTTGATTCGTCGTAGCCCGCATGGTAGACCGATTCGGGCAGCGTGTCGAAATGCAGGTCGCCGAGGACGGCGACGGCGTAGGCGCCGCGCGCGGAGGGATCGGCTTCGTCGCGCCAGGCGGACAGCCCTGCCGGGAGGTCCGCCGTGCCGCGAAGCGCGGTAACGGCGGCGGAGCCAGCGATCGCGACGCCGCCGGCGAGGGCGCGCCCGGAGCCGGCGGACGGCAGCCACGTCTCGCCCGTGGCGAAGCGGAGGCGGGAAAGGACGGGGGATGCCCCCGAACCCCCTGTGGAGGCCAAGTAGCTCACGATCGGCGTGTCGCCGGAGAAATCGAATTCGGCGGCGATGCGAAGGAGGACGCCGGGCGTTGGGACGACGCCCACGAGGGCGACCCATGCGGGCTGTCCGGCGACGAGGGCGAGGCCGCGCAGGGAGAGCGATCCGTCATCCTCCTCGACGGCGACCAGCGCGGCGCGGTCGCCGCGCGCGACCGCCTCGTCGAGAAGGCCGGGCAGCTTCGAGGGCAGATGGCCACCGTAGGGCGTGAGCGTCGCTTCGACGCGCGGGCGGGCATCGCGGCTGGAATAGGCCTGAAAGACGCCGTCCTGGCCGGGGCGGATCGGCCACGCGCCGCCGGAGCGCACGGCAACTTGGTGCCAGCGTCCGCCCTTGATGTCGTTGGAGGCGGAGTAGGCGTGGAACCAGGGGACGGGGAGCTCGGCGCGTGCGGTCGTCCAGGAGAGCGTGTATCGGCCGGCGGTGGCGGAGGCGACGGCCTCGCCGATGTAGCCTGGCTGCGCGACGGAGCGGATCTTCGCGGCATCGGCCGGATCGGTGAAGGAGAAGAGGCGGCCGGCGGCGGCGTTGGTTGAGGAGATCGCCGCCTCGCCGACGATGGCGATGGGATCGCTCTGGACGACGGCGAAAAGCGCCTCGTCGAAGTCGGGGTAGGTGTTCGCGCCCCGGATCGCCACCGTGTCGGGAGCCGTCGGGGGCGGCATCACGAAGAGGCCGTTCGCGATAGCGCGCGGGGAGGAGTCGCGACAGGCGTTCACATAGCCGCCGTGGGCGGTCGTGCCGCCCCGGAAGAAGTTCTGCAGGCTCGGGCAGGACTCGCTCCAGATCGTCGCACTGCCGCCGCCGTCGAGCTCGCCGACCTCGTTGCAGCCGAGGTCGATCATCATCTGGTAGGCGTCGACGTCGCGGAAGGGCGACTGCCCGATTCCGGAACCGAGGACGCCATCGTAGACGGTGTTGGAAAAGAGGACGAGGTTCGTGGCGACGCCGACCGCATTGGTGCCGATGCCGACGAGCGTGCGGTAGTAGTAGTTGCGGCTCTGGTAGTTGCCGATGGTCGTCGAGAAGTCGTAGCCGTCGGCGGAGCCGCCGCCCCCCACGGGGTTGATCGCGCCTGCCTTGACCGGGTAGTTCTGGTAGTTGGTGCGGACGGTGTTGCGGACCTTCCTTCCAAGCGCGTTCACCTGCCAGGACTGCGTGGGGTCGCCGCCCGGATAGCCGGCGGCGCAGTCGAGTTTTCCGTGGTAGAGGTTGTGGTCGCCGAGTTCCGCGAGGTAGCAGTAGTCGGTCGAGTTCCCGTTGCTCCAGCCGCCATGGACGCGGCGGCTGTTCGAGATGGTCATGCCCGTCGGACGCGCCACGTCATAGTCCATGTTGAAGTAGTCGCCGTTGATGCCGGCGATGGGGGCGACGCCGCCCTCGGCGAAGATGGTTTCGGCCATGGCGCCGAGCGTGGCGCGGTTCGCGCCCTCGGCGTTCGTGTCGCCCAGCCATGTCCGCAGGCGGTAGCCCTTCGAGAGATCGAAGACGAACGCCGAGCCGTAGACCTTGCCGCTGTCCTTGCTGTCGTAGCGCACAAACGTGACGCCTTCGCGGCCGTTCCAGTTCGGGACGGCCGTGCGGGTGAAGTCGGAAGTCGCGGCGTTGGCGGAACCCGACAACGCCGCGACCGTGACGAGTGACGAGAGACGGGTGACGAGTGACGGTGGGTTCATGGCCTGTCTACCACACGTTGATCACGAAGCCGTCCGGCCACGGCGATTCGGCGCCGGCGGCGAGAGCGCCCGCGCCGGTGGCGTTGAAGAACCAGGTCTCCGAGACGCGGTCCCAGAGCGCGGCGGCGCCGTCCAAGGTCTTAGCCGGAACGAGATGACGCACGAGCTGGTAGTCGCCGCTACCGTCCTTCTGCCAGAGCTTGAACGAATACACGCGGACGGCGCAGAAGCAGTCTGCCTCCTCGCCGTATTTGTTGCGGGCGAAAAGATAGAGTGGAAGCCCGGTGTCCACGGGTCCGGCCGCGGTGTCCTCGTTGACTGCGTCATCAACCCATGCGCCGTTGTCGAGCCGCTGGATCGAGACGGTCTGCGCGCCGGCCTCCAGCTGCGAGGTGACGCGATACCGCACGCCGGTGCTCTGCCGGACGGAGCTACCGTTCTTCTTCACGGTCGGGCTCCCGCTTGCGTATCCGTAGCGCTGGACGTTCTGGTAAGAGCTGTAGAGGAAGAATCGGGTGTCGCCGGAGTCCTTGCGCGCGCCGCAGAAGACGCCGTCCGCCGGAATCGCGACCCACTCCATCTCGGCGACCATCTTCGTGCCGTCCTTCCCGACGACGCCGAGGTCGACGTAGTCGTCCATCCCGTCGGACTCCAGGTAAGCATAGCGCACAGAAGGCGGCATCGGCGCGGCGACGGTCGCGCTGGAGGAGGAGACCGTCAAGGCGGCCGGCATTGCGCCGCCGGTCGCGAAATTCGCGCCGGTGCCGCCGTTGCGGAACCAGGCGCCCGTGGCGCGGTCGTACATGGCGGGCGTCCCGTTCGGGTCGAGGCACGGGACGAACCAGCGCACAAGGGTGTCGCCCTCCCAGATTTTCGCCGAATAGACTTTCGCGCTGGCGGAAAGGGCGAGCGATCCGTTGTCGTTGCATCCAAAAAGATACATGTCGTTTCCGCTGTCGAACGAGCTGGTGCTCGTTCCCGCCGTTCCGTAGGGGGTACCGTCCAGAACGAGCGACTGCTCGCCGTCGAGCATCCTCGCCCGCGCGAGGTAGCGGGTGTCGTAGCTCGTGTCGGCCGCCCCCTTGTAGTAGGCGAACGTGCCGTCCAGGCCGTAGCCGAGCCGCCCCTTGTTGTTGTGGAGGACAAAGAACCGGTGGGAGGAGCCGTTGCGGCTGCCGAGCAGTGTCTTGTCGGCGGCGGAAACCCACGAGTGGTCCAGCTCGGCGGTGATGCCGACCTTGCCGCGGACGCCGGTGTCGATGAACTGGGCCCCGGTCGATTCCAGATACTCGACGCGCGTGGCGCCGTCGGGGATTTCCGGCGCGAGGAGAAAGTAGCGCAGGTGCGTGACGGTTTTTCCCCACCCGGCGGGCAAGGCTACGATTCGCGAGGTGTCGGCGGCGGCGACGGTGCCGAGGATCTCGTAGTTGTCCCAGGCGTTCGTGTCCGCGCCGCCGTCCTCGTCGCCGTAGCAAACGGCGAGGCGGTAGGCCTTGCCGTCGGCCGTGCCGAACGCGAGGGTGGCCGATCCGGCGGCGGCCGAGACGACCTTCACGGAGCGCGAAGACGGGGAGACCGTCGCGCTGGAGGCCGAAACGTCGTCGTTTCTCGACATTGTGCCGCCGGTCGCGAAATCCGCGCCGGTGCCTCCGTTGTAGAAGTAGTTGCCGGACACGCGGTCGAACATCGCGGGGTCGCCGTTCGGGTCGAGGCACGGGACGAACCATCGCACGAGGGCGTCGCTCTCCCAGATCTTCGCCGAATAGACGCGGGCGCTGGACCAGAGGCATCCGGAGCCGTTGTCGTTGCAGGCGAACAGGTACATGTCGTTCCCGGAGTCGAACGAACTCGAAATCGAGAAACCGCTCCCGACGGCCGCACCGTCCAGCGTACACATCTGGCTGCCGTCCAGGAGGGCGCTCCGCACGACGTAGCGGTTGTTGAAGGACGTGTGGACGGCGGAGGTCCAGTATTGGAACGTGCCGTCGAGGCCGAAGCCCAGCTTGCCGCCGTTGTTGTGGACGACGAAGAACCGGTGGCTGGAGCCGTTGCGGCTGCCGAGCAGCGTCTTGTCGGCGGAGGAAGTCCATAGGACATCGACCTCCGCAGTGATACCGACCCTGCCGCGGATGCCGGTGTCGATGAACTGCGCTCCCGTGGACTGGAGGTATTCGACGCGCGTGGCGTCCTCGGGGATTTCCGGCGTAAGCAGGAAGAATCGCAGATGCGTTGCCGTACTCCCCCAGCCGGCGGGGAGCGCGACGGTGCGCGAGGTCTCGGCCGCGCCGACGGAGCCGAGGACGTCGCAGGCGTCCCAGCCGTCGGTGGTGACGCCGCCGTCCTCGTCGCCGTAGCAGACTGCGAGCCGGTAGGTCTTGCCGTCGGCGTCGCCGAAGGCTAGCGCCGCGGCGCTTTCGCCAACGGAGGCGACCGAGACGGTGCGCGCGGCGGCGCTTGTCGCGCACAGCGCCGGAATGGCGAGAGCCGAGAGTCTGGTGACGAGTCTGTTCATCGTGTTGTCCTTATTTTGGGGAATCCGCGTTTCGATTGTCGTCGGGGGCCGGGGAAGCGCCGGTCGCGAAGCGCAATTCGCGCTTGCGGGGCTGACTATAGTCGAGTCCACCTTGAGAAAACACCACGAATTGCGGAAAAGTTTTTATCTATTTGAATACGGAGGGAAAACGGCGGCGGTCGAATAATGGGTCAACTAATCTGGAAAAATTGATTTAGTTGACCCAAAACTCGCGATTATGTGAAACTTTTGGGTCAACTAATCACGAAAATAAAGAATAGTTGACCATAAAGTCATTGCTTTGCCGGAAGGAATGTGATAGTAATTCCTCGATTTCGTCCTTCCCCTTTCGAAGCTTCTGCACTAAGCCGCCATGTCGGGTACCCATTCCATCCCGAAGGTCGCGATCTTCATCTCGACGGCGCTCAAGGGCGCGCGATCGACGTTGCGCGGCATCTTCGACTACGCTGCGGCACACGGGCCGTGGTTCTGCATGTTCATGGAGGGGCGCCCGGGCGAACAGCTGCTCGACCTGGCGAAGGACGGCGGAGCGGACGGCGTGATCGTGACGGGTCTCACGCGCCCGGGGGTCCGCGACATCGCCGCGTTCCACGCCCCGGTCGTCTTCGTGGAGCCCTCGCCCGACATGATCGCGCCGGACTTCCCGATGCAGGACGTGCCGTGGGTCGGGCGCGACTCCCACGCCATCGGGGAAATGGCGGCGCGATACTATCTGGAACGCGGATACACGTCGTTCGCCTTCGTCGGCGAGCCGGGCGGGCTTTACTGGAGCGCCGAGCGGCGGCGCGGATTCGCGGAAACGGTGGCGGCGGCCGGATTCGGCTGCAAGGTGCGCGACTCGTTCACGGAGGAGGAAAAGCGCAGCTGGGCGGTCGAGCGCAAGAGCCTGGTCCGCTTCCTGCGCAGACTGCCGAAGCCGACCGCGGTCTTCGCGCCGATGGACGGGCGCGCGCGACTCGTGCTGGAGGCCTGCCTCGTGGGCGGCATCAAGGTTCCGGAGGAGATTGCCGTGCTCGGCGTGGACAACGACCCGCTGCTCTGCGAATCGACCGTGCCCGCCCTCTCCAGCATCCACACGGGCGGATACCGTCGCGGGCAGATCGCGGCGGCGATGCTCGACGACCTGATGCACGGGCGGAAACCGAAGGAGTGCGCCGTCGCCCTGCCGCCGCTTTCGGTCGTGACGCGGGGATCGACGGGCTACGACGCGATGAAGAACCCCGCCATCGCGCGCGCGTTCGCCTTCATCCGGTCCCACGCCGCCACAGGGGGCGTCTCCGTGCCCGCCGTGGCCCGGGCGGCCGGCTGCTCGCGCAGCTACCTCGACAAGCACTTCCGCTCGGGGCTCGGCCTCTCCGTGCGCGAGGCGGTGCTGCGCGAGCGCATCGAGCGCGTCAAGACGCTCGTCTCCTCCACCAACCGGACCATGACCGAAATCGCGGCCGACTGCGGCTTCGCCCGCGACAGCCATCTCGCGCGGCTCTTCAAGGAAACGACCGGGCTCACCATGCGCCAGTGGCGCCGCGAAAACCACGAAACGCCGGACGAATAGGCCTTGGACTCCGGCGAAACGGCCAGAAGG
>CAMOSH010000143.1 GCA_946624575.1 uncultured Verrucomicrobiota bacterium
TTCGGCGAAGCCGCCGCACGTGCGCGGCGTCGCGACCGCGATCGAACCGCGTTCGCGGTCGATGCGGACGGCGCCGTCGTCCGGCGGCGCGTCGGGCATGGCCATGTCGTCCGCCTCTTCGCGGCGTATCGCGCGAAGGGGTCCGGCGTCCTCCGGCGAAAGGCACGTGCCGACGCGCATTTTCCACGCGGCGTCGCACCACGGGGGCGCGCCGAGATACGTCTTGTCCGCCGCGGCGGCGCTTTCGTCGGTGCACCACAGCGCGACGCCCTCCCGCAGGGGCGGAAGGTCGCCGCGCGCGAAAAGGCACGCCACGACGCGTTCGGAGGCCTGCGCGAGCGGGTCGGTGGCGAGGTCGAAAAAGTGCGGTCCGGCGGCGTCGCGGTCGCCGAGACCGTCCCGCGTGTGCGAATAGGCGAACCGGAAGAGGCCGTTCCATCCCTGCCGGGCCGCCATCGTCCCGGCCAGCAGGGCGCCCGCGGCGCGGCACTGAGCCGGATCGGGGAAATTCCACTCGGAAACCGTGAACGGCTTGCCGAAGATGCGCGTGAAGGCCTGTTCGGACGGCGGCAGCGGCGCCGAGCCGCGGATCGGGTTCTCGTTGCGGCTGCCGGCGGGAAGGCGCCACGGCGTCACGGGGAACGTCGGGTGGTCGATGTAGAAGTGGTCGTCCACGTAGCCGTATCCCGCGGCGGTCTTCTGGAGGGAGGCGTAGTGCGAGCCGCAGTTGTCGTTCGAGAGGAGCGCCCTGCATCCGATGGCGCGGAGGCGCGCCGTCATGCGCGCGACCATGTTCGCCTCCAGTTCGCCCGTCCACTGCGCCACGGCCGGCGGGACGTCGCGCTCCCAGTACGTGCGCGGCGTCTGATCGGGCGTAAGTCCCGGCGCGAACGCCGGATCGACGGCCCGCTTCGCCTCCAGCCACGCCTTCCACGACGCCGCCACGCGCGGGTCGTCGCGTCCGTCGCCGCGGTACCACCCGACGAAGAACGCGCCTTCGTTGACGAGCGACAGAAGCGGCATGGCCGGTTCGTCGACGTAGCGGCGCCCGGTGTACGGATTTTCGTGGAGCAGGAAGGACTCGGCGAACTCCGCCCAGTTTTCGAACGCCGGATCCCAGACGGCGCAAAGCAGCTTGAAGAGGTGGTCGTTCACCGTGCCGTCGCGATCCACGCCGAGGCTGCGCCAGGGGATGACCCGGCCGCGCGAGACATACAGGTCGGTCGTGGCGTAGATCCCGTTTTCGAAGCACTTCGCGAGAAAGTAGTCGATGCGGTCCCGGTTTTCCTCCGACTGCGTCCACATGGCGTCGTGGTGGTGGATGCGGACGGCGTTGTAGCCGAGGCGCCGGAAGCGCGCGGCCAGCGTCTCTGCGAGGGCGTGGTCGGGGAAGTTGGCCGAGAAGCACAGGTTCACGCCGAAGAAGCGCTGTTCGACGCCGGGCCGGCCCTCGAACTCGAAACGCCCGCCGACGTTCCGCAGCCATCCATGCTTGCCGGCCGGGGCGTCGGCGAAGCCCATGCCGGAAAAGTCCAGCGCGCTCCCAGGTTCGACGTAGCGCCGCACGTCGAGCGGAATCCAGTCCGGCCCGGCTTCGATCACGCAGGGCCGCGCGTCGCGGACGTCCAGCGCGCCGTCCGTCGCGGAGAGGTCGAACGAGAAGCGCGCCGTCCCGCCCTTGGCGAGCGCCGCGCGTCCGAGCGCGCCGATCCGCACGACGAACGTGTCGCGCCCCCACCGCGCGTTGTCCTGGAAGAGGAAGTCCACAGGAGCGGACGACACCAGCTCCAGCGACGCCCCACCGGCGCCGACCGGGAGTTCGACGACGGAGCAGACCCCGGTCGCGAGATGCGCGCCGCCGTCCGCGGGATGCGCGAAAACGCCGCGTTTCTCCCCTGCCCTCCACGGCCTCCCCGCCACGTCGCCGGCCTGGTATTCGACGGAGACGCCGAGGGAGTCCAGCGACACGTCTTCGAGCGCGGTGAAGGCGCATTCGAACCGCGCCCGTCCGCCGTCCAGCGGTTGGAGCGACACCGCGACGTCCAGCACCGGGCGCTTGCCCTCTTTCATCACCAGCGACACCTTGCCCGGCTCTTCGATTTCGTATCCGCCGGCGGGCTTGGCGGCGGCCCATCCCTCCAGGAAGGCCATCGGTTCGAGGAAGCAGTCGCGGCCTCCGGAGGAGAGCCGGACCCTGCCGCCAGGCGAAAGCACGGCGTCGGCCGCGCCGGAAGGCGACGCCGCAAGGAGCAACGCAAAAAGGGACGCGGCAACGCCGCGGATCGGGAAGGTTTTCATGGTGAAAGCAGGAGGGAGGCGGTATCAGTTGCGCGGCAGGCCGAGCGCTTTGGCGACGGCGCGGCCGAACGCCTTCGCCAGCGAGGCCATTCCGGCGTCGCTGGCATGGATGCCGTCCACGGTGCCCTCGCCGTCCGGCCCGTACATGCCGCGCTTCGGGAGATACACGAGATTCGTCCATCCCTCCGCGAGGAGCCGTTCGTACAGCGCGCGGAGGTGGCGGTCCTTGACGTTCGGCCCGCCGCCGGAGACGTCGCTTTGCTCGGCCAGCACGATCGGCACGCCGGGGCGCTTCGCGCGCAGGTTCCGGAGGAAGGGCTCCAGGTTCTCCTCCACGTTGCGGCCCGGGATGCACCCGTTGGCGTTGCCGGATCTGTCGCCGGTGACGGTGCCCATGTTCCAGAGGCAGTCGAGCACGTAGCAGCTCGCGTCGATCCGGGCGAGAAGGTCGCACATCTCCCGTTCCATCACGCCCGACCCCGAGAACCCGAGGTTCACGACGGGAACGTCGAGATCGCGGCCGACGATGTTGACGAAGGCCGCGCCGGGCCGCGACGCGCATCCGCCCTGCGTGATCGACGTGCCGTAGAACACGACCGGCTTTTCGACGCCGCTGCGGCGCGGGGGCGCCGGGCGGACGGACGCGCCGGACTCGATCCCGAGCGAAAAGGACTCCAGCCCGTTGTAGAGCGGCAGGTTCACGAGACACGCGTCGCCGGGCGTCCACGGGATTTCGAGGCGCGCCTCCGCCGGCTTCTCGATCCGCCCGGTGCGCACGTAGCGCCAGCGGCCGGCGTCCGCGTCGAACCGGTAGACGTCGATCCCGCTCGCCCCGGTGGCTGGCATGTGGTCGAACGCGAGTTCGTTCCCGTCGGACGGCTTCCAGCGGAAGACGAGCTTCCGCGAATCGGTGGAGAAGCGGAACTGCATTCCGGCCGTGTGGCGCTTCTTCGAGCGGACGCCGCCGTTCACGTTCGTGGAGACGTTCGCCGGGAGACGCTCGTAGTAGGTGGCCGTGTCGTCGAAGGCTCGGCCTTCGAGCGGGAGGTCGCGCCCGTCGATCCACAGGAGGCCGTCCGGGGACGCCGGCGTTTCGGTTCCGTCGGCCTTCTCCCGCGCCCGGGCGACCATGCCGTCGAGGATGGCCGCCGCCTCGGGCTTGCCCGAAAGCAGGTCGAGGCCGAAGCTCTCCACGAGACGGGCGCCGCCGCGCGCGCTCTCCGCGACATACGCGTAGCAGTCCGTCCCGCCCTCGCCGACCATGAGAAGCGACTTGCCGGCCATGCCGCTCCCGTCCCCGAGGGGACGCCCCTTGCCGACGACGCGGAAGAGCAGCGGCGAGAGGAAGCCTTCGTGGGGAAGTTCGCCGAAAACGGGGTGGTCGAGCAGGGCCGTGCCGACCTGGTCGCCCATGAACCACCAACCGAGCGACGCGTTCGGAACGCCCTCCGCCTTGCCGACGGCGACGACGCCGCAGCCGCGCGAGAGCGCCGCATCGACCTCCGGCGAACCGGCCTCGGCGATGACGACCGCCGCGTTCGCGGCTTCCGGCGTTCCCGTCCGGGAAATCCCGGAGTAGAGCGCCGCCACCGCGTCGAAAAGCGACGGCGTGACCGCGATGCCGCGGCCGTCGCGGACACTGCGGCGCGGGAAGATCCAGAAGTCCCAACCGTTGGCGATGATACCGTCCACGGACGCGACGAGCGTCGCCTTGACGGGGCGGTCCACGTCAGGGAACGCGATCGCCGCCGCCGCCACCTTGCGCGCGGGGCCGGGGGCGACGTCGCCGATGGCGCGGCGGCCCCCGGCGAGGGTGCGCCCGCCGGAGACGAGGCGCCAGTCGAGAGCCGCGTCGCGGATCGTCTCCCCGCCGTAGTGCGCCACGAGGAAATCCGCGTCAAGGACGTCGCCGGAGCCGTACACGCGGCGGTCGTCGTCCGGGATGTCGAGAAGGACGCACGACGGCCCGTTGAACCGGGCAAAGTCGGCGGCGGAGAAACCTCCGCGCTTCGGCTCCCAGAACGGGTTGAAAAGCCCCTGCGCCGTGTAGGTGCCGTTCTGCTCCACCACCACGTCGACGATAGTCCAGAACCAGTAGCCGTCGCAGAACGGATCCTTGCGCGCCGATTCGATCCCGTGCTTCTGCCAGTGGCGCTGGAGTGCGTGCTGCGCGTCCTGCAGGCGGTCGGCCCACTCCTTGCCGAGTCCGCGCGCGGCAAGCCATTTTTCGCGCGCGGCGCGCGGCGCCGGCGGCTGCCAGACTCCCGTGTAGCGCTTCTCGTCGCGCGGATCGCACTTGACGCAGAGGTTGAGGTACTCGTGGCAGACGAACGGGCGGTCCGGGTCCACGCTTCCGCGCGGCCACGGCTTGGTCGGCCCGCCTTCCCAGTCCGACGCCTCGGGCGGGTTGAAGCGCGCCTCGTGGCAGTCCTGGTTGATTTTGAGGCGGTCGGGATCCATCGCCTTCGCGAAATCGTGGAGCCGCCGGTCGAGCACCGGGCCGAACGACCCCTCGTTGCCCATCGAATAGACGGCGAACGACGGGTGGCGGCGGTAGTTGCGCCAAAGTTCCTCCAAGTCGCGCTTCGGGTCGAACTCGAAGGCCTCCGTCGTCATGTCGCTGTAGTACGGCAGCTCCGGCTGGACGAGAACGCCGAGTTCGTCGGCCGCCTCGAAGTATTCCGGAACCTCGCAGTGCGTGTGCAGGCGCGCGAAGTTGAAGCCGGCCTCGCGGGCCTTCGCCAGATGCGCGCGGTGGAAATCACGGTCCGCCGGCGAATGGCCGGAAAGCGGGTAGATGCTGTCGTCGCCGAAGCCACGCACGAAAAACGGCTCGCCGTTGAGGAAGAGGTCCTTGCCGCGCACTTCGAGCTTGCGGACGCCGAAGCGCTCGCGCCGCTCGTGGACGACCGCACCGCCGCGCACGAGTTCCACGACGCCGGTGTAGAGGTTGGGATGCCCGGGCGACCACGCGCGCAAGTCCGGGAGCGGAAGCCGCAGGACCGTTTCCGCACCGTCCGGCGCCGCGGCGGCCTCGACCGAGCGGCCGTCCGCGGTGAACCGGACGCGGCACCCGGCCGCGCCGAGCCCCGCCACGGCCACGTGCGCCTCGGCGGCGCGCCCGTCGAAATCGCCGCGCACCCAGGCGTCGTCGATGAACGTTTCGGGCGTGGCTTCGAGTTCCACGTCGCGGTAGAGCCCGCCCCAGCGGTGCATGGCGCTCGTCTGCCCCTTGCGCGAGGGACGCGCGTTGGAGACCTGCGCGACGACGACGGCCTCCGCGCCCGGCGCCACGATATCCGTGATTTCGAACTTCCCCGTGCCGCAGTAGTTCCCGACGAGGGCGACCTGGCGCCCGTTCACCCAGAACCAGCCGCACGCCCTGGCGCCGCCGATCCTGAGCCAGATGCGCTTCCCGGCCCACGAGGACGGAATCGGCACCGTGTTCCGGTACCACCCGTTGCCCATGTGCCTGTGGCGGATGGGCTTGGCGTTGTGGTCGCCCCCGTTGTCCCAGCGCGCGGACATTCCCGGCGCGCCGACGCCCTGCGCCTCCCAGCAGCCGGGCACCCGGATCGTCCGGGACTCCGGCCAAGTTTCCTGATCCTGGAAATGCTTCCAGACGCCGTTGCGCTGGTGGTTCCCGCCGCGCGTCGAAAACTCCCACTCGCCGCGCAGGGACACGACGGCCCCCGGCTCGTCGCCCGCCACGGGGTTCACCACGGCGGGATGCTCCCTGCGTCCGCCCCACGTGTCCGCCTCCTCCACGGCCAAGGCGGCGGGAAGCGCCACGGGGGCCGAAACGACCGGCGCGCCGGCGCGCCCGAAGCATTCGACGGGCCGCACTTCGAAGCGCAGCGGAACGCCGGGGGGAAGCTCGGACTGCGCGAAGAGGCATTCGCCGCCGGGTTCGGCGTCCGGCGGAACGGCGTTGAAATCAGGAGCGAGCACCCGGCGGGAAACGACGGGACGGCCGTCCGGAGCGACGGCCCGCACATCGTATTCGAACGTCCGGCACCCGCCGACGGGGACGGCGCCGGGGAACGACACCCGCGCGCACGGTTCGTCGAATCCCTTGCGGGCGCACGGGGGAGGTGTCGCATGGAAGGAGACCGAGACGGTCGCGCCGTCCGGGAATTCCGGCGCCGACCGGCGCGCGGCCCGCTCCGGGAAGGCGAACGGCGATCCGGGCGACGCCGGGAGCGGGACGATCCAGTCATCGCCAAGCGGGGCGTCGCGGACGAAGCACCGCCGCCGGATCGCAAGCCGGTCGCGGAAGACGTCCATCAGCATCCCTTGGTGGCCCCCGGTCGACGCCGGGCGCATGATGCGCCGGCGCTCCGCGTCCTTTTCGACGGGGTCGAAGCGGTTGCGGTTCCCGTTTTCGGCCTCGGCGTATTCGACGGAGCTGTCGTAGAGCGACGAGGCGCCGATGGAGGTGAACGAGCCCTGCCACACGCCGCGCTCGTCCGTGAGCGAGTAGTGCGAATGGCCGGAGATCACGACGGCGTTGGGGAAGCCGGCCAGCGCGCGCGTCGTCCCGCCCTCGTCGTGTCCCCAGGCGTCCGGCCCGTACACCGTGTCCTTCGGATGCGGATGCTGGATCACGAAGAACGGAAGCGAGGGGTCGAACTCCCCGCCGTGCAGGGCCATCCACTCCTCGACGGGCGGACGGTAGCCCCGGCCGTCCGCCTTTCCGTCCTGCCAGTGGAAACCGACGAACGGGATTCCCTTGACGTCCTTGCGCCAGACGTGCGAATACGGCTCGTGGAAGCATTCCTCCCAGGCCCGGGCGTAAAGTCCTTCGCATCCGAGGGCGTTCCGCCGCTTCCACTCCTCGTCGCGGCTCTTCATGTCCGGGTGCCACCACCACGCCTCCACGTCGTGGTTCCCGTAGATGAACAGCCGCTCGACGTGCCGCCCGTCCGGGGCCGTGTCGTCCGGAAACACGTCGAACCAGACGCGCGCGCAGAGTTCGAGTTCGTCCCTGCGTCCGCGGTTCGCAATGTCGCCCGCGACGACCACCCCGTCCACGCCCTCGTCGCGGAACCACTCCAGCGCCTTGCGGAACCATCCCGCCCGCTCCGGCTCGTCGAGGTGGATGTCGCTGACCACGCCGATCCTCGCGATCGGCGGCTCCGCCCCCGCCGCGGCGGCGCAAGCCGGAAACGACGTCGCATTCATGCCAAGGACCGCGCCCGCCGCCAACACCGCGCGACGGGTCGCACCCGTTCCAAAATTCGCCATCTCTTTTCTCGTTTCGGTCCTACCGGATCACCAGCGTGAACGGCTGCGGCATGCTCCTCGCTTCGAGGAACTCCGCCGGATCGAGCGCCCTGCCCGTGATGCGGATGTCGTCCAGTTCTCCGACGAACGGGATGTCGGACCCGTTTCTGGCGCCGATGTACAGCACGCCCGGATAGAGCTTCGGGCCTTGCAGCTTGCTTTGCGTCCGCGTGGACACCGCCTCGCCGTCGCGGTAGAACCGCACGATGTCCACCGTGGGCCGCCTTCTGTCATAGACGAGCGCGTAGTGGTGCCACGCGCCGTCCAGGGAACCGGAGGCGGATTGCAGGTTGTTGTATTGGTATTCCATCTTGAAGCACGCTTCCAGGGCGGTCGATCCGGCCACCGAGAAAACCCCGAAGGCGCCGGCGTTCATGAAGTATTGTGGCGTCGTTTCCAGCACGGCGGATTGCGAGGTCATGGACGACTTCATGAACCATTCGACGGTAAGCGAATCGTACGGGTAGAGCGGCAGCGGCGCGATGGTCGCCAGGTCCCGCTGCGAGCCATTCAGCACGAGCGCATGCTCGCCCGACACGGACACGCCCGTCCCCGTCAGCGCGTTTCCGTTGCCGCTGGCGTCCTCGAAAGGCCGTCCGGCCTTGAACGGCCAGTAGGCGATCGTCTCCTCCAGCGTCCCGGTCCGCGTCCGGAGAAACTGCCACGGCTTGAGGGCCTGTGCGGTGACGCGCACGTCGTCGACGTCGGCGTCGAGGAAATAGTCCGTGTTGGCCCGCGACCCGATGTAGAGGACGTCGTTGCGGAGAGCGGCTCCGGAAGCTGTGGACCCGCGGGATTCCTTCTGGAGGATTCCGTCGACGTACAGCGCGGAGCAATTGCCCGTCCCGGCATTCGACGAATCCTTCACGAGGGCGACATGGTGCCAACCGGACGCGATGGCGATGGCCGGGGAAAAGTGCATCCTGTAGGAATCGGCGAAGCGGAAATTGCCCTGCACGGCATCCACGCGGCTTTCGCCGATGTCGACATAGAACCCCTGCTGGTTGTTCCAGTAGTTGTCGGAATGCTCCAGGACCATTCCCATGGCGCTCGCCGACTCGTGCTTGCGGACGAAGAACTCGACCGTCGCGTCGGCGGTGTCGGTAAGGTCGAGCATCGCGGCCGTCCGCACGTCGCTCGCCGTGCCGTCGAACGAGGCGCAGCCGCCGGCGAACGCCACGCCGAGCGCGCCGCTGCGGAGCGCGTTGCCGTGCCCGCTCGCGTCGGCGAGCGGCGCGTCGCCGTCGAATTTCCAGTACGCCCGGACGTCGAGCGTTCCCGTGCTGCGTTCGGCGAGGAAATCCTCCGGAGCCAGCGCCCCGCGCGAAATGCGCACGTCGTCGATCTTGCCCGAAAACGGAATGGAATCGCCATTTCGCGAACCGATGAAGAGACGGTAGGGCTGGAGCCTCGTGCCGGGCCTCTTCTGCGACTGGACCGTCTGCTCGACCCGGTCCACGTACAGCTTCAGTTGATCGGCCGACGTCTCGCCCGACGGATCCACCACCACGGCGACGTGGTGCCAGGCGCCGTCGCACACCGTCGCGGAAAACTTCTTGCCGTTGTATCCGCTCGAACTGCGGGCCATGACCCCCTCGTTGGCAAGGAGATAGAAGCCGTTTACGTTGTCGTTGATGGAGGAACTGAGTTCCAGGATCATGCCGGAATGGGGGGCGGCCGCGTTCACGAAGCATTCGATCGTGTACGCTTCGGACGTAGAGAATTCGACCGGGTGGAGCGAGTGCAACGGCTTTACCGTGCCGTCGAAGACGGCCGCGCCTCCGGCGAGCGCCACGCCGCCGTTTTCGAGGTCGTGCCAGTTGCCGGAGCAGTCGGCGATGCCGTCGGCGTCGCTGCCGAAATCCCAGTGCGCGATGGTGTCCGCCAGGCCGGAACGTGGAGCCGAAACGGCCAACGCGGACATCGCGAGGCCGGTTGAGAGAAGGGAGGTCTTGTTCATGGATGTTTCCTGTTGGGTTGGGGGAGTTAAAAGGTCGGGGACGGAAGGGACGGAAGGGACAGAAGGACTTGGGGGACGGGCGGGACAGGCGGGACTTGCGGGACCGGCGCCCGTCTCGCCCGTCCCGCCGGTCGCGCCGGTCGCGCCCGTCCAGCAAGTCCCGCCGGTCTCGCCCGTCCAAACGGTCTCGGCGGCTTCCCGGCCGCCGAGGCTCCACACCGCCGCGCCGAGGGCCGTGAGCCCGCAGAGCGCCAGCGCGACGAGCAGCGCCTTGCCGCCGGGCTTCTTCGCGACGGCTCCGAGTTTGGCCCCCAGGGCCAGCCTGGCGCCGTGGAGGCGCCATTTCACGGTCCCCTCCGGGGCGGACAGGATGCGCGCGATCCTCGCGACGGGCAGGTCCATGAAATAGTGCATCAGGAGGACCTCCTTGTCCTCGCGCGGAAGCTCCTCGATGGCTTCGCGGAGGAGGGAGGCGTCCACGCCCTGGACGATGCGGTCCGCCCCTTCGTCGTCTGCCGCGCCGTCGATGGCTACCTGGTCGGCGCATTCCAGCTGCCGCGACTTGCGGCGGCCATCCGAAACGTTGAGGTTCGACATGATCTGGCACATCCAGCCGAAAAACGCCGATTGCTCCAGATAGTCGTCGATGCCCGCGACGACCGCGGCGAACGTCCGGTTCACGAGTTCCTCGGCATCGCCCGGGTCGGCGCAGAAGCGCCGCGCGAGCGTCAGAAGCCCCGCACGGTACTCGCTTTCGAGCCGTCGGGCCCCGCGTTCCCGGTCCTGCCGCAACTCATCAACGATTGTCACTTGTGCTAGTTCCTTCGAAGAGGCCCTCCGAAATGGCCTTCAAAGGGAGTATCGCACAATCGGCATGTTCGGTTGGCGTTTTTTCGCTACCAGGCGAAGACTCTACAAGAGACAGACCCCGCAAGATCACTTATAGCGGCCTGGCGGCGCGGGCGGACGAAGAAGACGAAGCTGTCAAGCGCCTCAATCTTCGCGAGATATTCCGTCTTGTCCACATAGTATAGCCCCTCGTTTCGGATTC
>CAMOSH010000144.1 GCA_946624575.1 uncultured Verrucomicrobiota bacterium
CGCCCACTTCAAATCCGTACGGGTTTGAAGGACACACGCGATACGCCGGGGGCGGTGCTTTTTTTTCTTTTTGCGAGGCGTGCGCCGCTTCGCCGCAGACCATGATTCTAAAGGTAAAAAAACTGCGTCCCGACGCCATTTCGCCGCGTTTCGCACATCCGGACGACTCCGGGATGGACGTCTGCGCCGCCGAAGACGCGCTGCTGCCGCCAGGCGGCCGCGCCCTGGTGCCCACGGGGCTCGCCTTCGAGCCGCCTCCGGGCACGGAGCTCCAGGCGCGGCCGCGCAGCGGTCTTGCGGTCCGCTCCGGGCTGACTCTGCTCAACACTCCCGCCACGATCGACGAGGGCTACCGCGGCGAGGTCGCGATCCTCCTTGTCAATCTCGGCGACGTTCCCGTGGCCGTGAAAAAGGGCGACCGCATAGCGCAGCTAGTGCTTTGCCCGGTGCTGCGCCCGGAAATCGCGCTTTGCGACGAGCTTTCCGAAACCGGACGCGGCGCAGGCGGCTTCGGTTCTTCCGGAATCCGCTGGAATGGAGGCGGCAAATGACGCTGGACACCCTGGTTCAGGCCGTTGCGAGCTTCTCCGCGCTTGTGCCGGCGCTCCTTCTGCACGAGGTCGCGCATGGCTGGATGGCCTGGAAATGCGGCGACCCCACGGCCCGCGACGAGGGGCGCCTTTCCCTGAACCCGCTTCGCCACGTCGATCCGTTCATGTCGATCATTCTGCCGGCGCTGCTTGCGCTGTCCGGTTCGCGGGTGCTTTTCGGCGGCGCGAAGCCCGTTCCCATCAGTCTCTGGCGCTGCCGCAATCCGCGCCGCGCGTACTGGATGATCGCGGCGGCCGGCCCGGCCGCGAACCTTCTCCAGGCGATGCTGGGCGCGGGCCTGTTCTGGCTGCTGGAGTTTCTGTGCGGCTGCGCGGCGCGCGCGGACGCCGCCGGACTGTGGCGGCTGTTCGGGTCGCTTGTCTCCGAGCCGCTCGATCCGCTTGGGCTCGAAAGCGAACTGTACTTCGTTGAGGCGGGGTGGACGATCGTCGTGGCCATGTGGCTTGTCTGCTACGTCTCGACCAACGTCGCGCTCATGCTCTTCAACATGATTCCCATTCCACCCCTGGACGGTTCCCGGATCATGACCGTGCTATTGCCCAAGCGGCTGGCGGTTCCGTATGCGCGGCTGGAGAACATTGGGCTGCTGCTCGTGTTCGGGCTGCTCTACCTGCCGCAGACCGGCCACTGGCTCTCGCTGGGCATGGACTTCATCGTGAACCTGCTGCTGTTCAGGACACTTCCCTGACTTGCCGCACGGCGCGAGAAGGCGCGAAATGGAAAACCATGCTTATCGAATCGTGAGGAAATCCGAGCGGGGCGGCGACTCCATTGGACGATGCGAACACCACGCCGAATTCCGGTGATTTTCATTCCCTGATTTCTGTGCCCGTCGGGTCCGGCCGCGCGAATTTCCCAGACTGCGTCGTGATGCAGATGTGAATTCGTGGCGATTCGCTTTGGCTTGCTCCAGGCGGAGTAATCGGCCCCGCCGGTCGGAAGCGACGCCTCCTCCAAAAGACGAAACGGCGACCATGGCCACGACCACCGCGAGTCGCGCGAACACGCCGCGTTCATCCATCCGCTGGTGAAGAAATCTCGTGATTCCGGATTTTCCCGCAATCCACGCAATTGCGATGGCGCACCAGCCCAGACTGATGGCGGTCGCGAACGTGATGGCGGCGGGGTCGTGCAGAGGAATCCGTGGGGGCATTGGTTAAAGACGCGGCGGACTAGCGCAGGAATCCGTACTCGCGGACCTTCGGCGCGAGCCGCGCGAAGAGGATCTGGCAGTCCAGTGCGCAGAACATGTCGCGCGCGACGCGGTTCTTCAGTTCCTCTTCCGGGATGCTTGAATTGTTGGTCAACGTACGAGAAACAGGGTTGAAAAAAAGGAATCGCTGCGGATGCCCAAATTGTCCAGAATCGGGCCGGCGTCGCCTGGGGTTGGCGCGGCAAAAGGAAGCCCGTGCCGCAGTGCGAAATATGACCTCAATGACGCATTTTCCGGTTCTGACAGAGGTCGCAGCGCGAACACGATTTCCCTGACGAAGCCGGGCCATGTGCGGTTCCATTCGGGCGAGGCGGGCGAACCTCCGACGAAAAGCTCGTTCGCCGGATGGCCGGTCGGGAAGGCAATTTCCAGCAGGTGGGTCCAGCTTGCGGGAAATTGTGTGCCGCGAGTCGAAAATGTCCGCCCGTCGAAAACAAAACATTTCTGGCCGTCACGGCTTTCAGCGCACAAGGTCGGTTCTTCCCATGGAAAGAGACATGGCTGGAAACGAAGCGCGATTCGGCCGTCAAGAAGGGTGGCGCGCGGCATCGCCGCCGAGGTGAGGCCCGCAACGACCATGACATGGAAAACCATGCTTGTCGAATCGTGAGGAAATCCGAGCGGGGCGGCGACTCCATTGGACGATGCGAACACCACGCCGAATTCCGGATCGGACACCGGAAGAGTCCAGTCATGGGCGGGATTGCACGTCGGCGACAGCGCAGCCACGTTCCGTTCGGCAAGCCAGACCCCGTTTGTCCCGAACCGTTCCGCCCGAAATTGCACGGCCGCCGGACTGTCCGCCCGCGCAACGCAGGGCGGAACGGAAATAAACAATAAGACGAGCAGCGGCAAGAACAGGAACAACGTAGCGTATGACAATGCTCTATTCATTCCCTTGCGAGAATTTTCCATTTTCCGTCAATCCACACCGAAAAGACATAATAGTGGCAGATGTTTGTCGATTGCGAATCCGAAGAAACCTCCGTGAAATGAATGGGAATTGCGGCCCACAAGTTTGTCCGCAATGATTCCGGCGGGATTTCGGAATTCGTGAAGTATGAAACGAGGGGAGGCGTTTCAAGGCTTATGTCGGAAAAACCATTTACGAGTTCTTCTCTGTGATCCTCGATTTCAGAAAGCGTTGCATTTCCTGTATGGAATGTGTTTTTCAATTGTTCAGGAGTTGCCGATACCCATTGTTTTTCCTGAAACGCGGAAAGAAAAGAGTTGATTGCGCCGAGTTCGTTTGAATGCGAAGCCATGAATTCTCGGGCGTTCCGATAACTTGCCGACAGATCTTCGCCAACATACAGTTCGTAGATGTTCTTCGATTCGTTCTTTGAAAAGAAGCATGGAACTTCCAGGTCTTTTTTTCCGTCGAACAGGCTTCCGACATCAACATGGCTGTAATGGACACGACCGCCACCCTGTTCTCCGTCGGTCCAAACGATTGATTTGTCTCCCCAGGTTGATGTCGCTTGCACGAGCATTGCGGCAATGTCGTGACGTTCCTCCGGCGTCGCGTTTGTTGAAGTCACCACGTATTCGAACCTGTTGGTCGAAATGTAAAAGCCCGTATCCCCGGATTGCCCGTTCACGAGCAGCGGCAAGAGCAGGAACAACGGCGCGCATGACAATTTGATTTTCATGGTTGTATATTGTCGGCCATGCCGGTTGTATGAGTCCAGCGCTTCCATTGTTCAGGAACGGACGGTTCCTCGCCGCGCGCGGCCATGGGAGCGTCATTGTTCGATTGCCGCAAGTCACTACGGGACAATTCGTTTGTCCCTCTGGACTTTCCGCCTCCGAAAACCGAAAATGCGACTAGGGCCACGATTGCCAAGAGTCGCGCGACCACTCCGCGTTCATCCGTCCGGAGGTGAAGAACCTCAGCGATCACCGAACGTCGCGCAATCCACGCAATCGCGATGGCGCACCAGCCCAGACTGATGGCGGTCGCGAACGCGATGGCGGCGGGGTCGTGCAGAGGAATCCGTGGGGGCATTGGTTAAAGACGCGGCGGACTAGCGCAGGAATCCGTGCTGGCGGACCTTCGGGGCGATTTGCGCGGCGAGGGCGCGCTCGGCGGCTCGGAGGTCGCCGACGAGGCGCGTGTATTCGGCGTCGGGGGAGTCGGGGTTCATGTGTCCGTTCGGCTTGAAGCCCTGGAAATGCGCCCGGATGTCGTAGAAGGAGGCGTCCGGGAGCGCGTCCGGCTGCGCGTGGTAGTGGCGCCACAGCGCGCGCCCGGCGTCGAGCACGCGCCGTGCGGCGGGGGAAAGCGGGGAGGGCGCGATCTCCGAGCGCGCCGCCTTGCCGAGCCGCAGCGGCGCGGCTGGCTGCGGCGGCTCGCCGGGACGGCTCGCCCCACCATCGCCGCCGTAGATCGAGTCGCCCTCCGCCGCGAAGAGCATTCCCTGCGACGGGAAGGCGGACTCAAGCGCCGAAAAGATCCCCTGCGTTCCTTGTCCCGCTTTCGTCCCTTGCGTCCCGCCCGTCCCTTCGGACGCCAGTCCCGCGCGTCCCGCCCCGGTCGCCGCTTTCAGAAAATCGCTCATGAAATGCGACTTGAAGCAGTCCTTCGCGCCCACCTCGTCTTCCGTGAACGGAATCCAGTGGTTCGGGACTATTTTTTCCTCACGCAGAGGCGCAGAGCCGCAGAGGCTCCCGTCTTTGCGTTCTCCGCGGCTCTGCGGCTCTGCGTTAAGATTTCCCGCCTTGCATGAAATGCGGTTCTGCCCGTGGAAGAGCGTGAAGACGAGGCAGTCCAGCTGGAATTCCCGATCCGTCTTCCACGTGTCCTTCGGCCACAGAAACTGGTCCCGGTCGTTCAGCCAGTCTGCCTCGATGCTGTGGCAAACGGCCAAATACACGCAGGCTTCGATAAGGTTTGAATCTGTTATCCAAGAGCCTCGCGCAGATTTCACAAGGACTTTGTCGTTTTTGATGTAAATGTCGTTAATATGCTGAACGTCGTGAGAACGACAGGAAAGGAATCCTATTTTGACGGAAGACCGCCTTTTCCTAGTTTCAATGAGCCAATCGTTGATGGAAGGAACTTCATCGTATGAGAGAATGGTTTTCTTCCCTACGTAGTCGGACTTGTCGTTGAAGACATCGGCTTGGGTTTCGGAGAACACCTCCCCGTCCTCGTTCCGCCACACGAAAAAGCCGATGGGAAACTCGCCTCTCACATTGTCAAATGTATTGCCAGGAACGATGAAGCTTTTTTCGAGATGGCAGCGGAAAATCTGTCTGAAAGCCTTGAAGTTAGGACCTGAAAGGTGCTTCAGTTTTGAAAACTGCCCAATGACGCAGCCGGACAGTTCGTCGTGAATGCGAACGAGAAACTGCGCGAAAAGTTCCCGTCCTGCAAGGCCGATGCGCTTTACGCATCTTTCGTAATAAGAATGCGAGACTGCCACATCGGTTTTGTTTTTTCCCGTGCCGGAACGTTGGCGAATGTCGCCCGCCTCCGCGTACGGCGGGTTGATGAAGACGACGAGTTTCCTGCGCTTTTCGGGGTCGCTGACGATTTCGCGGAGGCCGTCGGGGAGGGCGTCGAAGGAGTCGTTGAGGAAGTCGAAGCGGAAGACGTGGGATTCGAGGAGGGCCGCGCCGTTGCGGATGCGCTCTCGCATGATGTCCACGTCGGCCTGCTGGAGCGTGGAGGCCCAGACGCGGTACTTGGCCTTGGGGTCGAGGCCGGCGAGGAGGTTGCCGGTGCCGGCGGCGCAGTCCCAGACGTAGTGGTCGTCCTGCCAGTCTTCGCCGAGGACGGCGGCGATGGCCTCTTGCGCCTTTTCGACCCAGATCTGCGGGGTGAAGAATGAACCCTGGCGCTCGCGGATGTCGGCGGGCATCAGGAGGTCGCGCCTCTCGTTGATGAAGTCCCAGAAGGCGCGGCGCGGAGGGCGCCTGTACTGGTTCCAGAACTGCGCGTGCGCCTTCTGTCCGTCGCTGAATTCGGCGCGCTTGGCGTCGATGAACCCGGCGGCGTCGAGCTTGCGGTCGAGGTTGTAGTGGTCGCCGCGCAGGACGACGAAGAGCTTCTCCATGAGCGTCGCGTTGTCCTTGGAGAGCAGGTCCGCGAGGAAGAAGTCGGCGTCGTGGATGCCCTGCCGGCGCGCGCCCTCCCAGTTGACGGCGATGGACGGCTTCACGGCCTTCACCCACTTCTGGTAGACGAAGGGGAAGTTGTTGCGCGTCACCTGAAGGCGGTTCGTGCGGTCGTTGCCGACGAAGAGGTTTTTTCTCACGAACTTCGGCAGGTCCGGGTCGCCGAAGGCGAACGAGACGAGGTGTTCGGCGAGGATCGGGCGCAGGAGCGAAAGGACGTGCTGAAACGCCGGGGAGTCGGTCTTCGACGGCGTGGCGGTCCAATCGACGTCGCTGCGGAAGAAGAGGTCGAGCGCGGCGTGCCACGGGAGGAAGGCGATCTTCTCGCAGTCGAACGCGCCGAGGAACGGCGGCGGGATGTGCTTCTCGAACGTCCGTTCGCCGCCCACGGTGAGGACGAGCTGCGCGAAGAGCGGGGCAAAGTCGGCGCGAACGCCCTTCTTGGCCTCCGCCCACAGCAGCGACTCCGTCTCCCAGAGCGTCGGACCCTCCACGTGCGGAGAGACGCAGAAATCGACTTTGCCGAAAATGCGGGCGCAGTCGAACGCGCCGAACACGTCGCGCGCGACGCGGTTCTTCAGTTCCTCTTCGGGGATGCCTGGGTCGTATGTCATGGTCTTGAGTCCTTGAGAGGGGAATGCCGTCCGCCGCTCAGTGCCAGCGCCAGAACGGCCCGAGGAGGCCGCGAAACGGCGCAGGTTCGCCGTCGGGCGCGAAAAGAGGCGCCTCGACGCGCTCCGGCGCGTAGCATCCGTGCAACGCCTTCTCCATGACGCGGGCCGCGCGCACCAGGGCTCGCGCGGCCGTCGGCGCGTCGCCGCCGATTTCCGCGCGCAGCCGCGCCTGCTCGTCGGCGGCGCGCGGCGAGAGCGACGCATTTCCGCCAGTCATGGCGTACGCGCCGAGGTATTCCGTCACGAGCGCGGCGCGCACCCCGCGCGAAAGGCACCCGAAATACCACTTCTTGTCCGCCAGCAGTCTGTACTTCAGGTCGAATTTCGGCGATTCGGTCCATGTTGCCGCGCGGAAGAACACCGTGCATGAAAGCAGGTAGTTCACGCCGAAGCGCAGATACGTTCGGCGGACCGGGATTTCGCGGCGCGCGGCGCGCGGAGTTCCGTCCGGCCCGAGCAGCAGGTAGTCGCCGTAGACAATTCCCACGCGCGGGGAGCTCTCGAACACGCGCTGCGCGTGCGCCGGCGCGTCGGGAAGCCACTGCTCGTCGGCGTTGAGCCAGGCCAGCGCATCGCAGCCGTCGGCCGCCGCCGCGTCCAGTCCCGCCGCGATCGCGTCGTAGAGCCCGGAGTCCGGGCCGCGATGGTAGCGGCAGCCGAACTGTTCGGCCCATTCGCGGACTCCGCCGTCGCGCGACCGGTCGCTTTCGCGGACGTAGTGCAGCACCTCCGGGGCGCGTGGCCGCTGCGCGGCCGCGCGCACGCTGGCGGCGCATCCGCGGAACGTGCGGCGGCCGTCCAGCACTGGCGTCACTACTCCTATGCGCATGGCGGCGGTCTGTGCTGCGGACGGTCGTGTCGGTGCGGCGGCGGGGTCGTCGGCGCTACGGGCGCGAGCTTGACAGGTCTGCGGCCCAGCCTTCGCCTCCCTCTTCGCCGTCGGACCCGTAGCTCACGACCTCGAAGGGTTCACCGGAGGATCCCGGCACTACGTATGCGTAAGGCCGACCCCATGGATCTACGGGCACCGACGGCGTTTCAAGATATCCGCCCGGCGCCCAGGCGCGTGGCGCGGGTTCGGTAGTCGGGGGCGCGACGAGAGCCGCCAGCCCCTGGGCGCGCGTCGGAAGGAAGCCGTTGTCCGCGGCGTACAGGTCGAGGGCGGTCTTGAGCGTGGCGAGCTGCATTTTCGCGGCGGCGACGCGCGCCCTCTGCGGATGCTCGAACACGTTGAGCGCCACGACCGCGCCCATGGTGACAACTATCACCAGCGCGACAAGGACCTCAACTAGCGTGAAGCCGCGCGAAGGCGCGCATTTCCGGCCTCCATCGCGGTCCGTTTCGCGGCACCCGCAAACGCCGGCTTTTTCCTGTTTTGTCTTCATGCGAGAGGATTGGGCAGGGTCGCGAAAAATTCCGCCACGGCCTGGCGGTCGAGTCTCGAAGTGACGCCGTGCCAGCGCGATGCAGTGCGCAGCACTTCGACGGACGCCTCGCCGCGGCGCATTCTCGACGCAAGCGCCGTCGGCAGCTGGAATTCGCTTTTGGGCAGATTGCCGTACTTTTCGAGAAAGCGCGGGAAGTCTTCGGCGAGCTGGTCGAGAAACGCGCGCTTGAATCCGAAGAGATTCATCGACACCGGGGTGTCGTCCGCAAGGGGTTCCGGGCCGGATCCGTCGCGTATGACGCCGTCCGGACCGCGCCGCAGCGTCAGTTTTTCGGTGATTGAGCGCAGGGAGCCGTCTGGCGCGATGTCGCACACGCCGCGCGCGACCGCGTCGTTTTCGGACAGGGTGCGGTCCAGGCGGTACGCGACCATGGCGTGCCGCGTGGGGGCGTCGGCGCTGGAAACGAGGAATTCCCGCAGCGACGCGAAGCCGTCCGGGCCGTAGTAGTCGTCGGCGTTGACCGTGATGGCGGCGTCGCCGCAGAGCGGCGCGGCCGCCAGCAGCGCCTGGCCGGTGCCCCAGGGCTTTTTGCGCTCCGGGGGCGGCGTGAAGCCGGCGGGGACCGCGTCCAGCGCCTGGAATGCGTAGCGCACGTCGGCGCGCGCCTCCCAGCGCCGCCCGACGATGTCGCGGAAGTCCTTCTCGATGTCGCGCCGTATCGTGAAGACGACGCGCGAAACGCCGGCCGCGAGGGCGTCGGCGACGCTGTAGTCAAGGATGAACTGGCCTGCCGGACCTATGGGATCCATCTGCTTGAGGCCACCGTAACGGCTGCCGATGCCGGCCGCCAGAACTGCGAGTGTGATTTCCATGGCTGTGTTTGAATGCGCCGCCAATGGTCACAGACCGCGCCGCAAAAGTCAACCTCCCGTAAACCTAAGGGCGTGACCAAATATTGTCAACGCCATGGTCGCGCCCGTGCCTTCCCGCGTCGAGGACGGCGTCCTTCGCTTCACCGTCTCCACGCGCCAGCCCTTCGGCGGATGCCTGTACTACGAAATCGTTCGCGAACCGGCCAGAGCGTCCGTCTCCCTTCCCGCCGCCGGCCGGCCCTTCCGGACGGGCGTTGCGGGGAGAGACTCCCGCGCGGAACGTGTTCGATCATCGTTTTTCCATTTACGAAACAATTCTGGAACTACTCACCTAACTTTGTAATGGCTAAATAGGTGAGATTCCGTCAATCAAGAAAAAAACTCACCAATTGTCCGATTTTGCAAATAGGTGAGGATTTGTTGTTGCTTTTTCGCAGGAAACGGTCTGGGGCGAACGCTCCGGAACGCTCCCCGAACGCGAAATTCTGGACGTTCTGTCCGTCACGTGCGGCGTTCCGCGCTATCTGGAGGAAATCAACCCATCCCTTTCGGCGCGCGACAATATCCGTCTGCTGTGCTTCCTGCCGAATTCGCCGCTGCACACCGATTTCGCGGAGATGTTCGAGGACGTGATCACGCGCCAGACGAAATTGTGCGGCCGCATCCTCCGTGCGCTCGCCTCCGGCTCCAAGAGCGTCTCGGAAATCGCAGCCGCGCTCCGCGTCGACAAGGGCGGCAACATCTCGGACGCGCTCGAACAGCTCGCCGAAAGCGGGATGGTGGCGCGCGACGGCGGCGCGAACCCCGCCACCGGCGCCGCCGCCTTTCTCGTCAACGACTCCCCGGAGGCGCGCCCGGTCGCCTTCGACTTCGGCGGACGGAAGCCCGCCGCCTGCCGCATCGTCGATGCGAAACGCACGGATGCGGAAATCCCCTTCCCCGCCACCCTTCCGCCGCACTCGTTCCTGCTCGTCGAGTTCGCGTAGCCATGAAGCATCATTCACGGCCAGTTGTTCGCCTTCAGCGGCATCGATGGCGACATCGCCGTCGCACGCGACTTCTGCGCGACGTTCCTGAACGGCCCCGTCACGCTCCGTTTCGAAACCGATCCGCCCATCACGCTGCGCCTCCCGATTGGGCCGTTTCCGGCTCTTGCGCCGAGTTTGGCGGTGGTGTATGATTCGCGGCATGGAACGCAAGCGAAGAATCCCATACGGGGTCATCAACTGGGCCGAAGTGGTCCGCGAATGCCATTTCGTGGACAACACCGCCTACATCCGCGCGCTGGAACCGATCAAGACGCCCGTCTTCCTGCGGCCGAAGCGGTTCGGCAAGTCGGTCGTCTGCTCGATGCTCG
>CAMOSH010000145.1 GCA_946624575.1 uncultured Verrucomicrobiota bacterium
TAATGATTAGCGGGCACGTAAAACCAAGTGTCGTTATAGCCGCGATTGTCTTCGGAAGTGTGAAAAGGTTTGCAAGATGCCGGCAGTTCCATGTTAGAAGCACATCCATTCCGTGATATGCGGCAGTTGCAATGTGAAGAGCGTCTGTCTTCTCATCCGGTGGAAGTGCATGGGCAGCCAATAATTCTGCGGCAATGGGAACGACCGAAGATGGTGCTACGTCAAGTTTTACTGCCGCAGACATCGCTTCAAGGCGTTGCTCGGAAAAAGCCGCATTTCCCAACCGCGCTTCCTGTTCGACATAGTTGGAAATAAACACATCACAGTATGGGCGCTCGCATTCCCACCACTTTCGGGTCAGGGCCTGCCACCGGGCGACCTTCTCATCCGATGTGGGACCACCTACGAGGTAGCTCCAGAAGGAGGTCTCGCAGTAGATTTTCAGTTTGTGCCCGCCGGTTTCCATTTCACGCATTCCATGTCGTTGACGGATTCAATCTTACCACATCGCCGCAAGGGGCGCAAACGGCGTTACGGCCGGGGCCATTCGCGGAGGTAGCGGCGGAGGCGGTCCTCGAATTCGCCGTGACGGCCTTCAAAAGACCTTTCGAGCGCTTCAAGCGCGCCAAAATCGTCGGCGTCGCGGTGTTGCAGCACTTCAAGTTGCCAGCGGATCATGTGCAGTGTGCGCTCCTCTGCCTCGGATTCGGCCCGCCTGGCGGCCTCGCGGCAAGCTGGCGTGTCGTGGCTGCTGCGCCACTTCGCCATTTCCGCTTCCAGCACGGCGACGGATTCCGGCTCACGCCATGGCAGGAAACCGGTGTCGCGCAAGAAGACCCTCGCCATGAAGTATCCACCCGGCTCCTGCGGATGGACGCGGTCCGGGCCGCAGAGAGAGAAGGACGGATTGGTCTTCTGCGCGGCGCGGTTGAAGGCAACCATCGGCGCATGGAAATCGACAAGCATCCCGCCCTCGCGCTCGTGCCACTCCCGGATGAACGCGGCGTAGCGCCGCAGCGCGGCGGCGCGTTCCGGGTGCGGGCCGTCGCCGGCGGAAGCCGCGACCTCGCTGTCATAGGGCGTCGGGGTCGCCCATAGGAACGTGGATTGGGAATTGGCGCTTTTCAGTCGCTCCGCAAGCGCGGCAAAATTCGCCTCGAAAGCATCACGGACCGCATCGCTCATGCAGTCGTTCATGCCGAGGAGGACCAGAATCGCCTCCGACCGGTGCGCATCGACGTCGCGCGCAAGGCGGGCCAGGCACAAGTCCGTGCGGTCCCCGCCAACCCCCGCGTTCCAGAGGCGGACGCCCCTTTCCGGCGCGTTCAGGGCGAAGTGTTCGGCGAGATAGCGCAGGTAGCGCCCCTGATGGGTAATCGAATCGCCGAGTAAGACGATGCTTCGTGGATGATCCATGACGCCTGACTCCATCAGACAAAGGCCCCGTTTTCGCGAAGGCGGTTCCGAAGCGCGTCCGCGTCGAGATTGGCGGGGACGGTGCCGAGTTCCTTGGCGAGCGCGGCGGCGGTGCCGGCAGCCTCCCCCATGCAGATGCAGGTCGGCATGATGCGAATGGCGGCCTGCGCGGCGTGCGTCGCGCCGATGCACCGTCCGGCGACGACAAGATTGTCAAGCGATTCCGGCAACAGGCTCCGATACGGAATCGTGTACCAGGCGCCCGGGGGCAACTCTCGGATTTCCGCCCCTGTCCCGTCTGGCGAATGGATGTCGATCTGGTAGTTCCCGGCCGCGATGGCGTCCTGAAAGTGCGTTCCGGCCATGAGTTCCGTTTCGGTGAGAAGATGGCGGGCTTCGATCCGGCGGCTTTCGCGGACGCCGATGGATGCCGCCGTCATCATCAGCGATGCGTTTTTGAAGGGGGCGAAATTCCCCTTCATGAAGCGGACGATCTCCAGCACCTGCTCTCGCGCCATCCGCTCCGCGTCGGAGACCGCAAAGGCGTCCGTCGGGTCGTGCTTCACGACGCGCGTCATGTTGAAGTGGAGGACGCCCGGAACGCGCATCGGGAAGAACTGGACGCTGTCGTTCGGGCAGGAAATCCGGCCTTCGGCCACCGCCGCCTTGTAGGCGACGCGGATTTCCGGTTCCATGCGCTGCGCGGCTTCGACATCGACGTTGCACATCCGGAAGCAAAGTGTCATCGGCTGGCAGAGCGAATCGCTCTCGCGCCCCTTGCGGAACGGCACCCCGGCCAGCGCCGAGAGCGTGGCGTCACCCGTCGCATCGACGAACGACTCCGCCTCGAACCGAAGCATCCCTCCGACGGTCGCGACGGACACCGACTTCACATTTCGTCCCGTTGCCGCCGCGCCGCAAAGCGTGGCGTGGAAAAGGACATCGACGCCGGCGGCGGCCGTCTTGCGGTCGAGGACGAGCTTGAGGGTCTCCTCGTTGAAAATTGACCACTCCCTTGCTTCTCCGTAGAGTCCGTCCTCGTTCAACGCCCCGTGGATTTCGGCGAAGAGACCACGGCTCAGCGGGAGTTGCCGCTTCTTCCCGTTTTCCTCGATGGTGGCCTTCCAAGACATGAACGGATTGACGAGGCAGTTCGTGGCGGAACCGCCGAGCGCGCCCGACGCTTCCACCAGAAGCACCGACGCCCCTCCGCGCGCGGCGGCGATCGCCGCAGCGCTCCCGGCCATTCCGCCCCCGGCGACCACGACATCGTAATGCCGTGCAATCTTTCCTGTAGAATCCATCCGGCAGCTCCGTTCTACCTGATCCGAATCTCGTGGCCGACCTTCGCCGAATCGTAAAGGCCGCAAAGAACCTTCTGAACGTTGAGGCCGATTTCGCCGGAAGCCTGAAGCGGAGTTCCGTTAAGGCACCCGTCGATCCAATTGCGGAGTTTCCGCTCGAACACGACGTCCCAGTCGCATTCCGGCATGAACACGGGCGCCATGTTCACCATCATCCTCTGCTGGTCCGTCCAGATTTCGCTTGTGCTCCACTGGCAGCCGGCTTTCGTGCCGTATGCCCACCAGTCCTGGACATCGTGCTCCTTCTGGTGGTCTGCGAAGGAGGACTCGACCTGCATGATCGTCCCGTTGTCGAAGCGGATCTGCCCGCACGCGAAGTCTTCCACCGTGTATGTCTTGTGATCCCAGCCCGGCCACATCGACATCGTTTCCGACGGCTTGTCGCCAATGAACGTCCATGTCCCGGCGGAGGCGTAAACCGGGGTCGGGTTTCCGAGAAACGCCATCGCGCTTTCGATGATGTGGACGCCGATGTCGATAAGGGGGCCGCCGCCCTGCTTGTCCTTCTGCCCGAAAACGCCCCAGTTCGGAATGCCGCGACGGCGGCACGCGCGCACCCGAACGAGCATCACGTCGCCGAAGAAGCCCTCGGCCCGCATCCGCGCCAGATTCTGCGTGTTGTCCTGATAGCGGCGCTGGAAGCCCACGGCGAGTTTCACGCCGTTCCGCTTCGCGGCGGCGACCATGTCCTTGCATTCCTTGACCGTCATCGCCATGGGCTTTTCGGTCATCGCGTGGAGGCCGGCGTTGCAGGCGTCTATCACCGCAGGGGCGTGGACGCCGTTCGGGGTGCAGACATCGACCGCGTCGATCTTCCCCTTCATGGCCGCGAGCATCGCGCGCCAAGGCTTCTGCGAACCGTCGATGAAGAGCGCGTTTTCGGGGACGCCCCACTTGTCGCGCATCCGGTCGAGTCGGTCGCGCACGATGTCGCACCCTGCGACGACTTCGGCGTTCTCGATTTTGCGATACGTCTCCATGTGGTAGTTGGCGATTCCCCCGCAGCCGACAACGGCGATGCGGAGTTTCCTGCCCTTGAACGAGGCCTTCTTCCCCTCGATCTTCGTCGAGACGCTCTGGGTGCTGTCGCTCATTTTATTTCCCGGACTGATTTCAATGCCCCTACCGCATCATGATGACGGTTGCGGTCTTGCCGATGCGGAGATTGCCGCCGGAGATTTTGGCGCCAAGGCTGTTGCCGCCTGCGCCGTTGACGCGCACGGTCCAGTTCTGGATGTTTTCGGGATTGGCGCAGTTGGCGAACGACACCGCGAGCGTGGCTTCGCCGAATCCCTCCGCCGTCGGAGTCGCCGTGGAAAGGTCGATGACGCCGGAGGCGGCCAGCGTCGCGCCGCGGAAGGTGCCGCCGCCAGCGCCGTCCGTCACCGCGATATGCGAAAGGACGTCGCTTCCGGCAGCCGCGCCGGAAAGGTCGAACGTCGCGCCGGACACGACGCCGACCGCGCCGCCGTCCTGCGTCAGGGAACCGCAGGAGAGGTTGCTGCCTGAGATCATGAACGAGCCGCCGGTCGTGTTCACGGCCGGGAGGCTGCTCGCGACGACGGTCAAGACACCGCTCCCCGCCTTTTTGATCGTGACGCCGGGAAAGACCCGGCCGATCTTGAGATCGCAGTTCTGGTCGTGCGCGCCAAGCACCAGAGTCGCTGCCGTTTCGGACGAGTTGGTGATTGCCCCTTTCGATCCAGGCGTGGCGTCATAGATGCCGTTGGCGATCTGCGTCGTCCCGCAGAGGTCGATGACCGGCAACGCGCCGCTGCTCAGCCCCTTCAACTCGATGCGCCCCGTCTGCGGACCGTTCGGGAGGGCATAATCAGCCGTTGTCTTTATCGTGAAGTTGTTGGAGACAATCGTCGCCCCCGTATGTGCCCAAATAAGTTGGTTCGTCGAAACACGGAACTCGAATCCATAGTTTGCGCCGTTTGCGTTGTGGTTGTGGAAAATCACGTCGCAGGCGCCCTGCATCCTGACCTTGCCGCTACCGGTGAGGAAGTTCTTGTTTGTCGGGCTGTTCCACCACGAGCCGCTGCCGAACACGATGTTCGCCCCGTTGACGCCTTCAAACGCATACGTTGCACTTGAATCCGCCCAAAGCAGGGGCAACGTGGACTTCACCGGTTTTGTCGCGATGGTCGAGTAGGCGCCGTTCTCCCCGTCAAAGCGGACGCGCGCCACGTCGCCGGCGTAGTTCATCCACCGGTTGACATAGATTCTGCCGGGATGTCCGCCGCTCATCGGACCGTTGCCGATGCGCAGGAAGTCGATATAGCCGCTGGAGTCCTTTTTGGCGTTGCCGCCAATGGTCACGTTCATGATGTTGTAGTCGTTGGCACCGATGTTCGTGTTGATTCGCCCCTTGCTGTTGGCGAATCTGCCGATGACGATCGGCGCGCTGGAATAATCGTCGTTGTTGATGTTTCCGGTGCCAGTGAGAAACAGCGTGGATTCCGTATTGGCGGCGCTTGGCAAGACGAGTTCGTTGTTGTACTTAAGTTTCCCGCCGTTGGCGATCCGCAACGTGGTGTTGCTCACGTAAACGTAGTCGTACGTGACGGTGCTGTTTATCGTGGTGTACGTTTCGACGGTCAGGTTGTCGGCCTTGGCCTGCCAGGCGGAGAAGGTCGCGACGGCGGCGGCGACGATGGCCGCGGCGTTTTGCATGCGTGTATTCTTCATTTCGTTGCTCCTTTGGAGTTGTTTTTTGTTGTTTGTGCCGTTTCGCGATCCAGATGGCCAAAGGGCGCGGCGGTCTTGATGCCGCCGATGCCCTCCGTCCACTCCCGCCACTCGCGGGGGCCGCCATCCGAGTCGTTGACGAGGAAGTTGAAGCCGAAGGCGCGCGCGTCCGCCTTGAGCGGATAGAGCTCGCGAACCGGTATGGAAAGGTCGAAGGAGTAGCCAGACGACGTGCGCCGGAACGCGATCTCCGCGTCCTGGACAACACCCCGGCGCGTAATGTCGTCGGGCAGTTCGGGCGTCGTGTAGTTGCGGTCCTTGTAGAGGATGTCGCGCCCGTCCGCCGTGCGCAGGAGGCGGAAGGAGGTGAAGTCCGCGCCGTCGTCGCGCGGGTCGATGGCGAACTGGATCGAATCGTTGAGCCAGCAGTTCTCCGGGCCATCTGGCGGGTCGAAGGCGTCGTCCTCGACCTCGAAGCGGAGGCGCAGGGAAGGCTGCGGACGCGCCGTGGGCTCGTCCCTACCACTTTGCGTGTGCTCTGGCAGGGACGTTTCCACGAAACGTCCGCCTAATGCCAATCTGGCCGTCGCTCCGGGAATGGCGATCGGCGGTCCGAAGGCGTCCGTGCCGAACGCGCCCCGATGAAGCGCCTTGGATGCGGAATGGGTTTCCGAGATTTGCGCCACGGTGATGTCCCGGACTTCAATCGGGGCGCCGGCGGCCTCCTCGCGGAAGTCGGCGACGAGGACGAGGCGGAGCGTCGCGGCCTTTTCGTCCGCAATGGTGAAGGTGTCCGCGACGGTTTTCCACTCCGGCCCGGCGCGGCGGTCGCGGAGGCAGTTGAGTCCCTGCTTTCGCGGCCAGAGTTCTCCACCGTCTGCGCCATGGACGGCGACGATGCCGTCGAGGGTGCCGGCGCCGCGAATCGCGGCGGCGAAGAGATAGGTGTCGCCATAGCGGACTGGGACCGAATGGGCGACGGTCTCGAAGCGGCGTCCGCTCGCGGTGAAGGCGCGGCGTCCGAGCGGGACGAGGTTTTCGCCGAGCGGATGCGTCGTGGCGGCCTCCGCCCGTGCGGCGGCGCTTTGCGCCAGGGCGGCGCGGATGGCGTCCCAGTCGCCGCCCTCGACATAGCACGGGCGCGGCGTGGCGGGGAGGAAGAGAAGACCGTCCGCGCCTGGGGCGGCGGACGACTCGTTGTCCATGAAGTCAACGGCCGTGAAGGACCCGCCGCCGAGCGTCGCGCGGAATGCGGCCGGGACGGAAAGCGCGTTCCAGAAGACCGTGACGGGCGTCCCGGCGCGGTCGAAGACGTATGCCTCGCATTCGCGGGTCGAGAGGTCGCCGACGTAGGCGGCGCCTTCGAGGCGGTGCGTCATGGCGCGATAGGCGGCGAAGGCCGGGAGCGGCGCGCCGCGCACGTCGTGGAAGGAGTAGGGGCTGCCCTGGATGAAGGGCTGGAAGGCGAAGGTTCGGGAGACGCCGGCCGCCGCGTCGCGGACATGAAGCTTCACCATTGCGGAAGCGACGGCGAGCGGGCCGCTCCCGCGCTCCGAATGCCAGTCCATGTCCTCGGAATTCACGATGGCGAGGCCGGGGGCGATGGCGTCGCGCAGGGCGCGCCAGCCCGCCGCCTTGGAGGAGAAGCGCTTCGCGTTGCCGAGGTAGTGGACGCTCAGCGTGTCGAAGTCGGCGACGCCCCCGGCCGCCGCGACGGTTTCTTCGAGGAAATGCGCGTCAAGCGGGGCGCCGGGATAGACGCGGCACGCGGGGTCGGCGGCGTGGGCGGCGATGTAGGCGGTCTTGAGGTAGGCGGCGAAATCCTCCGGGCTTCCCGTGGTCCAGAATGCGCTTTGATGGCCGGGTTCGTTTCCGATTTCCCAGTCGGAGACACGCCCCCTGTAGCGGGAGACGAGGCGGCTCACGAAGTTCGACCAGGCGGCGAGGTCCGACGGGGCGGCCATTTTCCAGCGCGGCTCCCCGGTGACGGTGAGTTTTCCGTCCGCCGAAGGCGAGGCCCAGCGCGGGACGCCGACGACGTTCACGAGGACGCGGAGGCCGTTGTGGGCGGCCAGGTCGAGCCGTTCGTCGAGTCCGTCCCAGACGTCTCGGCCGCGCTCCGGTTCGCGGAGCGCCCAGCTCAGGTAGTGCAGGCGCGCCCATTTCGCGCCGGCGAGGCGGGCGCGGCGCAGGGCGCGCTCCGTCCTTTCGCGGCGGAGCGCGGTGTCGCGCAGGAAATAGCCGTCGCCGCCCACGGCGTGGCAGCCGAAGCGCGACGAGTCGATGAAGCCCTCCTCCGGCGGCTCCAGAACGCAGTAGGAGGTTGCGGCGGCGGCGCACTGGCGTGGCGACGACGCCTCGTCGTCGCGAAAGGCGGCGGAGACGCCGAACCAGCCGAGACGATCCGCGGGGAGCGCGGCTTCGCCATGTCCGCCCGCGATTTCCGCCTCGCCCCGGAAGACGACATTCGACGCGATGTCGCGCACCTCGTAGCGGACGAGCCCCGCATCTGCGTTGGAGAAGCGCATCGCCAGCCGCGCGTCGCCGCCGGGATGGAAAACGCCGTCGGGATCGGAGGACGCGATTTCCAGAAGCGGCTGGAACTCCGGCACGACATCGGATTCGACAAGCGCGATCGAGTCAAAGGTCACGGACTCGTGCTTGCCCGGAGAGACGACGCGGATCGTCGCGGCGTTGCGTCCGGGGGCGACGGGCATCGCGAAGTCGTAGGAAAAGCGCGGCGGCGAGCCGTCCGCGCCGCGCGCGGGGATGTCGTAGAGGCGGCGGCGGCCGTCGGGGAGGGAGATTTCGACCCCTCCGGGGCCGTTTTCCGGCATGTGGCCGGCGTTGCAGCAGTCGACGCGGAGGATGCGGAAACCGGGCGCGGATTCGTCCCAGGAAAGTTCGAGACCCGTCACGACCTCCTCGTCGCGCATGAAGACGCTCTCGAAGACGGAGCAAATCGAGGACGGGATTCGCGACGACGGGAGCGTCGTCGCCACGGAGGGGACGGCAAAGCGCCATGTATGGGACAGGGCGTCCATCTCGGGGCTGTTCGCGACATCCGGAGCGCTCCCGTATTCCCAGGCCCGGTAAGGGAGGAACCCGGACGGCGAGCCGTCGGCCTTCCCCAGCCGCCAGATTTCGCCGCCGCGCGCGGACGAGGCGGACAAGGCGAGGAAAAGCGCGAACGCCGCCGCCGTGAAATCGGCGGCCAATTCGCGCCCCAACCTGCGTCTGCGTTGTCCAAGAGGTTCCGGCATGGCCCTATCGCGTCCTTTCGCCGTCAATTCTGGCACGGCGCTTCTGCCCGCGCTACACCAGTTTGAGCAAGCGGGATTTATCCGTTTGCGCAGGCAGGGGCGGCGGGCAAGGGCGTGGGGCGGGCTAGAGCGTGTCGCGGTTTTCGCGGCGCCATTCGGTCATGGTGACGCCCGTCACCTGCTTGAAGAGCTTGGCCAGATGGCTTTCGCGCACGAAGTTCGTCCGCTCCGTGATTTCGCCGATCGAGAGGCTGCCGGCCGCAAGCAGCGCCTTGACGCGCTCAATGCGTTCGCGGATGATCGCGTCGCGGACCGAAAAGCCCAGCTTGGCGCGGAACCGTCCTTCCAGCGTCCGCCGGGAACATCCGGTCGCGCGCACGACGGCGGCGACGTCGAGGTTCCCGTCCCCGGCGTTGCGCCGGACGAAGGCGACCGCCCGCGAAATGGCGGCATCGCTCGTGGCGGCGTAGCCTGTGCTGTCGCGCGTGACAATGCCGATGGGTGGCTGGGAAATGGCACACTCGCGGGGCTGGCGACCGGACATGAGGTCGTCGAGCATCGCCGCAGCAATCTGGCCGCGGCGAAAGCCGCCGGTATGGATGCTTGAAAGGGACGGCACGGTGGAGTCGCAAATCAGAGGGTCGTCGTCGACGCCCAGAACGGCGATTTCGTCCGGAACCCGAAGACCGGCGAAAAGACACGCCTCCAGCACGTTGCGGGCCCGATGGTCCGCCGGGGCGAAAACCGCCGTTTCCCGTGGAAGTTCCCTGAGGAAGCGGACCATGCGCTCCCGTTCCGTCGGCCAGTCTCGCTTTTCTCCGGCGGTGGAGGAATCGAACACCGTGAAGCCGAACCCCCGCTCCGCGAGCGCGTCGCCAAAACCGAGGCGCCGCTCGCGACTCCAGCATTCGACGCTGGGCAGATCGACGAACGCGAACGAGCGGTATCCCCGCGAAACGAAATAGCGCGCCGCCATTGCGCCGATCGCGCGGCTGTCCCGCCGCACGTAGGGAATGCCCCGGAGAGGATAGTCCGGATCCTCCCGTTCCGGCCCCGGTTCCACGAAAACCACCGGGACGCGCAGCGCCGCGATCTCGCGCGCGTCGTCGAACCCGGTCCGTGAGACGATGATGCCGTCGACCCCCGTTTTGGGAAAATCGGCCATTCTCTCGCCGCTCCAGCGCTCGTCGAAAAGGCAGAACCAACGACCGCTTTTTCCGACGTGGTCGAGAATCCCGAGAAACGTCGAGCGCTCCGCCTTCCGTTTCAGCGAAAACAGGATGGCGACCTTCTTGGCGCGGGTTCTTTCCATTCCGGCTGCCTTGCCCATTGAAACCCCTATTTCGCCAGCGCGACGCGCTTGCCGGCGAAGCCGACGCCGTAGCGCAGGACGCGCGGGGGCGCGTCCTGCGCGGTTGAAAGG
>CAMOSH010000146.1 GCA_946624575.1 uncultured Verrucomicrobiota bacterium
ACATCGGCCCGCGCGATTGCGTCCTTTGCGTTCTGACAAAGTTTGGTCACACCCCGAACGCAAACCGGATTTGCGATTTGCCGGACGTTCTGCTAGTATTCCCGGCGCCGTTTTCCACACGGCGCACACCACTTTCCACGCACCACCACAACCACAGCGGAGATCCCCGAACCGTGACCGTCATCGAACAGCTCCTGGAATTGCAAGCCCAGGACACCGTGATCAAGGATCTGGAGCGCCAGGTCCACGACATCCCGAAGCGCCGTCAGCTTGAACAAGACAGGCTCGACGAAATCGAGCGCGAGCTCAAGCACGCAAAGGAATCCGTCGATTCGTTCCAGAAAAAGGCGGTCCAGACCGAGCTCGACGTCTCCGAGCTCCAGGCCCTCATCGACAAGTACGAGCGCCAGCGCCAGTCGGTGCAGTCGCAGCAGGAATTCAACGCGCTCGGCCGTCAGATTGAAACCGTCAAACGCTCAAAGACCGAAAAGGAGCAGTTTCTCGAAAAGGCGCGCGAAGCGATCGCCACTGCGGGCGACAACGTCAAGATCGTCGAGGCGCGCCTGGCCGAAGAGTCCGGAGCTGTGGAGGCGTACCTGGCGTCATTGCGCACGAAGCTCGTGGAAGTCCAGAACAAGCTTGTCGCCGCGCAGGACGCGCGCAACGCCAAGGCCCGCGAATGGACCTCTCCCGAAAACGCACGCTTCTTCGGCTACTACGAACGCCTTTGCAGGAAAACGTTCCCGGTGCTCGTGAAACTAGGCGCCGACAACGCGTGCCCCGGCTGCCACATGGTGCTGCCGCCTTCCAAAGTGCAGGACGCCCAGCGCAACGCCAAGCTCGCCGACACCCCAGCAAAAATGAACGTCGTGGCGTGCGACTACTGCGGGCGACTGGTTTTCAAATAGGAGAAATTTCGCCGGGTCGGAGGGCGACGGATCGCCGCGTTTCGGCGCGGAGGAAAGTCCGGACTCCACAGGGCATGGCGTCCAGCCCGCGAGGGCTGGAGAGGAGCGGGAAAACCGCTTCGACGGAAAGCGCCACAGAAACAAACCGCCAGCGTCGCGGGACAATATCCCGACGGCGCGGGCAAGGGTGAAAAGGCGGTGCAAGAGACCACCGCGCGTCGCGGCGACGCGACGCGGCAAGGCAAGCCCCGCCCGGAGCAAGGCCAAGAAAGGAACGAGCGCGCGGCCCGCGCCAGCCTCCAGCGGAAACGCAGGAGGTCCTAGTTCCGGGTAGGCCGCAAAGAAGAATGATCCGATCCGCCTCCTGGCGGAAACAGAATCCGGCTTATGAACCCTACGACCCGACATTGCATCCGCGCGGCGGCCGCCATTCCGGCGGTAGCCGCGCTTTTTTGCCTCTGCGCCGCGCTCGACAGCTGGCGCGCCAGCGCCGCCCGCGCGGCATCCGCCACGGCGACGGCCCGCAATCGCGAAACGCCTGCGGCCACAATCGCCGCCCCGGAATCGCGGATCGGTGACCGCGGCGAACTCGCTGCGCTCGTCGCGGCGGGATTCACCCCGGCCCGCGGCGGCGGCCAGGGCGCCCTGACCCGCCGCTTCAGGCTCGCAGGGCTCGTACACGCCGCCGGCCATGGCGCCTCTCTCGCGATTCTCGACGACCGAGAAAAAGTGCGGCAGTTCGTCGTAGCTCCCGGCGAGTCGCTCGACGATGGAGTGTCACTAGTTTCGATTCGCCTCGACGCCGTGACTCTCGCAGGCCCGGACGGCGAAGAGGACATAGCCTTGGAGAAGTCACAGCCGGCAGACGGGCGGAAGAACGTGTCCGCGAAAAGGACGAATCCACGCGACGACGGGCCTGACCACGCGGCGGCGCCGCCGCAAACAGACCCGCGCGCCGCCGCAGCGGAACGATTCGGCGGGCGGGAAGTATTCCCCGGACGCTGGGCGTACGACCGCGAACGCGTAATTGAATACTACTCCGAGCTTCGCGCGAATCCCGAACGCCTGCTGTCGATATTCGACTCCATGGATCCGGTCTGGGGGCAAAACGACGACGGTTCCCGCCGCATCGACGGCTACAAGGTCGGCGTCGAGGGGGAATCGGGATTCTTCACGGCGGCGGGGCTTCAAGACGGCGACGTTGTGCTGTCGGTCAACGCCGCACCGATGAACGACCGCCGCCGGGCGGAAGCGCTAATCGCCTCTTTCGTCGAAGGGCGCGCTTCAACGTTCGTCTTTGAAATCGAACGCAACGGACGGCGCGTCAGGCAGGTGTTCGAAATCGAATAGCGTGACGGCGGAAAGCCAGCCGTCGCCGATCCGCTCCCCTTGCGGACTCGAAGTACACCCGTTAGCCACAAAGAACGCAAAGTTCACAGGGAAGATCCCCTTGCTGGCGCGCGCGGCGCCCGGAATCGCTACTTCAAAAACACTTCAATCACCGGGCATTCCACAGGTGGCTTGCGCACTGGCAACTCAAAGGTCCAGGCGTCGTCGGCTACGCGCTCTTCGTGGCCGCCGCCGACATTCAATGAACCGGAACGCGGCTTGACGATCACTTCCGAGGCGTCGTGAAGTAGCTGTGCGTATTCGACCTTGTCTCCGAAGTCGAATCGTAGCTGCCCCATCGGCCATTCGAGAACGACCACGTAGAGACGGCGCGTCGCGGGATTCCACGTCATAACGCAGCCGGACGGCGTGGCGAACTCTGGCGGCGCCTCGCGGCAACCGTAGATCGCACGCCCATTGGCGTCGGTCCAGCGGCCGAACGCCGCAAGCGCCTCGGTGGCGCGATAGTCGAAGAGACCTCGCCCGGTAGGACCGACGTTCATGATGAGGTTGCCGCCGCACCCAACTGTCTTGACCAGGAGCGCCACGAGCTGCGACGAACTCTTCCATGTGCTTTCGTCGCGGGAATACCCCCAGGCGCCGGAAAACGTCTGGCAAGTCTCCCATGCCACTTCCTTGCCATTCACGAGCGGGCGCTTTTCAAGCATGAACTGCTCCGGAGTTATGAAGTCGTAGCCGCCCGGATCGCCCGCGAGATCGAGACGATTGTCTATGAGTATCTCCGGCTGGAGCCGCCGCGCAAGGGCCAGTACGTCGCGCGACCCCCAGTCGTCGCGACCTTTGCCGAAGGCGCCGGGATAAGAATAGTCGAACCAGGCGATGTCGATTTTTCCGTAGCGCGTGAGCAGCTCCTCGATCTGCCCGAGCATATATGAGCGGTAGCGCGCCATGTCGCGCCCCTCATTCAGCGCGACAACGCGCGGATCCTTCTCTCCGCCGCTTTCGCGCCACTTGACGTCGGCCGGGCAAAGCGGATGCAGCTTGTCGACAGTGAAGTCAGGGTGATGCCAGTCGATGAGCGAATAGTAGAGTCCCACGCGCAGTCCCTCGGCACGGAACGCATCGACATACTCGCGCACAATGTCGCGCCCGAAGGGCGTATTCGTGACTTTGTAATCGGTGAACTCGGTGTCCCATAGGCAGAAACCCTCGTGGTGCTTGGCGGTAAGGACGGCGTAGCGCATTCCGGCCTGCCTGGCGATGCGAGCCCAGGCGCGGGCGTCGAAGAGATCCGGATTGAAGTGCCGGAAGTAGAGATCGTAGCGTTCTTCCGGGATGGCCTCGCGCGTCTTGCACCATTCGTGGCGCGCGCCGAGCGCGTAGAGGCCGAAGTGGATGAACATCCCGAAGCGGGATTGGATGAACCAGTCTGTTTTCATGTCGTTTTGTTGCAGGAGAAAAAGTCAGTGTCTGCGATGGTGGCCGAAGGCGACTGCGCGGCGCAGCGCGGTTTCGCCGTGGCGCCCGTGGTATTCGTAAAGTTTCGTTTCGAGGGCGAGCGCAGTCGCAAGCGAGCAGACCATCAGCGGGACGAGACACGCGAAGTATAGCCTATACGGCCCGATTTTGCCACCATGGGCCGACATTCCGAGTCGCGGCGCCCATTCCGCGCAGCGCGTGACTAACCATGGCGACAGCACCGAGCCGAGCAGCCCCGCGCCGCCGCCGGAGACGAGGTAGAACGCGACTGATCCGGGCACCTGGTCGGCCTTGTCGGGGCACGCAAGCAGGAAGTAGCTTCCAGTGGCGTTCATCATCAGGAAATAGATGCCGCCAAGCCAGAGGAATAGCGCCAGCCCAAACATCGGCGCGCCCGCGCCCGCCGGAGCAGCGAACCACAGGAACGGGGCGGCGAGAAAGCCCAGCGCCGAAGCGACGAGGACGCGGCGCGGGCCGAAGGCGCGGCAGAGCGGCCCGCTCGCGAAGGAGACCGCGCATCCGGATACATATTGCACGAAAGCGCAGGCGAGCGCCTGGGCGTCGGTGTAGCCGCATCCGCGCTTGAGCGCGAGCGTCGAAACGGGCACCAGCATCATCGAGGCTAGATTGAGCAGAAACCACGCGGCCGACAGCCGCCGCAGGTCGCGGCTGCGCATCGCCCGCCGCATTCCCGGACGAAGCGGCGTACTGGCGGCGTCCTTGATGGCACCGGTTTCACGGATGCCACGAAGAAACGACGTTGACGCCATGCCCATCAGCGCGCCCGTGACGATGATCGCGACGTATGCGCCCGCGCCATGCCAGCGCGCAAGGATTGCGCCGATCGCCGCAAGCGCGGCCACGGCGCTGGCATTGAACCACGCCTGCCCGCGGCCGATGACGCCCGGTGCCTCGTCCGAAGCGGAGATGTCTCCCAGCAGCGGAGTGAGCAGCACCGATCCGGCCGAGCGGCACGCATAGAACGCGAGCGCGCCCGCAAGCAGAATCGCGGACGCCGCCGCGATCGAATGCGGCGCGGCAAGCGCCGCCGTCGCCGTGAAGAGCGCCGCGAAGTTGCGCGCCATCCAGAAATCCGCCTGGCAAAGCGCGGCGCCGCGCCTCGCTACGACTTTCACGCCCGGCGGCAGGAAGGCGAAGCCGACGTAAACCGCAGCCCCAAGCAGCGCGACCACGGCGTCCGGCACTCCGAGCGCCGCCGCGAAGAGAACCAACACGTTCTCCCCGAGGCACACGTAGCTGGCGCCGTTCACGAAGCAGTAGCGGATGTAGTTGCGCTGCGACGCGGCGCGTTCGCCCGCCGTGAGTTCGCGTCCAAGTATCATGGAGTTTGAGGACGAGACACTATGCAAAGATCACTTCGATGTCGGCCTCCCAGACCGCGCCGGGCGCGGCAGATGCGCCGGATGCGCCGGATGCGGCAGGCCGTTCAAGCCGCGCGTCCGCGTATTCTAGATCGCCCGGTCTGGAGACGGTGAACGGCGTCGCCGCTCCGTTCACGAGCATTTTCGCGGCGGCGCGCCCCCTTGGAAGGAGAATGTGCGCGTCGATCCGCGAAGCTGGCGACTTCAGGCGGTAGCGCAGCCCGCCGTCCGCCAGCACGTAGCGGCAGTCCACGAAGCGATGCGTCTTTTCGTAGCCCGTAAGGTAGCGCAGCTCCGTGTATTCCGTGACCGGCCAGCGCGGCGAAAACTCGATCTCGGAATATCCCGTGCCGACGTCCACGATCCCCGCGAGCCCTTCGTCGATGGCGTTGAGAAACGCCGCCGCGCCCCAGCCCGACGGCCCTCCGCCCAGCGGTCTGGAGTCCTCCGGCGAGTAGAGGAAGAAGATGCCGCCGTCCTTTTCGGACATCTTGCGCATGCGCGTCACGATGTCGTAGCCGTATTCCTCGCATCCGCTCGTGAAGGCGCCAAGGGCGAGCTCGCCGGCGGTAAACGGCGAAATGCCGCCGTTCACGTAGCGCCCGGGCAGCTGCCCGCTGAACTTGGCATACGGCGGGTCGATGGAGAACCACTCCGCGAATGCCGCCGTCGTTTCGCGCCGGCGCATGTATTCGCCTATGACGGCGCGCCGCTCCTGGAGCGTGAGCAGCCCGCGGTTCAGGGCGTAGGCGTTGGAGAGCGAAAGGCGTTCGCCCTCGCGGTCGTCGAGGCCCTTGTGGTTGAGGTGCAGCTGGTGGACGAAGAACTTCCCGTTCCAAAGGTGCCGCATCATCGCCTCGCGCAACGCGGCGGCGCGTTCGCGCCAAGCGGCCGCCCTGTCGGTTCGGCCGAGATGCTCGTTCATTTGCGCGAGCTGGTTCATGGCCTGGTATATGCCCGAGTTGTCGCCGTGCATGATCGACATCGGAGTATCGGGGAATATCTTGCGGTTGAGCGGCGCGAGGCTCGACACGCCGTCCATGAAGTCCCAAGTGTCGATCGTGAAGGCGCGCTTCGCGAGTCCGAGCGCCGGCTCCCAGCGCTTCGGGTCGCTCGTCTGGTAGTCGATGCCCTTCTCCAGGCGCGGCAGCACGCGGCGCAGCCAGTCGTCGTCGCCCGTGACTCGCCACACGCGCATCGCCGCCTCGACTACGAGATACTCCACGTCGGCCTCTATCTCCAGACGCACGAGCGACTGGCTGTCCTCGGGATACATGATCCGGCAGTCCGGCGACACGAACGACCAGTGCGGGTCGTCAAGCTGCTTCAGCAGCTCGAAGAACTGGCCGTCCTCGCGCTGGCGCGATATGATGAAGTCGAGAAAGCTCCGGATGTTCCACTCCCAGTGGCGGAAGGCCTTGAGCTGGTGCGTGTGGTCGCGAATCCAGTTGATGGAGCACATGACGACCTCGCCGTCGGCCACGACGAGCTTGCGGTCGGCGTAAACCTGTCTCCGCAGGTTCCAGATGAAGCGCCCAAGCGCGGGGTCGCGCGTCGTGAGAAGGCCTGGACACGCGAACTCCTCGTTGTTGAGGGTGCCGGTGAGCGGCTTCCAGCCCGGCTTTTCCGGGGACTGGTCCACCGTGTTCATCGCTGGCAGCGGATGCGTGAATTCGATTGCGTGGACTGTTTGCGTCTTGGCGTCGTTCATGGACGTTGTTCTTGGGTTAGGATTGTTTTTTTCTTGGCAATTGATGATACTACTTTCCCGGTTGTCGCGCCATGGTCTATTTTCGTTTGTCGAAGCAAGTCGTTGTTAGCAGACGACAGCGTCAGGTCGTCGAAAAGAAACTTGCACGGGCCGGTTCCCGTGAGGTCGAAGGATGCGGCCTTGCGAAGAACGATGTCGCCCATCGGGAATTCGGCCGTTCCGACGATCTCGAAACGTCCGTTCGCGCCCATGCGTTCAAGAGTCGCCCTGCCCGTCGCGCCGATCGACCCCGGCGGCAGTTCGTCCGCAATCTCGCATACAGCCTTCTGACGCTACCTTCGTCGAGACGCTCGGCATTGGCGGTTGAGCCCTCTTTTTTGGGGGCGCGCGCAGCGGCGCGCGCGGCAAACCGCCCCCTTGGAATCTGAGCGAAAACCAATGTTTTTCCGCCAACGCGTTTCACCGCGAACGCCCCGTCCGGCGTAGCCCCCTCGCCTCTGAGCGGCCTGATGCGCAGCCCGCTCGGCCAGCGGACGTCGCCCGGCCCGACGCCGCGAAACGCCGTGCAGTCGGGAATTGCCGCGCGGAAAATCGTAGTCTCTTCGCCGAGAGAGAGTCCGAGAGAGGCTAGGTTTTCCAGATGGCCTAGATGATCTAGAAGTTCTAAATCTTCCAGATTCTCTACCAAAACTAGATTCTCTTGTCCATCCGCCTCTTTGTGGCCAAGAAACTCCCCGAACACCGCCTTTGCCGTAGCTGTCGCCGCAGGACAAACGCCAACGCCTGAAAGGACGTTGGCAGGCAGGGTTTCATGCGTCTGCCCTGCCCCTGTCACATGGGGCTGATGTCCTGGACCATCGGCTGGAGGACGACGTCCGGGATCGCCAGGTGGTCCGGCGTTTCGAGGATCGTTTTCACGAGTGCGCCCAGCTCCTCCGGCGCGGTGCACTTTTCGGCGAGCGAGGGATCTTCCGATGCGCCGCTGATGCCGGCGGCCTTGTTGAAGCCCGTCCGGCCCCAGGAGGGCGTGAGGCACGTCACGCGCACCCCGTGCGGGCGCAGTTCCGTGTAGAGTCCGTGGCTGAATTTCGCGAGCCCGGCCTTTGCGGCGGTATAGACGCTCCAGCCCGGCCAGGCGTAGAGGGCGCAGACGCTCGAAACGTTGACGATGGTGCCGCGCCCGCGCTTCGCCATGGCCGCGCCGACGCGCCGACAGCCGAGCATCGCGCCGACGAGATTCGTGGCGATGGTGTCCTCGATTTCGGCGTCGGTCTGCTCGGCGACGGGTGCGATGCGGCCGCCCGATCCGGCGTTGTTCACGAGCGCGTCCAACTCTCCGCATTCGGCGAGGACGCGGTCCCAGTCGGCGCCGCTGGAGACGTCTGCACGGATGGCGCGGACGCCGAGTTCCTTCGCGACGGCTTCAAGTTTGGCTTCGCTGCGGCCGGTGACGGTCACGCGCGCCCCGGCGCGGACGAGGACCGAGGCGATTCCGCGGCCGTAACCGTCGGTTCCGCCGGTGACAAGGATGTTTGAATCTTTGAGGTTCATGGTTTAAAAGTTGAAAGGTTGAAAGGTTGAAAGGTTGAAAAGTTGAAATTCGGATTTTAGAACGAACTTTGCATTCCGGCCTTTGCGATGTCGGCGGCGATTCCTGGCGGAATGGCGTCCGGCGGGACGTTGTAGATGAGGTGCCTTCCGTCGCGCTTGAAGTCGTAGCGCACGCTGTCGTGGTCGCAGTTGCCGGAATGGAAGTTCTTCGAGAGGCGCGGGACGCCGGCGCGCATCATTCCCTTCAATTTCTCGAGGTGTCGTTCCCCGACGCCGCGCGGCGTGTCCCCGGTTTCCGCGCAGATGGCCGCCGCCATTCCGACGACTTCGCCGAGCATGCCGAGCGTCCGCATGACGCGCACGGCGGCGAAGGCGACGGACGAGGCCGAGACGCACCGCCCGGCGAGGAAGAGGTTGTCGCAGTCGCGCGCGTAGAGGCAGCGGTAGGGCACTGGCTGCGGCTTGCCGAAGCCCGTGTGGCGCGCCGCGCTCCGGAATGGCTCCGGGAAGGCGCGTTCGCCGTCGGGGTCTGGAAAGTGCTGGTCGATGTCCCAGGTAACGGCGGCGGTGGCGTCCGGGAAGTCCGCATGGCCCTGAAGGTCGCGCTGCGTGAGCACAGCGTCTCCCACGACGCGGTAGCTTTCGCGCTTGCCGCCGGTCGGCGACATCCACTTGAGCGCAAGGCGCGCGAACTTGTCGCGGTCCGGAGCCTTGTTCTTGAGCCAGTTCCAGTTCGAGAAGATGCAAAGAAGCGCGTAGTCGCGGATGCGCTCGGCGTCTTCCGACTGGTCGAGGTGGAAGCCTGTCTCCTGCTCCCACGATCCGCAGGTGCGGTAGCAGTCGGACGGCTCCCGGATCGGGAGCGCCCAGTCGGAAATGTCCGGGAAGGGCGCGGCTTCAGGGCGCTCTTCGGTGAGCCACTGGACGGAGAGCCCCATCACGCGGCGGTCGGCCGCTTCCGGGGCGCAGGATTCGCCGAAACGCGCGCGCCCCTCGCGCCCGTACATGGTTTCGCATCCGGCGAAACGCGCGACGAGCGCATCGCCGGTGGCGTCACAGAAGTTGCGGGCACGGATGCGCGTCACGGCGCCGGTGCGCGTGTCGCGGGAAAGGACGGCGGCGATGCGGCGCGGCGACGACGGGTCCATTTCGACGCCGATGACATATTGCCCGAGGCGCAGGCCCGGCGTCGTGCCGGGAACGGAGCGCTCCCAGCCGCGCGTCGCAAGATGCTCCCGGACGTGGAAGGCGGCCTCCTTGCGCGCGTCTTCGTGGAAGCGCGGTTCGATCGGGGTGCCGTAGCCGAAAAGCGGCTGGATTTCCTCGACCACGTTTCCGAGCGCCTCGTAGGGCGGCACATGGATGCGGCCGCCCATCGCGACGCACACTTCGGAGGAGTTGCACCCGCCAAGCACGTCGCGATCCTGGAGCAGAAGCGCCTTCGCGCCGAGACGCGCGGCGGAGAGCGCCGCGCACACGCCCGCCACGCCGCCGCCCGCCACCACGAGGTCCCACGTCTCGGGGTCGTCGGAAACGGAAACGGGAACGGCGGACTGGAGTCCGCCTCCCCACTGGGGTTCAGGGGGGGCGCGGTCTCCAGACCGCGCCGCGTCCGTAACGGCGGACTGGAGTCCGCCTCCCCACTGGGGTTCAGGGGGGGCGCGGTCTCCA
>CAMOSH010000147.1 GCA_946624575.1 uncultured Verrucomicrobiota bacterium
TCGACGTCGTGTTCCAGCTCATCATCTTCTTCATCGTCACGATCAACATCGCCGATTCCAAGGACGAAACGGTCAGGCTCGAACTCGGCACTCACGGCCAGGAGGTTGAGTCCGGCGAGGCGAAGAACTCCTCACTCGTCATCGACGTGTCCGAAAAGGGGCGGTGTTCGATCGGCAACGTCACGCTCACCGACGCGCGACTCCACCAGATCATGAAGCAGCGCTTCGCCCGCTACGGCAGCTCGTTCGACGTCTGCGTCCGCGGCGACGCGCGCGCCAAGCACAACGCGATTCGCAGGGTGATGGACATCTGCACGTCCGAGGGCATCGGCCGCGTGACGTTCATCGCCGTCAAGGACGCGCGCACTCCGGAGCAGAAGAAGTTCTTCGACGGGCGCGCCAGAAGCAGGAGGTAGTGCGCAATGGCCAAGCAGAAGAAAGAGCGCAACAAGGGGGACGAGGCAACGTTGGAGATGACGCCGATGATCGACGTCGTCTTCCAGCTGCTGATCTTCTTCATCGTCACGCTCAAGCAGGATGACATACTGTCGGCGCTGGACGCACTGCGGCCCGCGCCCGATCCGAGCGCCCGCAGCGACAGCATCAACGAGCCCATCACGGTGCTCATCGGCCGGCAGGGCTACGTCTTCAACGGGCGCCCCAAGTCCGAGGCGCAGCTCGCGCGCGATTTCCAGCAGCTCGCCAGAATCGACAAGAACGCGATGATCATGATCAAGTGCACCGGCGATTCGCCGCACGGGTACCTGGTGCGCGTTCTTGACGAACTTGCCGCCGCCGGACTCTTCAAGGTGTCCGTCTTCTCGATGTGAGCGCCGACGGCACAGGCGCATCCCGGGGCAGGGCCCGGGTGCACGGATGGCCGGGGGAACGGGTTCGTTCCCTCGGCCTCGTTTCGATCTTCTGGCCGGTGCCGGCGGTCCTGCTGCTGACCGGCTGGTTCCTGCATGCCGCCCTGCCCGTGCCCGGACTGCCGCGCTCCTGGGCCGGGGTGGCGCTCGCCGCTCTGTGCTTCGCGTCCTGGCACGCGGCCGACTTGTTCGCCAGGCGCTTCGCCCGCTACGTCAAGGGATCCCGCGGCGAACAGCTTGCCGCGCGCGAGCTTTCGGAGCTGCCGGCCGGGTGGAACGTGCTGCACGGGGTCCCGCGTTTCGGTCGCGCGGCGTTCAGCGGCGGCGGCGACATCGACCACGTCCTCGTCGGCCCGCCGGGCGTGTTCGCCGTGGAGACGAAGAACTGGGCCGGGCCGGTGCGCCTGGAGGGCGCTTCCGTGTTCGTCGGCGACGCGGCCGTGGCGCGTTCCCCGATCGTTCAGGCGCGGCGAGAGGCCGCCGAATTGCGCCGCGCGCTTGCGGGAGTCCTTCCCGACGGCGTCCCGGTGCGTCCGGTCGTGTGTTTCGCCGGCGCGGAGCCGAGTCCACCGGTCGCCGACGTGGACGGAACCTCGATCGTGGCGCTTTCGCGCCTGGTGGAGGCGCTCCGTGCGTTTCCTCCGGCGGATGGTTTCGGCGCGGCGGCGCGCGAAAGCGTCGTTTCCGCCATGCTTTCGGGCGCCCGGCGCTTGTGAATGCCCGGCTTGTGCGGTAGAATCCGCGCCACGTTGCCAAGCAAGCCCACATGAAACACAACATTGTAGTAGATCCAGGAGTATCCCCGCTCCACGAAGAACTCGTCGCGCGCTATGCGCACATGGCGGCGGAGGCCAATCGCATCGATCCGTCCGCGTACACGCACTACAACGTCAAGCGCGGATTGCGCAATCCCGATGGTTCCGGCGTCCTCGTTGGGCTCACGACCGTCGGTTCGGTGCAGGGCTACCAGCTCGTCGAGCAGGAGGTCGTTCCCGTTCCCGGGCGTCTGCTCTACCGCGGTCTTGAAATCCGCGACATAGTGGACGGCTTTCAGCGCGAGGGGAGATTCGGCTTCGAGGAGGTGGCGTTCCTGCTTCTGGTGGGGCACCTCCCAAGCGCGCCGGAACTGGAGGAGTTCCGGATTGCGCTTGATTCGCAGCGCCCGCTGCCGCGCGGGTTCAAGGAGGACGCGATTCTCGGCATGCCCTCGCCGGACGTCATGAACAAGCTCGCGCGCTGCGTCCTGGCCTCGTACGCGTTCGACGACCGCCCCGACGACATATCCCTTTCCAACATCCTGCGCCAGTCGATCGGTCTCGTGTCGCGTTTCCCGACGTACGCCGTCTACGGATGGCAGGCCAAGGCGCACTACTATCTGCACAAGAGCCTGCATCTGCGAATCCCGGAACCTGGCCTTTCGACGGCCGAGCACATTCTGTGCCTCCTGCGCCCGCACAGCCGGTACTCGCGTCTGGAGGCGGAACTGCTGGACTTGTGCCTCGTTCTCCACGCGGAGCACGGCGGCGGCAACAATTCGACTTTCACGACACACTGCATCTCGTCCACATGGACCGACACCTATTCGGCAATCGCCGCCGCGTGCCTCTCGCTCAAGGGGCCGCGCCACGGCGGCGCCAATCTCCAGGTGCGCAAGATGATGGAGGCGGTGAAGTCCCATGTCAGGGACTGGGACAGCGACGCTCAGGTCGAGACGTATCTCAAGAAGATCCTCGACCGCAAGGCGTATGACCGGCAGGGCCTGCTCTACGGTCTCGGCCACGCCGTGTACAAGGTCAGCGACCCGCGCGCCGAAATCCTGCGCGACAAGGCCTCCCAGCTTGTCGCCGAGCACGAGTCGTTCCGTCCGGAGTTCGAGCTCTACCTCAAGACCGCCCGCATCGGCGGGCGGCTCCTGCAGGAGCGGCTCGGCACGCAGAACCCGCTGCCTTCCAACGTGGACTTCTGGTCGGGCATCGTCTACAAGATGCTCGGAATCCCAACCGATTTGTTCACGCCCCTCTTTGCCGTCGGGCGCGTTCCCGGCTGGTGCGCGCACCGGCTTGAGGAGATCGGAGGCGCCTCCCGCATTGTGCGCCCGGCGTACAAGTGCGTCCAGCCACCGGCAAAGTACGTTCCCATGGCGGAGCGGACGAACGCGCAATGATTGCCGCCCCGCTGCCGGGAACGTCGTCGTCGCCTCCGCTTCTGGCGTTGGCGCCGATGGCGGAAATCACCGATTCCCCGTTTCGGTGCCTGGCTTTCGAGGCGGGGGCGGATGCGTGCACGACGGAGATGGTCAGCGCGGCCGGGCTCGTCCGCGCGTCGCGCAACACGATGCCGTTGCTAGAACGGCTTCCCGAGGAGCGCGGATTTCTGGCTGTCCAGCTTTATGGGCATGACGAGTGCGAATTGGAGGAGGCCGCGGCCATCGTCGCCGGAATGGGGCGCTTCCAGGCGGTGGACTTGAACGCCGGATGCCCGATGAGGCGGATCGTCGGCAATGGCGACGGCGCCGCGCTGATGGCGGACTTGCCGCTGCTCGGCCGCTGCGTCGCCGCGATTTCGCGTGGCGTCGCGCGCGCGTTCGCCTCTTCCGGGCATGGGGCCGGGGCTTCCCCGTTGCCGGTGTGGGTCAAAACCAGAATCGGGCTTGATCCAGGGCGTCCCGCCGCCGCGGAAATCGTCCGGGTCTGCATAGAAAACGGCGCCTCGCTCGTTGCGGTGCATGGCCGGTACGCAAGCCGCGCGCACTCCGGTCCGGTCGACGCCCCGCGCATCGCCGAGGCCGTAGCCGCGGCCGCGGAGGCCGATGTCCCCGTGCTTGCCAATGGCGGCGTCCGGTCGGCCGCGGATGCCGCGGCGCTCCTTCGCGCGACTGGTGCCGCCGGCGTCATGGTCGGTCGCGGCGCCGTCGGCCGCGACCTTTCCGGCATCCGCCTTGGTCTTTCCCCGGATTTTCCGGCGCTTCCGTCCCAGACCGCCTGTCATGCATCCGCCTGTTCCGCCCCTGAGGCGCAGACCTCTGGTTCCTGGCCGGATTTGCCATCCGCGCTGGCCGCGTTCAGGCGCCATTTGGCGCTTTTGCTCAAGTTCAAACGCCAGATCGCTCGCCTCTGGCCGGACGCGGCGCCGCTGTCGCCGGATGCCGCCGTCGTGATCGACGCGCGGCGTTCCCTTTTCAATTACTTCAAGGGCTTTTCCGGCGCCGCCGCGTTCCGCAAGGCGCTGCAGGACGCCCGTTCGTACGACGACGTCCTTTCATTCGCGGAAGAGCGGTTCGGCCGACCGCTCTCTCCCGTTGGCCATGTCTCCATCTCTCCGCGCCGCCGGCTTCCCGTCGCTCCTTCTTGTTCGGTCGACGCTCCGGCCAAGGTCAATTTCACTCTTGACATCCTTGGAGTTCGCCCCGACGGCTACCACGAGCTGCGTTCCGTCGTCATGCCCGTTTCCCTTTTCGATTCCGTCGAAGTGACGCTTCGGTCGGACGGTCTGGTGACCTGCGAGACCGTAGGCGACGGCGTTGACGTTTCCGAACTGTCCGGTCTGCCGCTCGAAAGGCAGCTCGCGGTGAAGGCCGTGCGCGCGCTGCAGCGGACCCTCGGACGCCCGGATTCGCTGTCCGGATGCGACATCCGGGTGCGCAAGCGCATCCCGATAGGCGCCGGCATGGGCGGGGGCAGCGCGGACGCCGCCGGCGTTCTTGCCTGTCTGCGCGCGCTTTGGGCTCCGGACATGCCGCAGGACGATTGGTTGGCCGCCGGCGCCGCGGTTGGCAGCGACGTCCCGGCGCTCCAGCTCGGCGGCGCCGTTCTGATGGAGGGGCGCGGCGAACGAGTCCGGCGTCTGCTTCCGCAGGGCTGTCATCCGCCGCCGATGTGGCTTGTGGTCGCATTCCCCGGTTTCAGTGTATCCACAAAGGCCGTGTACGGCGCCTGGGACGCTCGCCCTCTTGACAAAGCCGGGGGAACATGGGAGGATTGCGCCCGTTCCGTTCGCGACGGCGACCCCGGGGCTTGCGCCCCCACGCTATCCAACGGTCTGCAGACAGTTGTTTCCGAACTCCATGCCCAAACTGAGCGCTTTTGCCTGGCGCTGCGGCGGGCGGGTGCTTTGCGAAGCCTCCTATCGGGGAGCGGATCGGCTGTTTTCGGACTTGCGGAAAACGAGGAAGCGGCCCGACGCATCGCCGAGTCTTTGGGCGGACAGATCTGGAGCCGTGTCGTTTCGACACTGCCCGATGGTGTAATGGCAGCACACGGGCCTTTGGTGCCCTGAGCCCTGGTTCGAATCCAGGTCGGGCAACCATTTCCGGATCTTCGGCTCGCCGCTGCGCCGCCGCGCATGGCTCCTCCCCCTTCGCTTTCCCCAGTCATGAAGATTTTTTCCGGAACTTTCAACCCCGCGCTCGCCAAGTCCATCGTGGCTTCCCTTGGTACTTCCTTGGGCGAGTGCGACATAGTCCGCTTCCCCGACGGGGAGACATTCGTCAAGATCGCCTCCAGCGTCCGCGGCAAGGACGTGTTCGCCATTCAGTCGATTTGCGGCCAGCCGAACGAGGCTCTCATGGAGCTGCTCATCATGATTGACGCGCTCCGCCGCGCTTCCGCGGGGCGCATCACGGCCGTCCTTCCGATCTACGGCTACGCCAGGCAGGACAGAAAGGACCAGCCGCGCGTCCCGATCACCGCCAAGCTCGTCGCCAATCTTCTCGTCGCGGCCGGCGCGAACCGCATCCTCACGATGGACTTGCACGCCGCGCAGATCGTCGGCTACTTCGACATCCCGGTCGATCACCTCCACGCCGACCCCGTGATCATGGACTACCTGGTCTCGAAGCGCTTCCCGGCGCCTGTCGTGGTCGCTCCGGATACCGGCAGCGTCAAGAAGGCGTACAGCTATTCGCAGCGGTTCGGGTGCGGTCTGGCCATCGTCGCCAAGCAGCGCAAAAGCGGCAGCGAGGTCGAGGCGCTTTCTCTCGTTGGCGACGTGCAGGGGAAGGACGTCATCATGATCGACGACCTCACCAGCACCTGCGGCACCTTGTGCGCGGCGGCCGATTTCTGCCGCAAGTTCGGCGCGTCGTCGGTCCACGCCGCCGTCACTCACAGCCAGCTCAATTCCACTGGTCTGGAGCGTCTGCGCTCTTCCGGCATCGACGAGCTGATCGTCACCGACACCGTTCCGCAGCCGTCGTTCGCCCCGGAGGACAAGGTTGTCGTCCTTTCGGTTGCCCGTCTTTTCGGAGAGGCGATTCGCCGCATTCACAACAACGAGTCCGTCAACTCGCTTTTCATCTGACAATTCCCCGCTTTCGACTTTTCGACCTTTCAACCCAACAAGGAAAGCCCAAAACATGGCACAAGAAACAAACATCGTCGCCGAGGCGCGCACCGAACACGGCTCCTCCGCAGCCCGTCGTCTGCGTCGCGCCGGCCTCGTTCCGGCCGTGATCAACACGACCGACGGCAAGACCGAGCTGCTTTCGCTCAATGCGCACGATTTCGAGCGCGAGGTGGCCCGTCACTCCAACCCCGAATTCATCGCCCACGTCGAGGTCGCCGGCAAGGTGCGCACCGCGCTTGTCCGCGAACTTCAGCGCGACGGCATCACCGGTCGCATCGCCCACGCCGATTTCGGCGAGATCGATCCCGCCGAAAAGATCCACGTCCACGTCCGTCTCCGCCTTCTCGGCGACCCCGTGGGCGTCCGCGCCGAAAATGGCGTCCTGGAGCAGCAGCTTCGCTCCGTCCAGGTCAAGGTTCTTCCGAAGGATGCCATCGAAACCCTTTCGATCGACGTTTCCGGGCTGCACAAGGGAGAGGATCTCAAGGTCCGGGATCTTGCGCTCGATCCCGCGAAGTTCACCGTCGTCGAGGACGCCGATCAGGTTGTCGCCAACGTGGCCGCTGTCGAGGAAGACGTTCCTGCTGCGGCTCCCGCTACCGCCGCCGACGCTGCCGCCGCCCCCGCCGCCCCCGCCGCCCCCGCCGCCGACGCCAAGAAGGCCCCCGCCAAGAAGTAGTCCTCCGGGCCTCCCAGCCCAACCGCTTTTCGCAGTTTTCCACGTCGCACGGGACAGTTTTCCCACATGAAGCTTGTCGCAGGACTCGGCAATCCAGGCCGCGAATACGAACGGACTCCGCACAATGTCGGATTCCGTGCGCTCGACGTCCTTGCCGCCGACATCGGCGCTTCGTGGAAGAAGGAGTCCCGGTTCAACGCGCTCGTGGCGCGCGGCACGGCTTCCGGCGAGTCGATCCTGCTCTGCAAGCCGCAGACGTTCATGAACTTGAGCGGCGACTCCATTGCGCCGTTGCTCGCGTTCTACAAGCTTTCCGCGGCGGATCTCGTCGTGGTTTCCGACGACGTGAATCTCGAACCCGGCCGCATCCGCGTCCGCCCTTCGGGGTCCGCCGGCGGGCACAACGGGCTCAAGTCCGTTGCCGCGAGGCTTGGAACGCAGTCCTTCGTGCGCGTCCGCATCGGCGTCGGCATGGGGCACCACCCGGTTCCCGATCTCGTCGCCCGCGTCCTGGGAAAGATCGAGCCCGAGGACGAAGCCGCCGTCGAGTCCGGCGTCCGCCTTGCGGCGGAGGCCGCGCTCTGCGCGGCGTTGAACGGCCACGATTTTGCCATGAACCGCTACAACGGTCCGGAAGTGGTCTGATGCGCATCCCGCGGTTTCCGCCCCGCCCCGACGCCTGATTTCCGCGAAAAACGATTCCCGTCTGTCAGTTTCAACAACCAAGGAAAAATCAACCATGTCCAAGAAATACGAAGCTCTGGTCATCTTCTCGGATGTCGTTCGCGACGACGCCCTTGAGGCGGCCATCGAACGGTTCGGAAACGAACTCAAGGCGTTTGGCGCCCAGATCGAAAGCTCCGAGGCCATCGGGCGCAAGACTTTCGCCCGCACTCTCGGCAAGCGCGACCACGGTCTCTACGGCAAGGTCCGCTTTGACGCCGAACCCGACGCCATTGCCAAGATGCGCGAGCGCTTCCGCCTCTACGAGGATGTCTACCGCATCCAGTTCCGCGCGCGCAACCTCCGCGTCGAGGCCGCTAAGGCCAAGGACGACGCCCGTCGCGACGCCTTCAACGCCGCTGTCGCCGCCAAGGCCGAGGCCGCCGCCGCGCAGGCCGCCGCCGCTGTGCAGGACGCCCCGGCCGCCGAAGTCGGCGCCGAGGACTGAATCCAGCCTCCGGGGAGCCAGCCCACGCGACGTCCACGACGCCCGCAGAGCCTCTTAGCCTAGCTACTCCTGCCATGTCCGGTTTCAATCAGGTCACGCTCATCGGCAATCTTGTCAAAGATCCCGATTTGCGCCGCACGGGAAGCGGCACCCCGGTGTGCCTTTTCCGCGTCGCGGTCGATGACGTCCGCCGCTCTCGCGACGGCGCCACGGTGACCGAGACCGTCTTCCTCGACACGATTTGCTTCGGCGCCACGGCCGAGGCCGCGCACTCCGCCCTCTACAAGGGCAGCCGCGTGTTCGTCCAGGGAAGGCTTCGGCAGAACGACTGGACCGACCGCGACGGACAGCGCCGCGAACAGCTTCGCGTCGAAGCCCAGCGCATTGAGTTCCTCGACGCCGTCCCCCCAAAAACCGAGCCGTCTTCGCCGCCGCCGCAGTTTTCCGCGACCCGCTGACCGCCCCCGTCTTCGCAGAATTTTCAATCCAAAAGCACAAGGACATCAAAATGCCTAGCCGCAAAGACCACAAGACCCGCAAACTCACGCCGCTGCGCAAGCGCAATCCCAATGGCGACGTGACCGTCATCGACGTCAACGACGTCGAATTCCTCAAACGCTACGTCAGCGACCAGGGCAAGATCATGCCCCGCCGCATGAGCGGCCTCAAGTCCGTTCAGCAGCGCAAGGTCAAGCAGGGCGTTCGCCGCGCCCGCGCGATGGGGCTGATGGCCTGATCGGGCCGCCAGTCGCCGTCTCGCGCGCCAAATTCGCGCCCAGCAGTCAACAAGCAAAGGATTAAATCAAAATGGCTACCGAACTTCTTCTCGCGGCCGACATCGAAAATCTCGGCCGCACCGGCGATCTCGTGAAGGTCGCCGATGGCTATGCCCGCAACTACCTGCTTCCGCAGGGCCTTGCCGAGCCGGTCACCGACGCCGCGCGCCGCCGCATTGCCAAAATCAAGGCCGAGCAGGAAAAGGTCCGCAAGGAACTCCTGTCCGCCGCCACGAAACTGGCCGAAGCCCTCAAGGATTCTTCCGTCACGATCCGCGCCAAGGTCGCCGAAGAGGAGAATCTCTATGGTTCCGTGGATGCCGCCCAGATCGCCAAGGCGATCCAGCTCCTCGGTTTCCCGGAGGTCGAGGCTGGCATGGTGCAGCTCGAGGAGAACATCAAGTCCCTCGGCACGTACGACATCGCGATCAAGCTTCATCCCGAAGTCTCCCAGACAGTCAAGGTCTGGGTGGTCGCCGAATAGCGCGTACCGGAACGTTCCCGTGCGGGCGGGCGCTTTTGCGCCCGCCCGTATTTTTTTCTATCTCGGTTGGCGGACCCGGACGCTCCAAGTCAGGCGTGTTTCGTTTCGCAAACCATGCTTGGAATCCGGTGGCGCCGCAGCTGAAAATAATGCTTGATTTCAAAGCGGCGTTTTGCTAGCCTTGCTCCCCGTTCCGTTGCAACCGTGGTGGAATGGCAGACACGCTAGATTCAGGTTCTAGTGCCGCGAGGCATGAAGGTTCGACTCCTTTCGGTTGCACCAATTTTCGGGCAGGTCGGTTTCCGACCTGCCTTTTTTTATTTTTGCGGCGCTCCTCGCATTTCCGGTTGCCGCCAGAAGTATGCGAATAGCCGTTTGTGGTTCTCCGTTAGCCACCGTCCATTCGTAGTCCGCAACAGATCGTTTGAGGTTCGGTCATTCGCCATTGGCCATGCGTAGTCCGCAACAGGTCGTTTGAGGTTCGGTCATTCGCCATTGGCCATTCGTAGTCCGCAACAGGTCGTTTGAGGTTCGGTTATTCGCCATTGGCCATTCGCGTCCGCAACAGGTCGTTTGTCGTTATACGTCGTTTGAGGTTCTATGTTCTTCGTTCGTCATTACCCTAAATGTCGCAGTTGAAGTGTCACACAGAGGCACAGGGGCACGGAGAACATTGGAAAATGGCTTTTGAAACCTTTGAAATCGCATGCGAGG
>CAMOSH010000148.1 GCA_946624575.1 uncultured Verrucomicrobiota bacterium
GTCCGCCGCCCCTTTTTGTGAATTCCACGGCGGACTGGAGTCCGCCGCCCCTTTTTGTGAATTCCACGGCGGACTGGAGTCCGCCGCCCCTTTTCAGGGCCGCGCGTAGCCCGGGCGGGGCACTGACCGATTACCGTCAGCGGCGGATTTTCCTTGCGGAAAAGAAGACGCGATGCGATAATCCGCGGACATGAGGAAAATCCGCATTTCAAAATCGGGCGTCTGCTGGGCGATCGCGGCGATCGTTTCCGGAGCGCTCCAGTGGACGGCGTTTCCGCCGGTCGAATCGGCGGACGGTTCCGCGTGGCTGTCGTCGGTTCCCCTGTTCGTGGCGGCGCGGATGCTCGAACCGCGCCGCGCGGCAAGATTCGGCATGCTCTGGGGAATGGCGTTCTTCCTGCCCGCGCTTTCATGGTTCCTGCCGCTCGCGGACAACGGCGGCCCGCTTCCACTGGTACTGCTTGGACAAATCGGGCTCTCGCTGTGGTGTTCGCTGTTCTGCGCCGCGGCGCTCGCCGCGATTTCCACGACGCGCGCCAGCTGGCGGAACGACAGGAAACGCGCCGCTGCGGCCGCGGCGGAAGCCGCCGCAAGCGAACCGGATTCTCCCGAGGAGGAACGCGCCCTAGCCGTCGTGGCGGCGGCGCGCCGCGCTAATTCCAGGCGCGAGCTTGCGTTCCCGTTCATCGCCGCGGCAATGTGGGCGGGAGCGGAAACGCTCCGCGCGCGGGTTGGCGGAGGGTTTGCATGGTACTGTCTTGGAGCCACTCAAGCACGCGCGCTGCCGATAGCGCAACTCGCATCGATAGGCGGGGTCACGCTCGTCTCCGCCGCAGTCGTCGTTCTCGCCGACGCGTTGGCCGGCGTGCTGGTGCGGACCAGGGACGGACTTCTCCGCGTCCCCGGCGCATCGCGTCGTCACCTTGACCTGACGCTGGCGCTGCTGACGCTGCTCGTCGCGTTCGGCTGGGGAGCCTCGCGGATGCGGACGCTGCGCGCGGATGGCGCCGCCGCGGACAGGTTCCTGACGGCCGCGGCCGTGAATCCTGAACTGCCATGCCTGTTCGAATCCTGGGACGAAGCCTGGCGCGAGGCCTACGCGAGACTGGCAGACGCGACGGACGCCGCCGCCGCCGCGCGACCGGACGTGGTGATCTGGCCGGAGACGACGCTGTGGAACGTCATGCCTAACGCCCAGATGGAAGAATCGATGGCGCGGCGCGCGGCGGCGATCGGCGCCCCAATCATCGCGGGCGGAACGCTCGAACCAGACATCCCACGGCCGTTTCCGCGCGGCGGGATCGCGCCCGTGTTCAACGCGAGCTTCCTTTTCACGGCCGACGGAACGTCCGGGCATTACGCCAAACGGCACCTCGTGCCGTTCGGGGAGTACATCCCGCTCGACGAGCACATTCCGGCGCTGCAACGCCTGGTGCCGGCAGGCGTGACGTGCACGCCGGGCGACGGACCTGCATCGCTGCAAGTGCCGCTGCGACGCGGCGGGACGGCGCGGCTTTCGCCGCTGATCTGCTTCGAGGACACGGTTCCGGAAACGGCACGGACGGCGGCGCACGAGGCGGACGCGCTCGTGTCGACGAGCAACGACGCCTGGTTCGGCGGCTCGTGCGAAGCGCGCCAGCACGCGCGGGAGGCGGCGTTCCGCGCAATCGAAAACGGCCTGCCTCTTCTGCGCGCCTCCAACCGCGGCCTGCTCGGCGCAATCCTGCCCACTGGAGAAACCGCGCCGGAAACCGACGGCCCATGGATGGTCGCCACCGTGCCGCTCCCGAAGCGGAGTCCGACCCCGTATTCGCGGTTCGGCGACCTGGCGTTCGGATTCCCGTGCGCGGCGGCGCTGCTCGCCGTGCTGCTCTTCGCACCGGCTTCCCGTCGCCTCCGGCGGCAGGAACGCAGACTTGGAAACGCCGAAAGGACCTGCTAGAATGCGCGCGCCATGAGAATTGCGTTGTCAACTTGCTGGAACAGCGAACGCCACGAAACGGGAGAGGCTCTGCTGGACGAAATCCAATCGCTTGGGTTCGATACCGTGGAACTAGGCTACGCGCTCACTCACGCCCAGTCAGACGGAGTGCTTCGCCGGGTGCGCTCGGGTAGCGTGAAGGTCTGCTCCGTGCACGCGTTCTGCCCGAATCCGGTGCCAGACGGCGGCGCGGGGCCGGAGCCGTTTTCGCTGTGCGACAAACGCGACTTCGATGGCCGCCGCAACGGGATCGCGCAGGTGGTGGCGTCGGCGCGATTCGCCGCGGAAGCCGGCGCTTCCAGACTTGTGCTGCACGCAGGCCGGGTGCCACCGTTCCGTGCCGCCGCCAAACTCGACAAGCTAGTTTCCGACGGCTGGCGCGCGGAACACCCGGAACGCTACGATCGGAAGCTCGCGCGTTTTTCGGACAGGCGCTCGCGCAAGGCGAAAAAGCCGCTGGAGACGCTGTACGCATCGCTGGAGGAAGTACTTCCGCAGACGCGTGCTCTCGGGGTCACGCTGTGCCTCGAAAACCTGCCAACGGCCGACGGCTGCCCCGACGAAAACGAACTCGTCCAGCTGCTGGCGGACTTCAAAGGCGAGGGCCTGGCCTACTGGCACGACTCCGGACACGGCCAGCGCCGCCAGGAACTCGGGCTGATCCACCATGCCGGCATCGTGCGCCGCCTGGCGCCGAACATAGCGGGCTTCCACCTGCACGACATGCTGCCGCCGCTTCAGGACCACGCGATGCCACCTGGCGGAAAGGTCGATTTCTCGATGTTCAGGCCATTCGTGGATTCGGACGCGCCCATGGTGCTGGAGCCTCGCCCCGCGCGGACCGCCGGCGAGATCGTCGGCGCGGCACGCCACCTGTCCGAACTCTTCGGGCTGCCGCCGCCCCCGGCGCCGTCGCATCCCGACGTCCGCCTCGAATGACGCAATTCGCCAGAACTCCCGTAACAAGGCCAAAGGCCAAAACGCCTCCAACGATGAAATTCCCGTCACTCGAAGATCGTTTCGCGACATTCCCGAGCGCCGCCAGACTCGTCGCTCTTTCGTTTTTCATCTGCGCCTGCGCCCATGCCCTGGAGCCTGCCGCCACGCCCCCAGGCACCGGCATCGCCGAGGCGCAGGGGCCGGCGCTCGTGTCGCGCGACTTGGGCGACCCGCTCATGAACCGCTGGGTCGAAGGCGACTGGGTCACGTGCGGCGGATCGGCGGAGGCGCTGGACGAGCGCCCCGACGCCCCGGACGCGCAGCCGGGCGCTTCGGCGCTGCGCCTCAAAATGAGATCGCCAGCGAGAGCGCACGGCGGCTGGAATTGCTCCCTTGCCGACAACGCCGGGTTCATCCCCGGGCGGTTCGACCACCTTTCGCTTTGGATCCGCCGCTGCGACGAACATCCGAAAATCTGGGGGCTTTCCGTCAATTTCCGCGACGCCAACACCAACTCGTTTTCAATCGGCATCCCGTTCTCGGACATCGGCGGCGAATGGCGGCGGCTCGAATTCAGGCCGCCTGAAAAGGTCAAACGGAAGAATCCCGAAACCGGGCGCGAGGAGCACGTGCCACTTGCGCATCCCGTGGTCCTGACCGGCCTGTCGATGGACAACTGGTTCGACCGCAACAATCCCGAATCGGTGGAGCGCGTCGTGGACGTGTTCGACCTGCGCGCCCATGCGGACCTCGGCGACGTTCCGCTGGAGGACAGGCCATGGACACTGTCCACGTCGTTCACCGCGCCAGCCAACGTGTTCTACGCCGGAGAGGACGAACCCGCGATGCGCATCTCCGGCGGCAGCTGGATCGGCGAGGCGCGCACCGTCACGGGCTCAGTGACGGTGCGGTCCCTCGGAGGGGAGGAGCGCTCCATCGCCCTGCCGCCGCTCGACGTGAAGGACGGCGCCGCCGAAGTGGTTCCCCTGCCCTTCCGCGAGCCTGGCGCGTACACCGCCGTCGTGAGGCTTGATGGCTTCGGGGACACGTTCGAGGAGACGCACCGCTACGCCGTGACGCCGCGGCCCCCTGAGCTTTCTCCCGAGCAGCGCAAGGCCAGCTCGTACGGCCTGAACGTCCACGGCGGCGGAAACGTGGGCTACGACAACTTCGCGCGCATCGGCATGGTCTGGCTGCGCGACTACGCGTTCGACTACAACTGGATGAACAGGGCGCGCGGCCATGGCGATTTCGCGGGATGGCCCAACTATCCGCGAATCGTCGCGACCGCCGAGTCGTACGGCTTCGAGATACTTCCATGCCTCAAAAACGCAATCCAGTTCGATCCGGTCAAGAAGGAGGGGGACCGCGAACCCACGCCGGAATGGCGCCGCAATATCGCCCGGATAGTCGCCTCGTTCCCGGAACTCTCCTGCTTCGAGCTGGACAACGAGAAGGACACGGTCAAGAGCGACTTCCCGGAGACCTATCTCGCGTACCACCGCGCATTCGGCGAAATCATGAAGGCGGTCCGCCCAGACGCGCTCGCCGTGCAGGAGGGCGCGGCCGGCATCGACCTGGAGGCGACGCGCAAGGCCGTGCTGAACGGCGACTTCAGGGACATCGACGTCTGCGACGGGCACCGCTACTGCGGAATCGACGCGCCGGAAGTCTCCAGGAGCAACGCCAACACGGGGCGCGGCGAGGACCGCAAGATCTACCTGCGCGACATGTGGCGCCAGTGGAAGAAGGCGGCCTGCGCGGACGGGCGCGACCGCGAACTCTGGCTGACGGAATGGGGCTGGGACACCCGCGCCGGGCAGATTGTCTCCGAACTGGAGCAGGCCGCCTACTTGCAGCGCAAATGGGTCCTGGCCCTCGGCAACGGCGTGGACAAGCTCTTCTGGTACTACCACTACGACGAAAACACCGACACCCCGTCCGTGTTCTTCGACGGCTGCGGGCTCTTCGACAGGCACCGCGAACCCAAGCCCGCCGCCGCCGCCTTCGCGGCGCTGCGCTCATTCCTGCCCGCGGACATGGAGTACGTCGGATACGCCACGCTCGGCCCGAACCACATGGCCCACGTGCTGAAACTCGCCGACGGTTCCCTCGCCGCCATGGCGTTCAAGATCCGCGCCTCGTCGAAACTCGGCACGGTCCCGGCAAAGTTCGCCGACATGACAATCCGCGACCCCAAGGCGGCGCGCGTGTGCGACATGTTCGGCAGGGAGCTCAAGCCCGGACGCCGGACCCTGGGCCTGGATCCGACATGGTACTTCGGACTCGATCCCGACTGCGACTGGGTCGGTCAGTGCCCGATGGACCTCGAAAGCGACTTCTTCGTGCGCAACGTCGCCGGAGAGCCGATTCGGGTGCGGGTGAAGGACGCCCCGGAATGCCGCTACGACGTGAAGGCCCCGCGCGGCTGGACCGTCAAGCAGGTCGACGGCGGCTTCGACGTCACGGTCCCGTTCGGGACGCCGCGCGGACCGGCCGCATTCACCGTCGTCGGCCGCGGCAGGCGCGCGGAAAAGACGATGTCCGTCGACGTCGACATCGTGCCGCAGGCTTTCGTCAAGTCCCACGCGACGTCGTTCGACGGGATCTTCGAGGTGGACGTGGTGAACCAGTCCTCCGGACCGCAGTCGTTCCTGGTGCGCGGCGACCTGCCGCCGGGCTGGGAAATCTCCCCCGCGGAAGCCGCCACGCCTGAGCTCCAGCCCGACGAAAGCTCGACCTTGCGCTTCCGTCTCGTCTCCACGACCGAGATCCCGGCGTCCGAAGCGCGCGCCATTCCGCGGCTCGTGGTCCTGAACGCCGGCCTCGGCCAGGACGGGGCCGACGGAGGCGGCGCGGTTCTCGACACCGCGCCCATAGTGCCGCGCGAATGGACGATGCACGCGATCCGGCCCGGGGACGTCGCGATCGACGGCGACCTTGGCGACTGGACGGACCGCCATCGGCTTTCAGGATGGATGCTGGGGCCGCGCGGCGACGCGGAGAAGAGCCGCATTTTCGCCGGATGGGCGCCCAACGGGCTGTACCTGGCTTTCGACGTGCGCGATTCGCAGTGCAAGACATCGGATCCGCGCTCGTTCTGGCGCGCGGCCGATTGCATCGAAGTGCAGTTCAGCGCGCCGGGCGCGACTTTCTCCGAAGCCGCCGGCTGGACTCCGCACGACCACCAGTTCTGGTTCTGCCCGCTCGCCGACGAAAACAGAGTCTACTCCGGCCTGTGGCCCAACTGTCCCGAACAGTCGGCGGGGCTGCCGAAAGGGGTCTGGGCGCACTACGACATGCAGGATGTCAGGAGCGCCATGCGCAAGGACGACGACGGCTACACGATGGAACTCTTCATCCCGGCCTCGCGCCTGGGCGGCTGGGGCGCCCCGAAGGTCGGCGACGTCGCCGGCGCGATGTTCTCGCTAGCGATCCAGGGGCACCGCGATCCGCGCGAGGCGTACTGGCCGGCGTCCAAGGCCGAAGGCGCGGTGAAGAAGCCCTGGACATGGGCCAGGATCCATCTGGCGGAATAGCGGTCCGGCGAGTCGATTTTTGCATGGACACCGGACGAGGTTTCTGCTATCGTGGGCCGCACGGCGCGCCGGGCGCGTTTTTCGCGTCGGCGCCGCGCCGCCCCTTCCCCGCCCCGCAGCCTGAGTTCGTATGCGCGGGGCGCGGCCGAGGCGCCGATTCCATTCCACTGGAGACTTTTTCCATGCCATCTTCCTTCCACGAAACTCAAATCCTCCGGCATTCGCCGCTCCGCGGTCTCGCGCTTGCGGCGGCAATCGCGCTTGCGGCGGCCGCCCCGCATCCCGCGTCTTCCGCCCCGATCGTCGTCACAGGCACGGCGACTGTCGGCGACAAGCAGACCGTTTCGTTCGCCCGCCTCCGCACCGACGGATCGGGTCCGGCCTCGGAATTCGCGAAGACCCTTCGCAACGACCTGGAGATTTCCGGCTGGTTCATCTCGACCGACAGGCCCGAGGCGTCCGTCGTCATCTCCGGCGCGGTGCGCGCAGGCGGGGCCGGCGGCGCCGCCTGGTCGCTGGACGCCGCCTGGCGCGGCGGCTCCGCGCGGCGCACTTGGGCGCGCGCCTGCGACGCCGCCTCCGTGCGCGACGCCGCTCACGCCGTTGCGGACGCCATGGTGGAGCAGATCGCCGGCAAGCGTCCGATGGCCAGCTCCAAGATACTTTTCGTTGGGAAACGCGGTGCCGCGACCGACATCTACGAGTGCGGCGCGGATGGCGCCGGGCTGCGCAGAATCACCACGGACGGCAAGCTCTGCATTTCGCCGAACTGGATCCCCCGCCGCAACGCGTTCCTGTACACCTCGTGGCTCACGGGGGCGCCGGTCGCGTACATGGTCGACATCGCCAACCGCAAGCGCAGCCCAGTGGCGGCGTTTCCGGGCATGAACAACGGCGCGGTAGCTTCCCCGCTCGACGGCTCGATCGCGGCCGTGCTTTCGCTCACCGGAAACGTCGAGCTCTACCTCGTCGACGGCGCGTCGCGCAGGATCTCCGACCGCCTCACGCGCACCAGGAACGCAAGCGAAGCATCGCCGGCCTGGTCGCCCGACGGCCGCGCTCTGGCGTACGTGAGTGACGCGGGCGGTATCCCGCGCCTCCACGCGATGGATCTTGCGACGCGGACGCCGCGCCGCCTCGTCTGGGCGACGGACATCCGCGAAAGCGTCGCCCCCGACTGGAGCTGCACCGGAAAGATCGCGTTCTGCGGCCGCAGCGGCGGGCGGTACAGAATCTATTCGATCGACCCGGCGCGCGATCCGCGCACCACGCGCCCTGAGGCGCTGAGTCCTGCCGACGGAGCGGACTGGGAAGACCCGTCGTGGGCACCGGACGGCAGGCACGTCGTCTGCACCAGGACCGCAGGCTACCGCCGCTCGCTCTACGTGCTTGACACCAAGGGGGATCCCCCGCGCGAGCTTTTCCGGCTTTCGGGAGACTGGTATCTGCCGTCCTGGAGCGACAACGCTGTCTTCTCGCGCCAGCAGCTCTGACCTTTCCATCACATCCACCACACCACCAAACCCAAGATGAAAAACACGACAATCCGTTTTGCCATGGCCGTCGCGGCCGTCGCGGCGCTCGCGACCGGCTGCCGCTCCAACAAGCCCGGCGAAGGCGCCGAATTCGACCCGCTGAACCCGGAAGACGTCGCGCTTGGCGGCGAAGGCTCCGGCCTCTTCGCCCCCGGCGAGGGCATGCTTCCCGGCGGCCGCTTCGACCAGCTTCCCCCGGTGGCCGCGCCTGCAGAGGTCCAGCCCGTCTACTTCGCGTACAACGATTCGGCGGTGCCCGCCTCCGAAAGCGCGAAAGTCGGCACCGTGGCCGCTTTCCTGACCGGCAATCCGGGCGTCGTCCTCGTCGTCGAGGGCAATTGCGACGAGCGCGGCACCAACGAATACAACATGTCGCTCGGCGAATACCGCGCCCAGGCCGTGCGCGACGCTCTCGCCGCGCAGGGAATCGATGGCGCCCGCGTGCAGACCGTCAGCTACGGCGAGGAGCGTCCTGCCAATCCGGGGCACGACGAAATGGCCTGGCGCGAAAACCGCCGCGCCGACTTCGCGTTCTACCAGGGCAACTGAACGTCTCTCCGCGGTGTCCGAGCCACTTGACATACCGGGCATTGTGTCGCTGGCCAGCGCCTTTCAGGGGCCGGCCGTGCTTTTCGCGGCGCTCGAAACCGGCATTTTCGCCGAAATCGCCAAATGCGGCGGTTCCGCGACTCTCGCGCAGGTGGCGGGCGGCTGCGGCATGTCCGAACGCGGCGCCAGGCTGCTGCTCGACGGATGCGTGGCTGCGGGGCTGCTTGAAAAGGGCGGCCCCGACGGCCCGTGGCTCAACACTCAGGCGGGCGCCCTCGCGCTCGTACCCGGCGCCCCGGCCGACCTGACGCGCGCCATCGCGTACAACCGCGACGTCTACGCCGTCTGGGGCCGCCTCGCGGAAACGGCGCGCTCGGGGCGTCCGGCCGAAGCGCCGACGCTGCACCTTGGCGGCGACTCGGCGCGGACGCGCCGCTTCGCCGAATCCATGCGAGGGCGCGCGTTCGCCATCGGCCGCAGCGTCGCCCCCATGGTCGATTTGACCGGGGCGACGTCCCTGCTCGACCTGGCCGGCGGACCGGGCGCCTACGCCGAACTGTTCGCCCGCGCCAATCCGGCGCTCCGCGTCGTGACGCTCGACCTGCCGGCGATTTCCGCGGTCGCTCGCGAATTCGTCGAAAGGGACGGCCTTTCGGCGCGCATCGACTGCCGCGCCGGAGACTGGCACGACGAATCGGACGACTGGGGCGAATGCGTCCACGACGCCGTCACGATCTTCGGGGCCCTGCACCAGGAAAGCGTCGAAAGCATACGCTCCATCCTGCGGCGCGCCGTGCGGGCGCTGAAGCCCGGCGGGGCGATCCACGTGCTAGACATGATGACCGACGAGACGCACGCGTCCCCCCCGTTTTCGGCGATGTTCGCGCTGAACATGGCGCTCACGGCGGAAAACGGCTGGGTGTTCTCGGACGCCGAACTGAAGGAATGGATGTCCGAGGCAGGGCTGGAACCGGGACCGACGCGACGAGCCCCTCCGCCCATGCCGCACTGGCTTGTCTCGGCGAAAAAGCCCTGACTCGGCGTCAGCAATGACGCCTGAGAACGGCGCCGGGGCGCACTTCATTTGCGTTTTTCTCATTTTATCGCAAAAATAGTTCAGTTTTTATCATAAAACGGACTTGCGGAGAATGGGCGGTGCGTGTATGTTTTGCCTTGCGGCGAGCCACGAAGGCGGTCGCCGGGCGCGCAGCCCGTTTTTTCAGTCTCACGCACACATGGATGCAAGTCCGATGAAGATCAAGCCCGAGAGCTACATGTTTGAAATGATCCGGACCGAAATTGCCGACGCCGTCGGCGCCGCGAACGTGGATGTAAAGTTCGCGGACAAGTTCGGCCACTCGATCGACTACTACTGGATTCCCGAAATGTGGCACGACCGCGGCCGGCCGTGCCCGCAGGCCGACTTCATAGTGCACC
>CAMOSH010000149.1 GCA_946624575.1 uncultured Verrucomicrobiota bacterium
ACGCCGTGGAAAAGGATGCCTTCCCCGCGACGGGCCTCAAGGTTTCCGGACGGGGTTACAACGGGGCGGAGGAGTGGATCGAGGCCCCGGCAAACACCTCGTTGAACGAAGGCCAGAGCAAGACGTTCACCGCCCGCGCCGTCGGCGCGCAGCGTTATGTCTGGACGCGCGACAGCGAGGAGATTCCCGGCGCCGCCGGCGAGACGCTGACCGTCGAATGGACTCGCGGCGACTATGGGAAGCACACCTACTCGGTGACCGCGATCTACGACGTCTTCGGCGTGGAAACCTTCGGTGCGCCAGTCGCGTTCACCGTGGCGAACAACCCATCCGCCTTCGTGCTGATCGTCCGGTGAGGCGAAGCCCGAATCCGAATTGCGCAGGGCGGAGCCTGCAAATTTGCGCAGGGCGGAGCCTGCGCATCAGGATGGGGACTCCGCGTCCCATGCCCCTCTGCGCGGGGCGGTCCCCGCGCATCAGGATGGGGCTGATCGCACAGCTAGATGCTGGACATGGCGCGGGCAATGCCGTATGGTGACCGCATCCTAACGCGCAGGCTCTGCCCTACGCCAACCGAAATGAGCGAGACAATCTGCCATTACCGCCGCTTTCATGGCTACGACTACAAGCGTGGCGCATCGCTGTTCATTACGATTGCGACTGCGCCTCGCAAGCCGCTTTTCGGGCGCGTCGAAAACGCCGCAGTCGTTCTGTCTCCTCTTGGCATTGCCGTGCTTGAAGCGATGGAGGCGATTCCGCGCCTCAACCCCGGGATCCGCCTCTTTGAACATATCCTCATGCCGGATCATCTGCACATGAACCTGCGGCTTGAGGCAGGACTCGCCGACCCGCTCCAAACCCTTGGCAACGCCATTCGCCGCTTCAAGTCCTTCACCACGGCACTTGCGCGCAAGTCTCTTGGCCTCCCACGGATCTGGCAGCAGGGCTATCACGACCGCATCTGCATGTCGCGCGCCTTCATCGAGGCCGTGACGCGATACATCGCCTACAATCCGCTCAAGTACGAGCTCATGTACAACCAGCCTGCATTCATGCGGATTCGGGAACCTCTGGATTCCCCTCTACTGGACGACGATGCCTACTGGAAGGGCATGGGCAACACATCGCTGCTCGATGAGGGCGCAAAGTTGCTTTCCCTCCGCGTTTCGCGAAAAGTGCCGTCCTCCGCTCTCAAGACAGTGGCTGGGCGAATTGAAAATGCAGTTGAAGCGGGTTTCACCGTTGTTTCCGGTTTTATCAGCCCGGGCGAAGTGGCGGTGCGCGACATGCTCGTCGCAAACAAGGCGGCACGTTTCGTGCATATCCTCCCTTCATGCATGGGAGTGCGCCACCGTCCTGATTCGCGCTACTTGGAGCCTCTTGCCGAAGGTCGCTTCCTTGAAATCGCCAAAGGAAACGACGAGACCGAGTTCGGCCGCTCAGCGTGCCTGGACCTGAACGCCGAAATCGAAAGAATGGCGCGCGCAAGCGCCGGCGGGGCGCTCTACTGGAAACGGGAGGGGCCGCACTTCCTGCGCGGGGCGGAGCCGGGGTTGCGCGGGGCGGAGCCCGAAATGCGCGGGGCAGAGCCGGGGTTGCGCGGGGCAGAGCCCGAAATGCGCGGGGCAGAGCCAGCGCATCAGGATGGTGTGCCCGCGCTTCAGGATTGAGATTTGACATAGGAGAAAGGCATGACAAGTAAAACACAACATCCTGATGCGCAGGCTCTGTCCTGCGCAACGCATGCTCTGTCCTGCGCAACGCAGGCTCTGTCCTGCTCAATTTTGGCCATTGTTGCCGCAGTTTCGCTTTGCGCGCCTGCCGCGGAGCCGCCCGCCGCGGCCTTCGCCGCGCCGTTCACGTCGCATGCGGTGCTTCAGCGTGACTGCCCGCTTCCGGTATGGGGCACGGCCGCGCCTGGCGCGTCGGTCGAGGTTGCGCTGGACGGGCAGATAGAACGCACCACGGCCGGAGACGATGGCGCGTGGAGCGTGACCTTCCCGCCTCACACGGAGCCGGGTGCGGGGCATACGATGGTGCTACGAACCGAAGGCTCTACCGCCGTGGCGCTCGATGACATCGCGATTGGCGACGTCTGGCTCTGCTCCGGCCAGTCCAACATGGACATGAACTACGGCTGGGGCCTCACGCGCGGCAAGGAGGACATGGAAACCGCCTCCGACCCGATGATGCGCCTCTTCGACGACCACAACGCCGCGTCGCTCGAACCGCTTTCCGCGCTCGCGAAACCCGCGTCATGGACGCATTCCGACTTCGGGCACTCCAAGACGTTCTCCGCCTGCGGCTGGTTCTTCGGCCAGGCGCTGCGCAAGGCCATGCCCGACGTGCCGATCGGACTCATCGAAGCCTCATGGTCCGGTTCGCCCATCAAGACATGGCTCTCGAAGGAGGCATACTGCGGTGTGGATCCCGGATGCGAGCCGGCCTATCGCGCGGCGCTTGCCAACGTCGCCGACTACGAGGCGCGCGGCGGCAAGGCGGAATTCGGCAGGCGCATGGCGCTCTGGACCGAGGAATGCGCGACGCGCGGCGACATCCACGCCGAAGCGCCCGGCTACGACGACTCCGCCTGGCGCGAGGTCTCCCTGCCGTCGTCGTTCGAGGCGCAATTCGGCGGCGGATTCGACGGGTGCGTCTGGTACCGCCGCGAATTCCACCTCACGCAGGAGCAGGCGGCGGCGCCAACGGCCGTCCTGGCGCTCGGCCCCATCGACGACGACGATGAGACGTGGGTCAACGGCACGTCCGTGGGCTCCACGAAGGGCTGGACCATTGAACGCCAATACAAAGTCCCGCAAGGCGTCCTGCGCGAAGGGCGCAACGTCGTCGCCATCCGCGCCAAGGACTACAGCGGAGGCGGGGGCCTCTGGGGCAAGCCGGGAGGCATGGCGCTTTCGTTCGGCGGAGAAGGCGCGGAGGCCGTCCCGCTGGCCGGCAAATGGCGCGCGAGCCCCTTCAAGTTCGATCCGCGCCCCGTCTCGGGCGAGGTTGACTGCTGGATCGCGACGGCCTGCTACAACGCTATGCTGCATCCGCTCTTCCCGATGGCGCTCAAAGGGGCGATCTGGTACCAGGGCTGCACCGACGTTAACATGGCCCCGCGCTACGGCGGCTTCTTCAGGGCCATGGTCGATGACTGGCGGGCGCACTTCACGCACCCGGACGGAATGCCGGTCTACATCGTGCAGCTGGCGGCCTATCTCGAAACGCACGGCGAACCCTACGACTCGCGCTGGGCCATGATGCGCTGGGAGCAGACGAAACTCGGCGAAAACGTGGAAAGGAGCGGCACCGCCGTGGCGATCGACATCGGCGACCACACCAACATCCACCCCAAGGACAAGAAAACCGTGGGCGAACGCCTCGCCCGCCTCGCGCTCGCCAGAACCTACGGGCGCAAAGACATCGTGGAAGCGGGCCCGATTCCGCTGAGCGCCGCGCAAACCGGGGACAGAATCCTCGTCGCCTTCAAAAACGCCGCCGGGCTGGCGACATCCGACGGCGGCCCCGTCAAGGGCTTCCAGATTGTGGACGCGTCCGGAAAGGCCGTCTGGGCCGAGGCGCGGATCGTCGGCGAAAGCGTCGCAGTTGCCATGCCGCCGGACTTTTCCGCCGTGCGCGTCCGCTACGCCTGGGACGACTACCCGGAATGCAACCTTGTGAACGGGGAGGCCCTACCAGCCGGCCCGTTCGAACTCGAAGTCCAGCCTTAGCCAATTTGCCAACCAACACTAAACTGACACCATGAACAAGAAAACACTGGCCATTTCATTCGCAGTCGCCGCGCTGGCGGTTGCGCCATCCATCCGCGCTGCCGAGCCGCCGGCGTCCCCGGAACCCTCGACGCCCAAGCCCTGCCCCCCCCCGTCTTGCGCCCAGTGCGCGGAAACTCCGTCCTGTGCCCGGCGCGGAAGCGCCGGGTTCGTCCTCGCCACCGACTACGCGCCGGCCGACGGCGTCACCGACGCCGCCGACGCCCTCCAGCGCTGCATCGACGAAAACCCGCATCGCACGATCTACTTCCCCGACGGCGAATACCTCCTCACGCACCCAATCGCGACGCCCGCCGACCCGGCGAAGGCCGTGACGCTGCGCCTCGCCGACTTCGCGTTCCTCAAGGCCGCGCCGGACTGGCAGCACACCAACGCCATGGTGCGCCTCGGCGCGCGAGTCCCGGCAAACAACAACCGCGCCCCGGGCAGCGTCTATGGATTCTTCGGCGGCAACATCGACGGCGCCGGCGTCGCCACGGGGCTCTCGATCGAGTCCGGCCGCGAAACGCGCGTCCAGAACGTCGCCATCAAGCGCTGCCACGTCGGCATCCACGTCATGAAAGGCGCCAACGGCGGGTCGGCCGACTGCGACATCCGCGACATCGACATGACGGGAAACAACGAGCCGGGTTCGATCGGCCTACTCGTCGAGGCCCATGACAACACCTTCACCAATTTCCGCATGACCGATTTCCAGACCGGCGTCAAGCTGAACGGGTCGGGCAACCTTCTCACGAACTTGCACCCGCTGCTTTCCCGCGAGTCGAACAACAAATTCTTCGCGGACACCGTCGGGTTCCACGACAACGGCGACAACAACTCCTACGTCCGCTGCTACTCCGACCAGTTTTCGACGGGCTGGCTCTTCGGACAGAAGAGCGACAACGCCGACCTGGACGGCTGCATCTGCTACTGGTATGACTCCGATCCGGGAAAGCGGCACACCGCTATGCGCTGCGAGGGCAAATTCAACGCGCTCGTGGACGACTTCTGGGCGGGTTTCCGCAACGACAAGGCCGTAAACGCGGTGCTGCTCGTCGGCGAGGCCGGCGGGCACGGCGTCATCCGCGACCTGCGCACCCGCGAGAACCTCCACAACGCCCCGGACGACGTCTTCCGCGAATATTTCCACGGCGAAATCCACCCTTAGAACATTATCCTCTTCCGTTTCGAAGGGATTTCCGGTAGAATTCGCGGCACTCAACACGATTCCGCGAAAAAAATGGCTTACGACAAAATCAAGGTTCCCGCCGGCGAAAAGATCGCCATGACCTCCAAGGGGCTTTCGGTCCCGGACCACCCGACAATCCCTTTCATCGAAGGCGACGGCACCGGCCCGGACATCACGCGCGCGGCGATGCCCGTATGGAACGCCGCAGTCGAGAAGGCGTACGGCGGCAGGCGCAAAATCGCCTGGATGGAAGTCTACGCCGGGGAAAAGGCCCTGGGCGTCTACGGCGACGGCGCCTGGCTTCCGCAGGAAACCCTCGACGCGTTCCGGGAATACCTCGTTGGCATCAAGGGGCCGCTCACCACGCCCGTGGGCGGCGGCATACGCTCGCTCAACGTCGCGCTCCGCCAGGAACTCGACCTCTACGTCTGCCTCCGCCCGGTGCGCTGGTTCAAGGGCGTTCCCTCGCCGGTCAAGCACCCGGAAAACACCGACATGGTCATCTTCCGGGAAAACACGGAAGACATCTACGCCGGAATCGAGTGGAAGCACGGCACCCCGGAAGCGGCGAAAGTCGTCTCGTGGCTGCGCTCGGAAATGGGCGTCCGCAAGATACGGTTCCCGGAAACTTCGTCGATCGGGATCAAACCGGTGTCGCTGGAAGGTACCGAACGACTGGTTCGCGCGGCCCTGCGCTACGCCGTGGACAACGACAGGCGCAGCGTCACGCTCGTCCACAAGGGAAACATCCAGAAGTTCACCGAAGGAGCGTTCAGAGACTGGGGCTACGCCCTTGCCGCGCGCGAATTCGGCGCGCGCCCGATCGACGGCGGACCGTGGCTTTCCTTCGCCAACCCGAAAACCGGACGCGAAATCGTCGTGAAGGACTGCATCTGCGACGCATTTCTCCAGCAGATCCTCACACGCCCGGCGGAATACGACGTGATCGCGACGCTCAACCTCAACGGCGACTACGTGAGCGACGCGCTCGCGGCGACCGTCGGCGGCATCGGGATCGCACCCGGCGCAAACATCAACTACGACACTGGCGCGGCCATCTTCGAGGCGACTCACGGCACCGCGCCGAAATACGCGGGGCTGGACAAGGTCAATCCCGGCTCGCTCATCCTTTCCGGCGCGATGATGCTCCGGTTCCTGGGATGGGGCGAAGCGGCCGATCTCGTCGAGGAAGCGATGGACGCCGTGATATCGCGCAAAGTGGTCACCTACGACTTCGCGCGCCAGATGGAGGGCGCGCGCGAAGTGAAATGCAGCGAATTCGGGGCCGCGCTGGCCGACGAAATCCGCGCCCGCGAGGACATCTGGAAATGACTCGCATCGCCCTTCCAAACAAAGGCGCCCTGGCCGAAGGGGCGGCGCAGCTGGTTTCCGAGGCCGGATACTCCTGCCGGCGCTCCGGCAAGGAGCTGAGCAAGAGCGACCAGGCGAACGACGTCGAATTCTTCTTCCTCCGCCCGCGCGACATCGCCACATACGTCTCCGGCGGGGTGATCGACCTGGGCATCACCGGGCGAGATCTAAACGAAGACGCCGCTACGCCCGCGATTGAAGCGCTCGCACTCGGATTCGGCCGCTCCGCGTTTCGATACGCGGTGCCGGAAAACGGCGCCGCGTCGATCGAGGAGCTCGCCGGCAAGCGCATCGCGTGTTCCTACAAGAACATCGTCGAACGCGACTTGAAGCGCCGCGGCATGACGGCGGCCGTGGTGCGCGTCGACGGCGCGGTGGAGATTTCGGTGCGCCTTGGAGTGGCCGACGCCGTCGCCGACGTTGTGGAAAGCGGCACGACGCTCCGCGAAGCCGGGCTTCGCGTTGTCGGCGAACCCGTAATGCAGAGCGAGGCGATCGTGGTGGCGCGCAACGCCGAGGCCATGTCGCTTCCCGGAGCCAGGACATTCCTGCGGCGCCTGCGCGGCATCGTGGTCGCGCGCGACTACGAAATGGTGGAGTACGACATTCCTCGCACCGCGCTTGAACAGGCCGTCGCGCTCACGCCGGGGATTGAATCCCCGACAATCGCGCCGCTGAACGATCCCGAATGGGCCGCCGTGAAGGCGCTGTGCCACAAAAAGGGACTCAACGACACAATGGACGCGCTTGAGGCGATCGGAGCCAAGGGCATAGTGGCAATGCCCATCCGCGCCGCGCGAATCTGAAGCGAAATGGACGTCACCGCCCCGGTCAGGCATCGCCGAGTCCAGCTGGCCGTCCGCGCGCCGGTCGGCGCTTTCCGGCGCCTTCCGACAATTTCGCTCGCGGGCGCTCTGGTCGCCGCGCTGCTCGGCGCGGGATGTCGTTCGCCGCGTCAGTGGCGCGAACGCGCGGATTCCCGCGCCGAGGCACTCGTCGCGGCCGCGCAGCGCGACGCAAACACCACCGTCGAACCAATCGTCGTCGAAACGCCGGCAGACACGCTTCGCCGCCGTCTCATGCTCGACCAGGAGCTTCCAGCGTTTCACCCCGCATCCTACGGAATACGAGATCTGCCGACATCGCTCTACTGGGACGGAGAGGAACGCCTCAAGTCCCCGCGACCGCACGCATTGGCCGAACTTGCGCCAGGCGGCACGAACGCCCTCGAGATCGGGCTTGCCGACGCCGTGCGCGTCGCGGCGCACAACAGCCGCGAATTCCAGGCGCGCAAGGACGCGCTTTTCTCAGCCGCCCTCGCGCTTGACCTTGAGGGGAATGAATTCCGCTCAAGCTTTCGCGGCACGATCGAGGCGGCGGCGCGATCGGCGCCCGCTTCGGGATCCGGGGATCGCGAAAAGTCCCATGCCGAGTCGTTCACGCCGGGAGTATCTCGCAAATTCGAAAACGGCGCCGCCCTTTCCGGGGCCGTTGCATTCAACCTTGCCGGAATGCTCGACGGCGACAAGTCAACCGTCTGGGGCGCCGTGGCCGACTTGTCGGTATCGATACCGCTGCTGCGCGGCGCCGGCAGCCTGGTCGCACGCGAAAAGCTGACACAGGCCGAGCGCGACCTCGTCTACGCCGTGCGCGATTTCGAGCAGTACAAGCGCTCGTTCGCGGTCGAAATCGAAAACGCCTACCTTTCTCTGGTGCTTGCCGACCGCACCCGACGGAACGAAGACGAAAACTACCGCCGCGTCATGCTCTCCACGCGCCGCACCCGACGCATGGCGGACGCAAGCCGCATGAGCACCGCCGCCTACGAGCAGTCGTACCAGAGCGAACTGGCCGCGCGCGCGAAATGGATCGCAGCCGCGCAGTCCTGGGAGGCGGCGCTCGAAAACTTCAAGATCAAGCTGGGGTTGCCTCCGGATTCGCGAATCGTGCCAAGACAGAAGGACGTCGACGAACTTCAGGCGCTTGCCGAAGGTTTCCGCGACTCGCCGCCGGTGCAGCCGGAATCGGTCGACGAAGGAGATGCGAAGCGGCGGACCGACGCCGCGATCGAACTCGCCTTCGAACGCCGGCAGGACATACTGTCCGTCCGCGACCGGCTGGAGGACGCCCAGCGGCATCTGGCCGTGGCGGAGGATTCGCTTCGGCCGGAACTGACGATTGGCGGCACGGCGCGCGCCGGAGAGGCGGCCACGGCGCAGATGGCGGCAGACGGCCGCTCGCACGCCCCGTTCCGCATGCGGGACGCCACTTACGGCGCCACCATCAAGTTCGATCCGGCTCTGGAACGCACCGCCGAACGCAATTCGTTCAGGAACGCCCTCCTGGCCGTTGAAAGGGCCGTCCGCAACTGGCAGGAGGCGGAAGACTCGCTGAAGCGAGACATCCGGCAGGACATGCGCTCCCTGGCGCTGGTTTCCGAACAGCTCCGCATACAGCTGCGCGCAGTGGATCTCGCCGGCCGCCGCGTCAGAAACCAGGACCTGCTGCTTCAGGCCGGCAGGGCGTCGATGACCGACGTTCTTGACGCGCAGGCAGCGCTTGTTTCCGCGCAGAACTCGCTGTACAAGGCAATCACCGACAGACGCGGCCGAGAGCTTGCGCTGCAGCGCGATCTCGGCGTCCTCGACGTCGCCGCAGACGGAGTCTGGACTGAAACCGACCTCGCGCGGCTCGGACTTGAAACGCCGTAGCGCCAGCTCCGCAAAGCCTCAGCTCCGCCACGCCTCAGCGCAGGGCTTCGAGCACACCGCCAAGATTCCGCTTGAGCGCGACCAGAGCCGCAAGCGCGGCGACGCAGACCGCAAGCCAAAGCAGGTTAGGCGGCGGAGGCGGCGAACGACATTCCCTCATCGAATTCCCCCGTAATTCGAAGCCATCGCGGCAATGCGCCTGTCGTGGCAGTGCGTCACGGCTATCGCCAGCGCGTCGGCCGCGTCCTCCTGCGGCAAGTCCGGCAGTCCGAACATCCGCTGCATCATCCGCTGCATCTGGTCCTTCGTGGCCGAACCGCCGCCCGTGACCGCGCGTTTCACGCGCGTGGGCGGATATTCGCTGGGAACGAGCCCATGCCTCGCGCACCCCAGCACGACGACGCCGCGCGCATGTCCGAGCACCAGCGCCGTACGTGGATTCTTGCAGAAGAAAATTCCCTCCATCGCAACCTCGTCCGGCCGAAACTCCTCGATGTACCGTTCAAGCGTGTCGGCTATGGAAACGAGGCATTCCGGGATCGACTTGCGCGGACCGTTCGGAATCGGGCGCGCGTCGACGAAACGCACGTCCGACCCCACCGAATCGACGATGGCCAGCCCCGTGCACCGCAGCGAAGTGTCGACTCCCAGAACGCGCACCTTGGCCGGCGGCTGGACCAATGCGCCGCCGCCGGATTCGCCTTGCCGGGACGTCGCGCGAAGTGAAGCGCCGGATCCGGCGTCCGCCGCCGCGGCGAAATCCTCAAGCGCGCGCCGCCGCCGGTAGCGCTCCACGAAACTCGCGTCGAATCTTCTCATCGCCCCGGATAATGCCACAACCCCCATCCAGGCGCAACTCGTCGGTCGCGCCGGGTGCGTTCGAAATTTGTATCCCCCCTCCCGGAGAGGATGACGGCAGGATGAC
>CAMOSH010000150.1 GCA_946624575.1 uncultured Verrucomicrobiota bacterium
ATCTGACATCGCGGGACATCCTGCGCATGCGCTCCGAGGCGGACGCCCGCGCGGGCGGGCGACTGCCCGTCGTCGTGGAGGATCCGACCGTCGGGCTGGTCGTGCCGCGCACGACCCCCGAAGGCGAATTGCGCTCCGTCCTGATGGTGAATTGCCGCATCGACCCCCAGAAACCGGTCTCTCTGAGGCTTCGCGGCGTCCCGGACGGGACGCTCCGCGCCGTGTGGCGCGCGTTCGGCGAAGCCCCGGCGACGCTCCCGATCCGCCGCGACGGGACGGACGCCATTGTCGCCATTCCGGCGCTTTCCGCGTGGAGCGCCGGCTGGCTTGGATTTGACAGGAGTTGACACGATGATTGACTTGAACGGTTTTTGGGACTTCCGCTTCGAGGAAGGGAAATCCATCGAGGAGGTCGCAGACCCGGCCTTCGCCGCGACGGACCGGATGTCCGTCCCCGGCTGCTTCGACACGATGCCGAAATGGCTCTGCAAACGCGGAACGGCGCTCTACCGGCGCACGTTCGCGCTCGACCGCGCCGTCCCGAATGCCTGGCTCGTGGTCGATGGCATGGGTCTGCGCGGCGACTTCCGCATAGACGGGCGTCCGCTCGGCGTCAGACCGTTCCCGTACGCGCGGCTCGAACTGGAGACGGGGCCGCTCGAAGCCGGGACGCACACGCTCTTCGCCGCGCTCGACAACCGGTTCGACTTCGCGACGATGAAGCTCGCGCGCCCCTACTACGACTTCTACTGCCACGGCGGCTTCTACCACGGCGTGTCGCTCTCCTTCGACAACCGCCGGCTCTTCGTCAGGACACGCGATTTCCGCACCGGTACGGTCGAGGTCGAGGCCGTGCATTTCGCGGAGCGCGACTTCGCGGCGACGCTCCTCTTCGACGGCAGGAACGAGGTCGCCGCCGAGTTCCGGGGCGACCGCGCCACCGTCCGCGTGCCGGACTTCCGCCTCTGGTCGCCCGCAGAGCCGAATCTCCACACGGTGTCCGTTGTCCACGATTCGTCACTCGTCACTCGTCATTCGTCATTGTGCACCGACGTGTCGGTGCGCTTCGGCATCCGCCAGATTGAGGCGCACGACCGCCGCATCTGGCTCAATGGCGAGCCGATCTGCCTCAAGGGCTTCAACCGCCACGAGTCGCATCCGACCTTCGGCGCAGCGACGCCGGAGTCGCTAATGGTGCTGGACCTGCAGAACCTCAAGGCGCTCGGCGGCAACTTCGTCCGGGGCTGCCATTACCAGCAGTCGCAGCGGTTTCTCGACCTCTGCGACGAAGCGGGCGTCCTCGTGTGGGAGGAATCCCTGGGGTGGGGAAACGGGCGCAACGCGGCTTACGGCTCCGAATTCGACGACGGCGACTTCGTCGCACAGCAGATCGAGCAGACGCGGGAGATGGTCCGGGCAAGCTTCAACCACCCGTCGGTGGTGATCTTCGCCTTCCTGAACGAATTCGCGTCCGACACCGAAACGGGCAAGGCCGTCGCCGACAGGCTCATCGAGACGATCCGCGCCGAGGACTCCGGCCGGCTCGTGACCTACGCCTGCTGCCAGAACGCCGGGGACATCGCCAACGCAAACACCGACATCGTCGCCTTCAACACCTATCCGGGCTGGATCGGGACCGACGCCGGAACGACGGAACACCTAAAGGAGATTGTCCGCGAAACGGTGGACCGTATCGTCGGGCGCTTCCGCTCGCTCTACCCGGACAAGCCGATCATGGTTTCCGAAATGGGGACGTGCGGGGTGTATGGCCAGCACGACTTGGCGGCCGCGCAGTGGACGGAGGAGTTCCAGGCCGAATACGACGCCGACGTGATCGAGGCCGCCTTCGCGCACCCCGACATCGGCGGCTTCACGCTGTGGCAGTTCGCCGACGCCCGCAGCTACCACCGCGACGGCGCGACGATCCGCACCAAGCCCTTCGCGCAGAATCTGGCCGGCGTCTTCGACGGCTTCCGCCGCCCCAAGCTCGCCGCCGCGGCCGTCCGGGAGAGGTTCACCAATTTTCATTTCTGTCATTGATGCTCAATTGGAGTTTGTGTCATTGACAAAAACATCAAATGAACACAATTGACAAAAATCCAAATATCAATTCCCCAGGAGATGTGATATGAGAAAACCCGGAAAAACCACAGTCCTTGCATTGGCATTGCACATGGCGACTCTCGCATCGTCCATCGCCACAGTCGCCGGAACGACTGTCTCCGCCGGCGGGGTTTTCGCAGTCGCGGGCATCTTCTCGGACCACATGGTCCTGCAGCGCGAAAGGCCGGTGCCCGTCTGGGGCGAGGCCGCGCCGGGAACGAAGGTGTCGGTTCGCCTCGGCGACGTCGCGGCCGAGGCGGTCGCCGACGCTGACGGCGAATGGTGCGCGACGCTTCCGGCCATGGCCGCGCGCAACGAGGGCGGCACGCTCTCCGTGGCCGCGGACGGCGGCGCGGCGGGCGAAGAGGTCTTCACGGACGTGCTCGTCGGCGACGTGTGGCTCTGCGGCGGACAGTCCAACATGGCGTTTGGCACCCATGCCGTAATTGGGGCGGAGGAGGAAGCGGCGCGGGCGGCGGATTTCCCGGACGTCCGCGTCGTCAAAATCGAGAAATGCCGTGAACCCAGCCCCGTGAAGCGCGTCCGCTGCGGCAAATGGGACGTATGCACGCCGGACAGGCTGCTGAACAAGGCTTCGGGCGTGACGGCCGTCGGCTACTTCTTCGCGCGGATGCTGAACGGCGCGACGGGCGTGCCGCAGGGCATCATCCATGACAACTGGGCCGGATGCAAGATACAACCCTTCATCCCGCTCGACGCGCTGAAAGGCGTCCCGCAGCTCGAAACGCTCCTGGAGGACAACGACAAGGGCGCCGCGACGATGTTCAACGCGATGGTCGCACCCATTGCCCGCTTCCCAATCGCCGGCGCTCTATGGTACCAGGGGGAGTCGAACGTCGGCAACGCAAACTACCTCCCGATGCTCAAGGCGCTCGCCGGCGGCTGGCGCAAGGCGTGGGGATACGACTTCCCGTTCTGCGTCTTCCAGCTTTCCTCCATACGCGACCCCGACCCCAACCCCGCGCAGAACTGGCCGCGCGCGCGGACGCGCGACGACCAGCGCCGCGCCGCGGAGGAGATTCCGGACTGCGGCCTCGTGGTGACGATGGACGTGGGGGCGACCCATGAGCATCCGCTCAACAAGCGCGATGTCGGCGAACGCGCAGCCCTGTGGGCGCTCCACCGGGTTTACGGCCGCAAGGACATCGTCCCGAGCGGCCCGATGTTCGACGGTTTCACCCGCGAAGGCGACAGGCTGCGCGTCAAGTTCCGCTTCGCCTCCGATTGCGGCGGACTCGTTGCGGCGGAAAAGGATCCCGAAAAGCCAGGCGTCGCGCCGGTGCCGAAGGACACGACGCACGTGATGGGCTTCACTGTGCAGGACGAAAACGGCAAGTGGCACACGGCCAACGCGGTCATCGACGGCGACTGCGTGGTCGTCTCGGCGCCGGGCGTGAAGAATCCGAAGAATGTCCGCTATGCGCACGTTTACAACACAATGGGCATCGCGGACCTCTACAACGCGGCCGGACTTCCCGCCGCCGCTTTCCGCACGGATGCAGGCAAGGCGGGTACAAATCAGGAAAGAAAGAGCTGTCCAGATTCCTGTCGAGACGGGGATGCCGGCAGTTAACGAAAACGGAGATCGAAATGAAAATTCTGTTTCAGGGAGATTCCATCACGGACGCGGGCAGGACCGCGTCCTCCAACCAGGACAATCTCGGCCGCGGCTATCCGCTTTTCGTGGCGGGCATGATCGGCCTGCGCCATTCAGCCAAGCCGTTCCAGTTCGTGAACCGAGGTATCAGCGGCAACCGGGTCGTCGATCTCTACCAGCGGTGGAAGGTCGATTGTCTCAACCTAGACCCGGACGTAATCAGCATACTCATTGGCGTCAACGACACCTGGCACGAAGTCCGCCGCAACGGCGTGGAAGTGCCGCGCGCGCGCACGATTCTTGACCTACTGGTCTCCTGGACGCGCGAGGCGGCGCCAAACGCGAAGATCGCGCTGTGCGAGCCCTTCATCCTGATGGCGGAACAGGCGTCCGGAGGCCGGACGCCCGGCGAGAACTGGGCGCCGTTTCCCGGCTGGCGCGCCGAGATCGACGAACGTCGCGCCTACACCCGCGACATCGCGGAGCGCTACGGCGCCGTCTTCGTGCCGTTCCAAAAGGCGCTCGACGACGCGCTTGCCCTCGCACCGGCCGACCACTGGCTGGTTGACGGCGTCCATCCGACGCCTGCCGGCCATGCGCTCCTCGCGGACGCCTGGCTCCGTGTGATGGCTCCCGTTCTGGAACTCTAGCGGAAAGTCCGCGAGACACACTGCGCGCCGCCGTTCAAAAACAGGTGTACACCAGCTGACGAAATGTCCGTTCATGGGGTATTATTCATCCACGATGGAGATCAAGCAATGAATCAAGATTCATATAGCGGCAAGGCCGATGCATCGCAGTCGATTGGGCAATTAGCCATTGAGCAATTTCACAATATTCAATTGCACAATGAGGGGCGCGCCGCCGGCGCGCCCCTCCCAGACGAACCCTGGTTCGGCGCGCCGATCCCGGCGTCGGGCTACGACCCGTCGATTCCCGACTGCGGGATGACTGCGGCCCGCGTTTTCGACGCGCCGATCCCCGGTCTGGAGCGAGTCGGCTCGCTGACCGTTCCCTCCGCCACCGAGCTGCCTGACTCCTCGAACGCCTCCGTCGGCTTCGAGTGCCTGGACCGCGGCCTCTTCGCCCCGGAGCGCACCTACGACAAGCTGGCCGCCGCCGGCGTCAAGTGGGCGCGCGTCCAGACGATGTGGAGCCGTTGCGAGAAGCAGAAGGGCGTCCTCGACTTCACCGTGCTGGACAGCGTGGTCGAAAACCTCCTCTCGCGCGGCATCCGCCCCTGGTTTTCCGTCACCTTCGGCAACACGCTCTACATGGACGGCTGCCTCACTGGCGCGGCCGTGGGGTGCGTCCCGCTCTACTACGGCGAGGAGTGCGCCGCCGCGTGGGAGCGCTACGTCCGCGCCCTGGCGCGGCGCTACGGCGGCCGCGTCACGCACTGGGAGATATGGAATGAGCCGGACATGAGGAACTTCTGGCGTCCGCGCGAGCCGGACGGCGAAGAATACGCCCGGCTCGTGCGCCTGACCGGCGCCTTCATCCGCGAGGAGGCCCCCGGCGCGAAGATCGGCGGCTGCACCGCCGGCGCAAAGCTCTCCGACTGGGGCAGGAAGTTCTTCGAGGCGGGCGGCGCGAAGGAGATCGACTTCTGGTGCTTCCATCCCTACGGCACGAAGCCGGAGGTTCTGCGCAACCCCTACGTCGCGCCCGACGGGACGGAAATCCGGGATTTCGTTCTTGCGGCACGGGCCGAGCGCGAATTCGTCGATGCGCATGGTGGCCGCCACGTGGAGTTCTGGAACGGCGAGTCCGGCATGCCGAGCTGGTTTCCCGCAAAGCACTGGCTCTTCGACGACGGCGTGTGCCGGGAGGGGTGGCAGAGCCAGGCCAACCAGGCGAAGTGGCTCCTGCGCCGTTTCGCCACCGACCGCATGGCCGGGTTTGCGCGCAGTTCCTTCTTCCAGGCGGCGGACATCTCCCGCCATTACGCCATGGCGATGAAGGTGCAGACGCACCCCGCTGAACACGGTCTCCTCAACGGCTGGACCTACGAACCGAAGATGTCGTGCCACGCCATGGGGCACTGGAACGCGCTTCTGGCGACGGCGAAGTTCGACCCAGGCATCGCCGTTTCGTTCTCGCCGGTGGAGGATGCCGGGACGAGAACCGTCGCCGCCGCGTTCCGGGCGGCCAATGGTTCGCCGCTCTTTCTCTACTGGGCGGCGTTTGACATCGGCGGCAACTACACGGGCTCCTGCTACGAGGCAAGGCGCGACGCGGCGCTCACGGTCCCCGCAGCCCTCGCGCCCGAAAATCCCGTTCTGGTCGATCTGCTGTGCGGCGGCGTTTACGCCATCGGCAACGTCCGCCGGGAGGGTGGCACCGCCGTGTTCGAGGGACTCCCGCTTGTGGACTACCCGCTTGCAATCGCGGAGCGTCCGGCCGTGAAATTTCATGGAGCGATTAGCCATTGAGCAAATACCTATTGAGGAATTGGGCTTTGGACAATGTGTAATTTCTCAATTCCACAATTTCACAATTGCATAATGGAAACGTTAATGCCTCTTTTCATTGACGGGCGCTTCGAACTGGGCGTCAACTACTGGGCGAGCGCGAACGCCACGCGGATGTGGCGCGACTGGCGGCCGGACGAGATCGAGAAGGATCTCGCCGCGCTGGCGGCGGCGATTCCCGGAGAGGGAAAAGAGTAGAAAGCATGAAAACGGTACTCGTCACAGGAGCCGTCCGCAACACCGGACTCGCCATCGCGCGGCGCTTCGCCGCCGACGGCTGGGGCGTCGCGCTCACAAGCCGCGACGCGGCGGCGGCAGAGGCAACCGCAAGGGCGCTCAAGGCGGAGTTCCCGCAATGCGAGGCGCTCGGCATTGGCATGGATCCGGCGAAGGTCGCCGACATCCGCGCCGCCTTCGCCGCCGTGCGCGACCGCTTCGGGAGCCTCGACGCCTACGTGAACAACGCGGCGAACCTGGGCGTGGGGTATTCGGTTCTTAATTCGACGGAGGCCGACTGGGACGCCGTGATGAACGCCAACGCCCGCGCCGCCTTCTTCGGTGCGCAGGAGGCCGTGAAGCTGATGGATCAAAGAAATGTTGCCAATGTGGGAGTGTTGCCAATAACCAATGCCAATTCCCAATTGCATACTGGCAAACTGGTAACATTGGAAACTGGCAACAATGGGAACTGGCAACATTCCAGTGGCTCCCTGGTCTTCATTTCCAGCTGCCACGCGAAGAAGGCCATGCCGGCCCGTATCCTCTACACCGCGTCGAAGGCCGCCGTGGGCGGCATCGTGCGCTCGCTCGCCGTGGAGCTGGGGCCGCTCGGCATCCGCGCCAACGCGATCCTCGCGGGTGCGATCCGCACCGACCGCTGGGACGGCTTCTCGGACGAAGAAATAGCGAAGCGACGCGCCCGCTGGCCGATCGGCCGCGAGACGACCGGTGACCAGATCGCCGCGATGTGCGCTTTCCTCTGTTCGGATGCCGCCGCCACGATTACCGGCGCCGAGATACCCGTAGATTCCGGCATCGGCGTCTGCCTTTTGGCAAACAACCCCAACTGGATGGAAAGCGACCCAGACAACGCCAAATATTTAGAAGCCACAAAGAACACAAAGGGCACAAAGGAATGATCTGAAACTATGTGATCTTTGTGATCTTTGTGGCAAAATATCAATCCTGGAAATCTTGTTAATCCTGTCAAAGAAAAACTCCTCACTGAAACCATGCACCCACTCGTTACAAAACTCAAACGCGACAAGCTTGTCGTCATCGCGCGCGGCATACCTACCGACGTCCTGTTACGCGCCGCGGAGGCGTGCGCCGAGGCCGGCGTCGCCTTCCTCGAAAGCACCTTCGACCATCGGCGCGACGACTGCATCGCCGACAACGCGGCGAAGATTTCTGCGCTCGTCAAGGAGTTCGGCGACCGTCTCCGCATTGGCGCGGGAACGGTGCTCACGCCCGAAGAGGCGCGCGTCGCGCACGACGCCGGAGCCGAATACATCATCAGCCCCGACACCGACCCGGCGGTCGTCGCCGAGACGAAACGCCTCGGCATGGCGTCCATCCCAGGCGCGATGACGCCAACGGAAATCAAGCGCGCGTGGAGCCTTGGCGCCGATGTCGTCAAGGTGTTTCCCGCAGACGACGTGGGAATGCATTTCTTCGACAACCTTCGCGGGCCGCTGCCGCACATCCCGCTCATGGCGACCGGCGGCGTGAACCCGCAGACGATTCCCGAATTCCTGAAGCGCGGCGCGGTCGCCGTCGGGACCGGCATCACCATTCTCCGCCCAGATCTCGTCGCCACCCGAGACTACGCCGGCATTCGCGCCCTCGCCGCCGCGCACGTCGCGGCGATATTGGCCACAAAGAACACAAAGGACACAAAGAAGTAACCCATGAAAATCACCAACATCAAGATCTTCACCCTCGACGCCTTCCGCACGAACTGGGCGTTCGTCAAGGTTGAAACCGACGAGGGTCTCCACGGCTGGGGCGAATGCACCCTCGGCACTCAGGAAATGGCGCTCGAAGGCTGCATCGCCGACTACAGGCGGCTCGTCGTGGGCCGCAACCCGCTTGAAATCGAAAAGATGCTCTTCGAGACCTACCGCGACAGCTACTGGAAGGGTGGGCCGGTGATGATGAGCGCCCTCGCGGGCATCGAAATCGCCTGCTGGGACATCGCCGGCAAGCACTACGGCGTGCCGTGCCACGCGCTCCTCGGCGGCAAGATGCGCGACAGGGTGAAGATGTACGCCAACGCCTGGTTCACCGGGGCGCGGACGCCCGAAGACTTCGCCGCAGCGGCGAAGCGCACCGTCGCCCTCGGCGTGAAGGCGCTCAAGTGGGACCCCTTCGGCAAGGCGCATCTGACGCTCTCCCGCGAGGAGATGGACGACGCCGTGGCCAAGGTCGCGGCGGTGCGCGAAGCCGTCGGCCCCAAGGTGGAACTCCTCATTGAATGCCACGGCCGCTTCAACCACTACACGGCGGTGAACGCCTCGCGCGAGCTGGCGCCCTTCAAGCCCATGCTCATGGAGGAGCCGGTCGTGCCGGACAACAACGAGTCGCTGGCTTGGGTGCGCGACCATAGCGTCGTCCCCGTTGCTGCCGGCGAACGCTTCTACGGCCTCCACGCCTGGAACGACGTCCTGCGCCGCAACGCCGTCGATATCGCGCAGCCCGACATCTTCCACAACATGGGGCTGCTCACCTCAAAGAAGGTCGCCGCCATGTGCGAGGCGAATCATGTGCCGGTGAGTTTCCACAACCCATCCGGTCCGATCTCCAACGCCGCCATCATGCAGCTCGCCGCAACGACGCCGAACTTCCTCATCCACGAGATGATGATCACCGATGGATCGTTCCGGCGGCTGGTAACCGACGAGAACGTCAAGTTCGAGGACGGGTATCTCATAATCGGCGACAAGCCTGGACTCGGCATTGAAGTGAACGAGGAGGAGGTCGCCAAGCGCCCCTACAAGCCGCGCATGCTGCGCCACTACACGGGGACGCTGACCGACATCCGCCCCAAAGGCGACACCTTCTACTTCTTCGACGGCCTTGACCGTGACACGCCGGTGCCATAACGGCGCAGGTGACTCCGCTCGATTCGTTCGGGAACAGGGGCCGCCCGCTTTCGACGGCGATCCCCGTGGTGGAAAAGGAGTAGGATGGCAGCGGGCATTCGAATTTGGAATACCTCGTCGCCACCTTGTCATATCGGGGCGATATGGTACAATCACCGCCCATGAAACGATTCGAGAACAAATCCGCCTTCATCACGGGTGCAGGCGGCTACATCGGCGGCACGACCGCCAGAATGCTCGCCGCGGAGGGCGCGAAAGTCGCCGTCTGCGACATCACGGAGGAGGCCTGCGCCAGGACCGTCCACGAGATCGCGGAGGCCGGCGGAACGGCCCTCGCCGTGCCGGCCGACGTCACGGACTCCGCCTGCGTCGATGCCGCCATCGCGAAAACCGCCGCGGCCTTCGGCGGGCTCGACATCATGGTGCACGTGGCCGGCGGCAGCGCGCGCCAGGACATCAAGCCCCTCGCCGACCAGAGCGACGAGGTGATCCTGCGCGTCCTCGGCGTCAACCTCCTCGGCGCCCTCTGGGCGAGCCGGGCGGCCGCGCGCGTCATGCGCGACCAGGGGCGCGGCGGGCGCATCGTCAACATCTCTTCGATCGTGGCCTTCAACGGCCTGCGGGGCAGCGTCGACTACGCCGCCTCGAAGGGCGGCATCATCGC
>CAMOSH010000151.1 GCA_946624575.1 uncultured Verrucomicrobiota bacterium
ACATGGCACACTGTCTTTGACAGCTGTCCACCTGCTGAACATGTCCGACAATGAAGGGCCTTTATCTCTTCAACGCCCCGTATTGCGGAAGGTATGACACCGATGGGAGGCATCATGACGAGGATACGTTCGGGATTGTCTGCCGCGAGGGGTTGTCGCCGGATTCGATCCTGGGGAAACCGATGAAAGTGCCGGCGCCGCGTGTGGATTTCCCCATGCCCAAGTGAGGGGTGGGGCAACTTTGTGCCATGACACAGATATCCGCCAGAACGTGAAAAAATGACATCTTTAAAACCGCCAGAACGTGAAGAAGTGGCATTTCCAAAACCGTCGTTCGCAGAAGTAAACGCACCGAATCAGGTGCGTTTACTTCTGCGAACGACGCCATTTGGACTCTCTACGGGTTTCCTCGCCATTTTTTTGCATTCCGCCCCGCGTTTTGCTAGACTTGAAGCCGCAAACGACACGGAGCGGGCCATTTTGGGACTTCATCGGCATCGCCTTCTCCACCGGGAAGCGCGCCGTCTCCGGCACGAAAATCGTCCGCGAGGCGTGATTGCCGGGAGGGGCTTGGGGATTCCATGCGAACAGCAGGCCTGAAGAGAAACTCCGCCAGCGACGTGACAAAGCCAGAAACGCGATGAAGACGATCGTCATATACTCCCAGAACCGTTCCAGCAACTACGAGGAGTTTTTCGCCGAGCTGCTGCGCGAGGGCCGCAGGCGCGACTGGCGCTTCGCCTTCGTGGAGCCGGCAGACATCCCGTTTGCGGAGGAAAATGCCCGCATGGGGAAAATCCTTGGCGTCCTCAAGCCCGCCGGATTCGTCGGGTGCTGCCTCATTGAGAACCGGCACATAGACCTGCCGCGAGAACTGCCGCAGGTCTGGCTCGACTGCCATTGGGCGCCTCCCGGCAAACCGCTCGTCAGGCACGACAACGCCGCATTCGGGGCCGCTGCGGCCCGAGCCCTCCTTGACGGCGGTGACAACTACGCAACGTTCGGCATCGACTGGTTCTCGTGGTCGCGCCAGCGGACGCGCGCCTTCGCCGCCACCCTTGCGGCGAAGGGGATCAAATGCCGCAGAATCAAGCTCGACGTGCAACTCGAAAGCCAATACATGGCCCTTGACGACATCTGCGCCGCACTGAAGAAGTTCAAGCGCCCCGTCTCCGTATTCGCCGCAACCGACAAGCTCGCGGCCATCGTGCTGATGGCCGCGGAGTCGTTCGGCTGGCACTGTCCCGGCGACATCCGCATCGTCGGCGTCGATGACAACGAAATCACCTGCACGGCATCCCCCACGACACTTTCCAGCGTTCACCCCGACTGGGCGGATGGCGCGCGGGTGACAGCCGAGGCGCTTGTCGCGCAGATGCGCGGCGAACGTGTGAGGAGGCTCTACCTCTACGGCGCGGCGGGTGTGACGCGCCGCGCTTCCACGCGCGATGCATACCGCCGCCCGAAGGACGATCGCGTGAACAGGGGGCTTGCATTTGTCCAATCGGAGTTTGCGACGCCGATCACGGTTTCCGATGTCGTCGCGAAGATGGCCTGCTCGCGAAGCCTCGCCGACCGCCGCTTCCGCGAGGAGACCGGCAAATCCATCCTCGAAACCATCGAGGACCTGCGCTGGGAGCGTCTGCAAACTTTGCTCGTGCGCAAGTCTGCCGACCTGCGGCAGATGCCACGCCTTCTCGGATTCCGCACGCCGGCCGCGCTTCGGGCCTTCGTCCGCCGCCGTTCCGGCGGGCGGTCGATGACCGCATTGCGGGCGTCAAATGCCGTTGTGCCATAATTACGCAAAATTGTTTATCGGATTTTTACGCATTCCAGTTGCTTTCCTCAGTACTTGTCGTATGATTGCCCACGAAGCGCGCACGAGGCCGCTTCGTGGCGGGACCCACATAGCACGGACAAAACAAAGGAATGCAATGAAACTTTCAACGCTTCTCGCATCAAGCGCAACAGCGCTTTGCGCCTCAAACCTCCTTGCCAACACGGTGGCATGGTATCACTTCTCCGAGATGGAACCCGGCGAAGCTTCGACCGCCGAGACGGTCTTCGAGAACTCGGCAAACCCCGGCGTCATGCGGGCCGTGCCCGCAACGACAGTGAACGAGCGCCGCACCGATCTCGTCGGCACAGACGCATGGCCGGAGAAGATGGTCTTGAGTCCAGCCTCAAACGGTGCGGACGTCGGCAATTCGGGCCTCGGATTCTACATTGGCACGGACCTCGGGATCGTGAAGGTTTCCGACGGCATCGGATCTCTGGCGGAGACGGACGGCGACGCCTCTGTGGAGAAGAGCTATACGATGGAGTTCTTCATGCAGTGCCTCTCGCTGCCTACGAATCCCACTTCTACCGGGAACAACCAGCCAACGACCCGCGCGGTGCTTTCGCGAACGTCTTCCGGCGGGGCGTGGTGGAAGCTCCTGATCAACAACGGCGCATTCAAGTTCCACGCCAGCACGGACAACTCCATGACCGAAAACTGGTCGTTCAGCATCGGGAACGCCGCCAACATCCGCAAGTGGCACCACTTCGCCGTCACCTACGACGCCTCGACGCGGACCTACTCCTTTTACGCCGATTACACGAAAATCTTTGCGAAGCAGCTCGCCGCCAAACTCCCCGTCGGGGACGCTCCGATCGTTCTGGGCGGCTCGACCCAATCCAGCTCCAAGTATGGCGGCGGCATCGGAAACAAGGGAACCGCAACTCTCTCCGACGTGAATTTCCTGGTGGACGAGTTCCGAATCTCGGACGAGGTCCTCCAGCCGTCGCAGTTCATGGGTTGGAAGCTCGCCTCGGACTCCGACGTTGCGGCGCACATTCGCTTCGACGCCGCCGCAACAGCCGGACTTGAAATGTTCCCGCTTGCCGTGGGATGGAACAGCGCCGCGCACCCGACCGCCAAGACTGCCGAGTCGGTGAATTCCGGGGCGGTGGCGTCGACGACGACGGTGAACATGGCCGTCGCGACGGTCCACGACGGCATCCGAGATGCCGGAGCGGCCAACTCCGGCGCGCTTTCGCTCGTAGCGAACGCGTCGAACCAGGGCGCACGCTACGCCATTCCGGGTGCCGGCCTGGAGTCTGGAGACTTCACCGCAGAGGCGTTCGTGAAGTTCGATCCCGACAATTTCGCATTCAGCGACGACAGCGGCTATCTCTTCGAGGCCAAGGACAGCTGGAGCGTCCGTTTCATGGCCGGCGGGGCCGTGCAGGGCAATGTCGGAGGAAGCCAGTTCGCCTACATTAACAAAGGATATTGGGGAGCGCCGGAGGAAGGGAAAAACGTTGACGGCAACTGGCACCATGTCGCTTTCGTCCGCGACTCCGCCGCAGGGACCTTATCGCTCTTCATCGACTACATCAACATGGGCGGCACGACCGCCGCGCTGCCCCCTGCCGGCGACGGCAAAATCTACATTTCCGGCGCCCATTGGAACACGACGCAATACACCCTTGGCACGGCGCTTCTCGATGAGGTGAAAGTCACGCGCCGCGCGCTGAAGCCATGGGAGTTTCTGCGCGGGAACTTCATCGCAGGTCCAACGCTTCTCTGGGCGGACTTCGACGAGGGCGACGGGCTTGCGCAGTCGCCAGTTGTCACGCCGTTTCACTCCTCGCAGATTGCGTCCGGTTCGGGCGGGGCGCCGTCACGGAGCGGAAGCGTTCCCGCACAGACAACGGAAACCATCGGGAACGAGGTTGTGAACGACGCCAATGTCGCGTCGATGGGATTCCCGGCCGCCGGTTACGTCTGGTTCAGGAATCCGGCCGTCCTCGCTCCGGAGCTGACCATCGAACTGTTCGTCAAGAACCGGTGCGATGGCAAGGCGGGACTTGTCGCGCTCTACGACGGCAATACCGTGGACGACGCCATCTGGGGACTTGAACTCGATACGGACGGGAAGACGCCTGTTTTCGTGGACGGCGCCGGTGGTTCGCAGACCCGCATTGCATTCTCCGGCGCGGCGCTTGATTCCAAGTGGCACCATGTCGCCCTCGTCCTCAAGACCCCGGCTTCGGGTAATTCCTCAGTGAAACTGCTCGTCGATGGCGAAAGCAAGGGCGAACAGACTCTCTCCAAGCGCATTCGTCAGACCGCCACGACGCCGCGCGTCTGGCTCGGGCGCGCCACCAATGGCGCGGCGTTCAGCGGCAATATCGACGAACTTCGAATCTCCGAAGGGGAACTTTCCGCCGTCGACATGATGGCGCTCCAGAAGAACGCGACGATTATGGTCTTCAGGTAGGGGAAGATGAAAGCCAGGGCATTTGGGCAACCCAATAGAGCGAATCGAGGAAAGGAAACTGGCCAGACAATGAAAACCACGTTTCCCGTTGCGTCATTCCTTTGCGCCCTTTGCATTGGAAGCGCAGTCGCAGGCGAGCCGTCCGCTCATCCGGAAGAGGCGCCATCGGCTTGGCGGCCGCTGCCAATCTGGGGCGGCGGCTACATGATGGACGTGAAGGTCGCGCCGTCCGCCTCTAACGTGTGGTATGCGCTTGTCGATGTCGGAGGCCCCTACCGCAGCGACGACGCCGGCGCCACGTGGAGGCCGCTCCACCGCCAGTCGCGGCTTCTCGATTGCGGCCCGTATGCCTCGATGGCGCGCGGCATCTCAATCGATCCACGCGACGCCGACTCCTTTGTCACCGCCGTCGGCGACGTCCCTGAACTCGGCGGCGGTCTCCTTGTCTCGCTCGATGGCGGCGAGACCTTCCGCAAGACCGGTTCCGCCTGTTTCCGCTCGAACGGCCCGCGCCGGATGCACGGCATCGTCATCGACCGCAACCCGTTCAATCCCGACGAACTCATCGCCGGGGAATGCCTCGACGGCTTCCACATCTCAACCGACAACGGCGAAAACTGGACGGACTGCGGCCCAAAAGGGTTCTGGTTCTCCGATCTCCGCTTCGACCTCGTCCGCTCCGGAGTCGTCTATGCCTGCGCCCCGGAACACCAAGGACGCGGCGGCTTCTTCCGTTCGTTGAACGGAGGCCGCGAATGGATGCGACTCTCGGACGAATCGCCTACGGAAGTCCGCCAGATTCCAGGACAAGGCGAACTGCTGGGACTCTTCCATGACCGCGTCAGGTTATCCGCCGACTGCGGCGAGACGTGGTGCGACTACTCCGACGGCCTCATCCTCGAAAACCTCATGACGGACGGCGACCCGAACCCATCCAAATCGACCGGCGTTTACGTCGCCGCCGGGGCCGGATCATCCTTCTGGCTCGTCGGCAACAGGCACGGCGACATCTTCATCCGCCGCCCAGGCGATGCCGCCTGGACGAAGACAGCGCGTCAAAGCCAGTGTCCCGGCGACCCGCCGGCCGAGCATTCCATCGCCTGGAGCTGCAAATGCCGGAAGATGGATGCGCTTTGCTCCATCGTGGTCGTTCCTGGCGACGACTCCCATTGGCTTGCGTGCGACTGGCACGTGATCTGGGAGTCGTTGGATGCCGGTCGAAACTGGACGACCCGCGTGAAAGGGATCACTCCGTTGTGCCCCTTCGCCGTGAGCGGGTCGCCGGCGAAGGAGAACGTCGTGCTCTACGGCGTCGCCGACATGGGGATGTATGTCTCGACGGATGGCGGGCGCTCGTTCCATCCCGAACGCGCCACAAGCGGCGCCAACAGCTTCGCCTTCTCCGCGCTTCACCCCGAGACTGGCTACGCCGTGGGTGGCAAGTTCACCATTGACCTCCTCTCCACCTCCGACGGTGGGGAGACTTGGTGCAAGCTCGACGGCTTGGCGGGGTTGCCGCCACTGAAGCCAAAGGAACGCGGGGCGTATTCGGTCGCCGTCGATCCTCTGACCGACGATGTCTGGCTTGCCGTGTCGGGGCCGTGCCGCCCCGGCGACGGCGGCACTTGGCGCTCGCGCGACGGCGGCGCGTCGTGGCAATGGCTCGGGACCGGACTGCCGGAAGGGGAAGACCTTTTCAAAAGCTACGAATTCGACAAGGGAAACGCCGACAGCCAACTCGTCTTTTCTCCTGACGGCGCATTGCTCGCCTGTTCGCACAAGACCGGCCGTATGGCACGGTTCAACCGTGAAACGCAGACATGGGAACCGGCTGGACGCCTTGCAGAAGGATCGCGCGTCTTCGCGGACCCGCACCTTCCGGGACGCTTCCTCCGGGTTGGTGGCAAGGGGGAAGAATCTCTCGATGGCGGCCGCACGTTCCATCCGTATCCGTCGATTCCGGCGAGATGCTGGTATCTGGCCTTCGACCCGCGCTGTCCGGGAAGCGTCGTCGCCGGAGGGCCGGATGGCCTTTTCGCGAGCCGCGACGGCGGCACCACCTTCGAGCCGCTTGCCGGCGGACTGGACGTCCCCGCCAACGGCAGCCGCGTCATGGTGCTTGACCGCGGACGGCTCTGGCTTCTCACTTTCGGGGCCGGCGTCTGGACACGGGAACTCTGACGATGGCGGATTGACATGGTACACGTATCAGGAAACCACCCGTCCGACCTTTTCCCGTTCCGGGGGGAATTCGAGCGGTTGTCGATCTCGTTCATCACGCTTGGCGTCGGAGCTGCAGAACCGTTTTCCGTCCTCCACGTTTCCGATTCGCATCTCACGGACGTTTACCCGGACGAAAGCGAACGCAAGCACGAGATTTCGAGAATCCGCACATGCCAGTTCGGTGGCAAGCAGTGGGAGGCGCTGGAAGATTCGCTCGCGTGGGCTGCGACACACGACGATTATGTCATCCATACCGGCGACATCATCGATTTCCAATCCCGCGCTAATTTCGATCACGTGAAGCGGTTGCTTGGCGAAAACGTGATTGGAACCGTCGGCAATCACGAATTCAGCCCCGAAATGTGGCTCTCAGAAGTGGCGGAAACGCAGGATGATGCTTGGCGTGCTCGCTCCCGCCCCGAATTGGCAAAAGCGTTCCCGTTCGACCTGTCGTTTTCCACACGTGTCGTAAACGGCGTGAACTTCGTCATGGTGGACAACGCCTTCGGCACCGTGACTCAGAATCAGCTCGACGCCTTCGTGTCCGAAACGCGGAAGGGGCTTCCCGTTGTGCTTGGGATGCATGTCCCGATCTATACCGCTGCCATCGTCCGCGCCATGTTCCACTACTGGCGCAAAGGCGGCGGGAAATTCCGGTCTGCGGCAATCCCGGAACCGGAACCATTTGGCAACTGGCTTGCGCAGGCAAATGACGCCACGACAGCAGCATTCATCCGGGAAGTGAAGGGGAACCCGCTCGTCAAGGCGGTGCTGGCCGGACATCTGCACTTCGCAATGCAGGATCGGCTTTCCCCGACTGCGACGGAATACCTTGTCGGCGGAAACTATCTCTTCCATGCACAGGAAATTCTGTTTGTCTGAGGCGGGGAATTGCGCCATCAAGCGCTTGCGCGACAGGGCCAAGGCGGCATTCGAGGCCAAGATCGCCCCCGATGAACATGTCCGGGGCTTCGCGTCGGTGGGCGACCAGGAGAGGGGCGTGGCCAACGCGCGCCAGGAGTTCGGCGGACACTACCTCGACCTCTGCGCAACCTATTGGCACCTTGACGGCCTTGAGTGCGCACGGGAATACGGACGGCGCGTGGTCGATGGCGCCGCGCGCGCCATGTCTGATGACGGCTACGTTGGCGGGGAGACGGCGGAGCGCCGCATGGAAGGCTTTTCGCTGTGGAACCAGTCGCATGCTGTTTACGGTCTTCTGCGCTTCGCCGAAGCCGCGAACGACGATAAGGCGCGAGCGCTGGGACTGCGCGCGGCGGAGTGGCTGCTGCGGGCGCTGGGGTCTATGTCGCCGGAGGAATTGATCGATTCCCGGACTGTCTGGAACGGCAACCGCGACCGCATTGTCCTTCTCACGAAATGCTGCGACGTGCTGGACGGCGGAAAGCGTGTCGTAGTGACAGCCGAGCGCATCCGGCGGGAAGTGGACGAATCGCTGAAGACCCTTGGCACCGACCATGTGGACATTCTACTGCTGCACCGCGACGACCCTGCGCATCCAGTCGCGGAATACATCGAAACGCTGGAGGCGCTGCGCCGGGAGGGCAAATGACTTGCCTACGGCGGCAGCAACTGGCGGCACGAACGCATCGCAGAGGCCAACGCCTACGCGGCCGCCCACGGCTGCCAGGGCATGTCCATCTCGTCGCCGCACTACGGACTCGCCGAACAGGTGCAGGATCCGTTCGGCGGCGGCTGCGTGACCGTGACAGGGGAGGCTGAGGCCGCCGCGCGTGCCTGGTATCGCGAGACGCGAATGCCGCTCCTGGCCTATTCGTCGCTCGGCCGCGGATTCTTCTCAGGTCGGTTCAAGTCGTCGGACATCGAAGGCGCCAGGAAGGCACTGGACGAATTCGCCCGGCGCGGCTATCTCTTCGACGCCAACCTGAAGCGCCTGGCACGGGCCGAGGAGATCGCGGCCGCGCATGGCGTCTCCGTCGCGACCGTCGCGATGGCATACTTGCTCACCGATGCGATGAACACCCTTGCGGTCGCCAGCATGTCGTCCGCGCGGCGCATTCTCGAAAACCGGAAGGTCTTCGACTTCCAATTCGCCCCCGGCGAACGCGAAAGCCTGGCGGAACTTTAAAATGTTGCCATTGTGCAAATGTTGCCAATTCCATTTTCCAAATCTCAATTGGCTACTGGCATTGACAACTGGCAACACTTCCACATTGGCAACACTTTTCAACCTTTCAACTGGCGTAAGCCCAACTCTCTGCTCCGGGATTGCGCTCCGGCAGAGATTCCAAATCGGCTTGACGCCATATCAACAAATTGATAGTCTCCGGGGCCGTCAGGAGATTGTTGATGAAACTCTACCACGGATCGGACGCCGAGATTTCCCGACCGAAGCTGTCGCGCGGCAAGCCACGCAACGACTACGGGCGAGGATTCTACTGCACGGACGACGTCTTCGCGGTGGACCTCATCCGGAAAGGACTCAAGCATGGAGACGCGGGCCTACGCGGCGTTCTACCTGCCTGACGCCAAGCGCCACCTCGGTGCCTGCACCGACTATCTCGTGCGCGTCTGCGGCCTTCCCGCCGACCGCGTGGGCGTGATCTACGCGACGAGCGGCACGATGGCGATGTTCGGCCGGGGAGATCCCGGCGTCCTCGCAGGGTTGTCCGGTACGGAACTGGGGCAGCGGCTCTTCCGCGAGCTGCGCGGCGGCGACGAGGCGCCCTCCCCCGTGCCGTCCGGCCCGGTGCGCTCCCCTGAATACTTACTGGGGCGGCTGGGCGCTCGCGCACTTCCAGTGGCACTGGTGCACCACGTTCCGTTGGATTTTTGCGCGGACCACGATGACCGCCCTCCTTTCGAAATACGCCGTCTACCACGAGATGGACGTCTCGCGCTTCCTTGAGGACTTCATGGCCGAACTGCGCGCCGTGGAGACGGAGCCGAATCTGCGCCGCATCCGCCGTGCCGCCGGACTTTCCCAGACCGCGCTCGCCCGCGAAACCGGCGTCAACGTCCGCAACATCCAGCTCTACGAGCAGCGCGTCCAGGACATCAACCGCGCCTCCGCCGCCTCCCTCGCGGCTCTCGCCCGCCGCCTCTCCTGCTCCATCGAAGACCTGATGGAGTAGGGCCAGCTTCTCTCCATTGCACCCCGCCCTGCACAAAGGAGACTTCACCATGAAGACGAGTTTCCGTCCGACTATACATTTTCAAGAGCCACTTCGTCCAAGACGAATACATTTTCAAGAGCCACTTCAACCGGGATGAATACATTATCAAGAGTCACTCCAATATGCATAGTAACACTTTCGAGAGTCACTTCAAGTCGGGCAATTGTCACGTCTTCCATGTTTGCGCCTCTTGTCGTTTGCGACCTCAATTCTAGCAAAACGGAAGGCGAAAGCCAAGCGGCTTTCGCCAGTTGGGTGTGACCAAACTTTGTCAGAACGCAAAGGACGCAATCGCGCGGACCGATGT
>CAMOSH010000152.1 GCA_946624575.1 uncultured Verrucomicrobiota bacterium
CCCGCCGCTCCCGGCGGGATACTACCGCATGGCGGCCGCAGATTCCGCAAGCGAGTCGCCCGCGCCCCGGCAAACACTCGCCACGCTGGCGGTGGTGGTGCCTCCGGGTGGCGCGGGTGGCGCCTCCTTCTTCGCCGCCGACTCCGCCGCCTCCTACATCGCCCCCGGGGCCTTCGACTGCCCGTGGAACGGCGGCGACGCCATCCGCACCATCGCCGACCTGGCGGCGCTCGCCGGCATCCGCCACGTCCGCGAGCGCATGCGCTGGCGCGAAGCGCAGCCCTCGCGCGACGCCACGCCAAAATATTCCCGCTGCCTTGCGGCCGCCGATCTCTTCGCCGAGCGCGGCATCGCACTTTCCGGCTGCTTCCACGACTCGCCGCCGTGGGCCGGCCGCCTCCGGAAACTACCCGGCGACCTCGCCGCGCTGCACCGCTTCTGCGCCGAGACCGCCGCCGCCTTCGACGGCCGCATGGAGGACTGGGAGTTCTGGAACGAGCCTGACATCCATTTTGCCCCGGAGCCGGTCTGGGACTACGCCGCCGCGCTCAAGGCGGCCTACCTCGGCTTCAAGTCCGCGCGCCCCGACATGCCGATTCTCAACGGTGCGCTGTGCCGCCCTCCCGCCAGCGCCTACCAGCGCGAGCTATTCGAGAACGACGCGGCGCAGTTCCTCGATATTTTCAACTACCACACCTACGCCGCGCTGTCACTCCTGCCGGACATCCTCGCAAAACTCCGCGAATCGCTGGAGGCCGCCGGCGCCGGCGACCGCCCCGTGTGGATCACGGAATGCGGCACGAACAACGAGGGGCCGGCAACGGGGAAATCCGTGCGCCCCGCATTCACCGCCCATTCGCCGGAGCAGGAACTCGTGGTGGCCGAATACTGCGCCAAGGCCAATGTCTCGCTCCAGATGGAGGGCGTGGCGCGCAACTATCTCTTCGTTCTCGGCGCCTACAGCGAACGCGGCGGCAAAAAGGACTGGGGAATGCTCCGCCGCGACGGCACCGTGAAGCCATCCTACGCCGCGCTGGCCACGCAGATCCGCGAACTCGGCCAGGCCACGCTTCTTGGCCGCATGAACGCCCCCGCCGGCATCAGAGCGTATCTCTACGAGCAGCCCGACGGCTCGCAGACCGTGGTCTTCTGGGCCGAATCCCCGCTCGACAAGGCGCCGTCGAACACGACGCTCGTCGATGCCGAGCCGGACTGTGCGCGCGAGTGGGTTTTGCAACCGCCCACGTCTGCGGGCATTCCGTTGCGCATTGCCGACATGTGCGGCGGCGTGTCCTCAGTGCCGCCAGATGCCGATGCGGCGCGCCCGGCGGTCACGCCCTACCGCTTGCTGGCCACGCGCTACCCGTCCTACGTCTCCGGGCTGCAAGGGCTGGAGGCGGCGCAACTTCGTCCTGCAGGCGCGGGCGAGCACGGTGCGCAGCACCGGGCATGCGTCTCCGGACTGCAAGGGCTGGAGGCGGCGCAACCGCATCCTGCAAGCGCGGGCGAGCGCGGTGCGCAGCAACAGGCCTACGTCTCCGGGCTGCAAGGGCTGGAGGCGGCGCAACTTCGTCCTGCAGGCGCGGGCGAGCGCGGTGCGCAGCACCGCGCCGCACGCGCCGTCTCCCCCATTGTCTTCCGCGTCGATCTCGCGCCCGGCGACTTCGAGATCGGAGCGCAGAAGACGCTGGCCGTCGCCAAGGCGGAAGCGCCGCGCCTGCGAGTGCAGGTCTGGAACCTCTCCGACACCGCCGCGACCGGCACCGTCGAAGCCGCCGGAGTCCGGCTTGAGGGGCTACCCGGCGAGACAGTCAAAATCGCCCCCTTCGACAAGGCCGAATTCGAGTGCGCATTGCGCGCGGAGGATGACGAGGCGCCGGCATCCGGAGGCCCGTCGCCCTACGCCACGCTCGTTCTTCGCGGATCCTTCAACGGGCTAGCGACCACCAGGCTCACGATGCCGATCCTCTTCGAGCGGACACTCCTCGGCTCGTGCGAAAGGGTGCCGCTGCCGTGGCGCGATCCGGCGGCGTGGGAGCGCAACGACTCCGCCGCCACCTACTCCGCGACATGGGACGAGTCCGAGCAGGCGGTGCGCTTCGACGCCGAATGGACCGACCCCGCCGTCGACCGCTGGCTCTACCCGGTGCTGACTCTGCCGCCGCAACTGCGCGGACTGCCCGGCGCCGTCCGGGCGGTCTTCGAGGTGAAAAGCGCGCAGGACAAGGTGGAAAACGACTTCAAGACCGGCGGAAGCAACTTCATGCTCGTTCGCGAAGGCGGCAAGGGAGGAGCCGAGGACTTCTTCGAATACGCGCCGCCGACCGATTCATGGGAGCGGCGCTACGTCGAACTCGGCGGCGCCGCCGGACTTGGCGACGTCGAAGCCATCCGCATCGGGTGCAACCCGCTAGGAATGCGCCTAACCTTCTGGGTGCGCAACATCGAAATTCTCAAACCGGCCCGCAAATGACGCTCCGCGTTTTTCAATTGCAACCGAAAGGGGATTCTGCTATTATCCGGCCCCGATTTCCAACCAAAACAAGAAAACACGGCAAGCAAACATGAGCCAAATCGACATCCAGGCCGCTGCAAAACCCTTCGCACTGCATGAAGGAGACACCGGCTCCAGCGACGTTCAGGTCGCAGTCCTCACCAAGCGCATCGAACACCTCACGGAACACCTCAAGGCCAATGCGCACGACCATGCGTCCCGTCGCGGCCTCATCATGATGGTGAATCGCCGTCGCAAGCTGTTGGACTACCTCCGGCGCACCGCCGAACCGCGTTATCTGGCTCTCGTCAAAGAGCTCGGCCTTCGCCGCTAAAAAACGGAGGTCCCACAATGGAAAACACGGTATCGGTCTCCTGCGACGTCGGGGGGCAGACACTTGTCATAGAAACCGGTCTTCTCGCGAAGCAGGCCGCCGGCGCCGTCACGGCGCGACTTGGCGACAACATGGTCTTTTCGGCCGTGACCTGCACCGAAACGCCACGCGAGGGCATCGACTACTTCCCGCTTCAGTGCGAATACCGCGAGAAGTTCTACGCGTGCGGGCGCTTCCCTGGCGGCTTCTTCAAGCGCGAGGCGCGCCCATCCGAAAAGGAGATCCTGACGGCCCGCCTCACGGATCGCCCGATTCGCCCGCTCTTCCCGGACGGCTACCACAATGACGTCCAGGTCAACAACACCCTGCTTTCGGCCGACGGCGTCCACGAACCGGACTTTCTCTCGGTCATAGCGGCCTCGGCAGCCCTCCACATCAGCGAAATCCCCTTCATGGGGCCGATCGGCGCCGTGCGCGTCGGGCGCGTCGACGGCAAGTTCATCCTGAACCCGACGCAGGCCCAGCGGCGCGAAGGCGACCTCGACCTGCTCTACTCCGGCACGGCCGACCGCTTCCTCATGATGGAAGGCGGTGCGAAGGAGATCCCGGAAGCGGACTTCCTCGCCGCGCTCAAGTTCGGCCAGGAATGCGTCGCGAAGATCGTCGCCATCCAGAAGGAACTCCGCGCGAAGCTCGGCAAGGCCGAAAAGAACGTCGTTGACGGCGACGCCTGCCGCAAGGATCTGCTGGACGCCGCTCGCGAAGGGTTCGGCGAAAAGCTGGCAGAAGATCTCACCATCCCCGGCAAGCTCGCGCGGCAGGACGCGGTCAAGGCCACCCAGACCGCGATGAAGGAGGCGCTCGCCACCAAGTTCGAGGACATGACGGACGAACAGTTCCGCGCCATGGCCGACTGCCTCGAAATCGAGACCGTCCGCAAGAACGTGCTGGAGCGCGGCAAGCGCATCGACGGGCGCGGATTCGACGACATCCGCCCGCTCGCGGCGCAAGTTGGCGTGATTCCCCGCGCGCACGGCTCGGCCGTGTTCTCCCGCGGCGAAACGCAGAGCCTTGGCATCTGCACCCTCGCCCCGCTCAAAGATGCGCAGGAAATCGACGCCATCACCGGCGGCCAGACCGAAAAGAAGTTCTTCCTCCACTACAACTTCCCGCCCTACTGCACCGGCGAAGTCGGCCGTCTGGGCACCACGGGCCGCCGCGAAATCGGCCATGGCAACCTGGCCGAGCGCGCGCTTCTGCCCGTAGTGCCCGAGGATTACGAGTACGCAGTGCGCATGGTTTCCGAAATCATGGGTTCCAACGGCTCCTCCTCCATGGCCTCGATCTGCGTCGGCACCCTCGCGATGATGGACGCCGGCGTCCCGATCAAAAAGCCCGTCGCCGGCATTTCGTGCGGACTCTTCACGACGCCCGACGAATCGCGCGCCGTTCTCGTGACGGACATCCTCGGCGCCGAGGACCACTGCGGCGACATGGACTTCAAGATCGGCGGCACCCGCGACGGCATCACGGGCTTCCAGGTCGATCTGAAGATCCGCGGCCTCACGTGGGATCTGGTGGAGCAGGCGATCGAGCGCGACCGCGTCGCTCGCATGAAGATCCTCGATTTCATCGAGTCCGTGCTGCCCGCGCCGCGCGCCGAGCTTTCGCCCTTCGCGCCGCGCATCAAGGTCATGCAGATCAATCCGGAGAAGATCGGCGCCCTCATCGGTCCCGGCGGCAAGAACATCCGCGCAATCCAGGCTCTCACCGGCGCCCAGATCGACATCGCGGAGGACGATTCCGGAAAGGTCTCGATCTACGCCACGAGCAAGGACGCGATGGACATGGCCGAAAAGGAAATCAACAAGAGCTGCGCCGAACCGGAAGAGGGAATGCTCTACGAGGGCACCGTCACCGGCGTCAAGGCGTTCGGCGCGTTCGTCGAGATCCTGCCTGGAATCGACGGCCTCTGCCACATCAGCGAACTTTCCGACAAGCGGGTTCCGTCCGTGGAGTCCGTCTGCAAGGAGGGCGACACGATGTGGGTCAAGTGCATCGGCGTCGACGACCGCGGTCGGATCAAGCTCTCCCGCAAGGAGGCCATGCGCGAACTTGCAGAACGCGGAGAATGACGCTGCATCCGCGCCAACACTCGAACGCGCCGACCCGCAACGGTCGGCGCGTTCGTTTGCATCTGGCCCGCGCCGCGACGCCCTGACCCAACGATCCACCTCTCATTCACTCCCCTCCCCCTTCCGCCTCGATGGAATCCACAACGAACGCCAAGATTTTCGACATCCGGAGCCATGGCGCCGTCGGTGACGGCAAGACGCTGAACACCGGCGCGATCCAGGCGGCGATCGACCGATGCGCGGCCTGCGGCGGCGGCACCGTCGTGGTCGCCGGCGGCACGTTCGTCACGGGAACCGTGATTCTCAGAAGCGGGATCGAACTGCATCTGGAAAGGGACGGGACTCTCCTGGGCTCCCCGGACTGGCGCGACTGGAAGGACCAGCCCGGCGCACGGCACATCGACACGTACATGTGCCCCCGACACCGAAGCGCCGCGCTCCTCTTCGCCGACGAGGCCGAGGACGTTTCCATCACCGGCCCCGGAACCATCCACGGCAACGGTATGGCATTCGTCGAGAAGGACCCGGAAAGCCCCAACGGCCAGCTGAAAAGGAGGCTCGGACTCGACCAGTCGCCGCCGAGGCTGATCCTCCTGGCCGGATGCCACCGCGTCAGGGTTTCCGACGTGAACATCGAATTTCCGCCAGCCGGATGGAGCTTCTGGGTGCACGACTGCGACGACGCGGTCTTCGAGCGCGTGAAAATCAAAGTTGACGTCGACTTCCCGAACGCGGACGGAATCCACGTCAACTGCTCGCGCGACGTGCGAATCTCCGACTGCGACATCGAAACCGGCGACGACTGCATCGTCGTCCGCGCCAACAGCGCATCGCTGAAGGAGAACAAGCCGTGCGAGAGGGTGTCGGTCTCCCGCTGTCGGCTTCGCTCATATTCAAGCGCCATTCGCGTTGGCTGGCTGAACGACGGCGTCATCCAGGACTGCATGTTCTCCGACCTCAAGGTCGCGGATTCGGTATGCGGCGTCGGAATGCTTTTCCCCGCCGCCGAGCCGCGCGAAACCATGTCCGACCAGGGGCGCGAAGCCACCGTCGTAGAGAACCTGACCTTCTCGGACATGCAAATGGACTGCATCTGCGCCCGACCGGTCTACGTGCACATGGCGGCGAACGAATCAACGCGCGTGAAACGGATCCGGAACATCCGTTTCTCCAACGTCGTCTCGCGGGGGCTGATGCTCCCAGTCATTTCCGCGCCGCGTCCTGGCGTCGTCGGCGACATCGCATTCGAAAACTGCAGATTCGAAATCGATCCTGCGGGAAAGTCCGCCTACCGCAACGGCGGGGACGTCGGCTTCGCGTTCTGCCAGCGCTTCGAAAGCGACAGGCATGGCGCGAACGTGGCGGGCATGAGTCCGTTTTAGCCGTTCGTTGCGGAAGCGAGGTCCGTCCTTCCGCCTAGTCCGGCGCCGTTTCGCCGCCATACATGCCCGCAACGGCGGATGGACCGCAGTGTTCGCCGTCTGGGTCGCGGTCCTAGCCGTCGGCATCGCGTTGCTGGCGCTCGCGCGCCGCATTTCCCGCGGCGCTCAGCGCGCGATGAGCGGAAGCGGATCGACCGGGACTCCGTCCCTTTCCAGCTGAAAATGCAGGTGCTCGCCGGTCGCGCGTCCGGTCTTGCCCATCCATCCCAGAAGCGTCCCCTCCTCCACCCCGTCGCCGGGGCCGACCCTCAGGGATCCGGCCTCCAGGTGGAAATAGCGGGACACCCATCCGCCACCATGGTCGATGGAGACCGCGGTTCCGGCCGGGCCTGCGCCGTCGGCCGCCTCGGTCACGACGCCGCGCTTCCACGCGCAGATTCCCGTTTCAAGCAACATCCGGCCGTTCCAAAGCGCGCCGTCCATCCCCGCATGGAACGAGTCCTCTTCGCCCGTGACCGGATGCCTGCGGGGACCGAACGGCGAGGTGACGAGCAACTCGCCCGGATCGAGCAGGACGCGTGTCCGGACTCGCGGCGCATCGCGATACTTCGCGGCCTGGGCCGCGAGCCTTTCCGGCGGCACGGACGTCATCGAGCGCCACATCCGGAAGTAGCGCTCGCCAAGCGCGTGCTGCGACGCGGTGTCGAAATGCAGGCTGTCGCCGCGATCGCAAAGGTCGCGGGCGCAGACCAGCCCCGCATACGGCGTCGACGCGGCGACGCGCTCCATCGCCGCGTCGATTCCCGGAGCAAATTCGGCAATCCGAGGATACTTGTCGCCGTAGAATCGCGCAAGGGTGCCCATCACGAACGGGACGGTTTCGGCAAGTCCCAGATCGCGCCGGAAATTCGCGATCACGGTGCGAAGCGATTCCACGTAGGCGTCCGGCGCGGTGCGCCCGCAATCGCCTTCGCCCTGATGCCACAGGATCGCGCAGACTTCGCCGTCCGCCTGCGCGGCGCGAATCCGCGCCACGGCGTTGTCGTATGGATGGTTCTCCGAATCGAACGGATCGATCCCGCCCGGAAGCCACGCCGCGACTGGAGTGCCCCCGACCGCGACCGGGACAAGCCCGATTTCCTCGTCCGGGAAGGCGTCCCGGAGCAGGCGGCCGAACGTGCGCCCGGGACCCACTCCCACCACGCGGTCGCCCGCGCCCGGCGGCACGGCGTCCCAGGGATCAGGGGAAACGCGCTTGGTGCCGTCCGCGGCGAACGTCCCGACAAAAGGCCTGTCTTTCGTGATGGGCTCGATGGCCTCGCGCCACGAGTTGTCGCGAGCGAAGTGCTTCACGCCCGGCACCGGCGCGAGATCGTCGGGACCGGCATATCCGCGTCCCGCCATGTTCGACTGTCCTGCCAGCACAACCAGTTTCATTCACGTTCTCCGGTTAGGCGCGCACTTTCTCGTTGCACGCAACGAGGATGCTACCACTCCGCCCTCTGGCTGTAAACTCGCAAAGTCCACGCCTCGACATGACTGCGCCATGATGGCGCGTCAGTCGCGCTGTTCGCGAACCTGGGTGACGGGGACGCCGTCCGGGCCGCGTCGCCACGAGACATGGAGACGCCCCCACGGCGTGGGAACGACGCCGGAGGCCGCGTCGATGCCGGCCGGCGGACATGGCCGGACGCGGTATGCGGCATAGCCCGGCGCCGTGGGTTCCACGCCGAGGACATAATTGGTGAGAATGCCGGAAAGCGAGGTGTCGGGGTGCGCCTCGTCTCCCCAGCCGCGCTCGTGCAGCGTCATGCATTCGCTTGTGAGGCGCGGTCCCTCCCAACCGGGATCGAGCACCTTTTCCCAGCCGTGCTCGCGGATGCGCGCGAGGGCGTCGTCGGCATGGCCGTATTCGAAGAGCCCGCGCACGAAGAGCGCCTGGAACTTGCCGTGGTCGTGGCGCGCGATGGTGCGGCGGATCGCGGCGGCCTCGGCGTCCGTGCAAAAATGCGCGGCAAGGGCCAGCGCGTTGGCCTCTCCCTGGTAGTCGTCAGTCTCGAGAGCGCCGACGAAGCGGCCCTTTTCGTCGTTCCAGAAAAGGCGGCGGACCGTGGCGGCGAGCGTCTCCGCCGCCGCGCGCCAGCAGGGGGAAAGCGCCGTTTCGCTGGCCCACTCCGCCAGATCCGCCGCGTCGCGCCACGTTTTCCAGAGCAGGATGTTCATGTAGGCGCGGTGGTAGGTGGAGGCTTCGCCGAAGTCGAGCGCGCTTGCGTGCTTGCTGGTCTCGGGCCGCTGCTCGAAAAGACCGTCGGCACGGCAGCGCGAGCGGAGGTAGGCGACGAGGTCGCTCACGGCGGGGAAGAGTTCGCGGGCGAGCGCGACGTCGCCGGAGTGAAGGACGTGGTCGCGCAGAACCGGGATGAACCATGCGGCGAATTCGTCGGAGGGGAACGGGCCGTAGTCGCCGGAAGCGAGCGGCCCGTGCGACTCCGGATACGGGCACGCCTGGACATAGCCTTCTGGAGTGCGGTTTTCGGCGAGCATCCGCAGCGAGCCTGGCATGTAGGGCGAATCGAAGCCCCAGGCGGCATACATCGTGCGCTGCGCCCACCAGAGGTCGCCGCTCCAGACTAGGCGGTCGCGCTTGGCGCCATCGGAGAGATAGGCGTAGTGGGGGCCGAGCGATGCGGGCGCGCAAACGATCGGCGCCGTGCGCGCCGGTATGGCGGCGAGCTGGCAGGTGCGCACGCCCATGCGCCAGACGGCCGAAAGCGCCGGATCGGAGCATTCAAAGGCGCCGACTGGCGGCTCGGCGGCGTGGGTGCCGCGATTTTCGAGCGCGAAGCGCGAAATGGTCGCTGCCGTGCCGGGGGTGTCGAGCGTGAACCGCACATAGCGCACGAGGCCCTGCTGGAGCGCGGCCGCATAGCGGCCCGGCGCGGAAACGCGAAAGAGGTCGTGGCGGTTTGTGCTTGCGGGCAGGATCGGCAGATCGACCGCAGGTCCCAGATACGTGGCGCGGGTCGCGTGCGTGAAGTCGCCGGTGTCGCAGAGGCCGCCCGGATGGCAGGCGTAGGAGACGCGCACGACCGGCTCGCCCTCGATGCCATCCGCGGTGAAGGCCGGGTATCCGCCTTCGCACTCCGGGCCGAAGTCCAGCACCACGACGGGCCGCTCGCCCCCGACCGGCCACGAAAGCCGGAATTCGGAATCGACGTTAAGAAATGGGGAGCTCATGCGTTACTTGACTAGTTCTTAGCCAATTTACTGGGGTGACACCCCGCCAATTGGCAGGGCGTTGGCACGTCGGCAGCGGTGTCGGAGGGGAAGACGAGCGGCTTGTCCGCGTCACCGTATTTCGCCATGAGGGAACGAGTCTTTTCGAGCCGGACGTCAAGGCTGCCTTCCGGCTGGCGCGGATGGCTGTAGGGGTGGACGTTCATCGCGTCGAAGAACGGTGCCCCGCCAGCCTTGTAAACGCGGTGCAGGTGGGCGCAGACGCCGTAGGGACCAGCCGGTTGCGCGACGGACGCGCGGGGAGCGGCGGGGG
>CAMOSH010000153.1 GCA_946624575.1 uncultured Verrucomicrobiota bacterium
TGGTTCCCAGTTTCAATGCACCTTTTGGGTGAAAGCCTCGCATGCGATTTCAAAAGGTTTCAAAAGCCATTTTCCAATGGTCTCCGTGCCTCTGTGCCTCTGTGTGACACTTCAACTGCGACATTTAGGCTTATGCAAAAAAATTGACTGTTGACACGAAAATATTGACGCAGTACAATTTTCGCCCGTCAGTTGGGTGCTGGCGTTTTACCGTATTTTTTCCTTTTTTTGAAACGCCCGTTCCCTCGCCTTGCCGTCTTTTCCCGCCGTTCCAGCAATGCCCCACGAATCAGCCAGCCCCCAGACAGCAGGTCGCGCCGCCCTTTCGGAAGGACCGCGCTGCCATGTCGTGGCCGGACCGAACGGCGTGGAAAATCGACTTTCGCCCTGCGCTATCTGCCGCAATGGGCCGGTCGAATTAGCCGCAAAGAAGGATCTCGGACTGTGACCAAATACGACCAAAACGACCCCGTCCTTCAGGGACAGGTCGCCGAAGCGGCGTTCCGGGACGCCGTCTGGGACGCGCTTTACTCGTACCGGGAAACTGGCGAACTCGCGCCGTATTCCGAAGACGGCGTCGTGAAGTTCGCCACTGTCGACGAGGCCCATCGCCAATATCCCGACTTCGAGCGGCGCCAACTTGACGCCGCCCGCCGCCGCGCCGACAATCTGCTCGAACAGTTCCGCATGACCGGCCAGACCCCTACGCCCGACGTATGGAAGCGCCTCGAAGCGAACGCCAAGGCTCGCTACGAGGACGATCTGGCGTATATCCGCGAAGCCCGCCACGCCGCCGCGCGCGAATTTTCCACCAATTAGCAATTCAATCCATAATCAGCGCAAAAACGCATCACACAGGGAATCCACATGAAAATTCGACTCTTTCCGCCACTCATGGCGCTTGCCGCCGTCGCCGCGCTCCCCGCCGGGGCGACGACCAAATGGACGCTGTCCGGAACGCCCGACACCAACGCCAACCGCACGACGATGACCTCCGACGACGATCCGGCCATCACAATCAACGATGTTCGTCTCACGGCCAACGGCGCCTCCACTCTCGCGATCTACAACAACAGCAACAACGAATTCTACACGGGGTGTCCCGACGGCAGCGTGGATCTCGACCTTTCCGCGCCAATTTACAATTCCGACGGGGAAACCGTCCAGTACACCTTGGCGTGGATAGGAAACAACACGTTCCAGAACAACAAGAAGCTTCGCAGCGTAAAATTCCCCGCCTCTCTGACGAGTTTGGGGAACGAGTGCTTCAAAGGATGCTCGAACCTCCAGAAAGCCGATCTCACGCCTGCCACCGGGCTGACTTCCTTCGGGACGCAGGTGTTCAACGCCTGCACGTCGCTGACGGGATATTTCTATCTGCCGCCGGCCATCACGGCACTCCAGAACAATGCGTTCAACAGCACGAAGATCAGCGGATTCTATGCGCCGGGCATGGCTTCCATGGACAATCAGGTTTTCTACAACGTCAAGACTTTGGAGACCATCCAGTTTGGTCCAAACATGAATTCCTTTGGAAAGGAGGCGTTCAGGGATCAGGGACAGGTCATCAGGACGGTGTTCTTCGAGGGCGATCCGCCCACGACCAAGACGTATTTCGACCGTGGCGGGAACCAATTCATGGACATGTTGAGGGCGAATGCCGTCATCTTCGTCCCGATGAACGCGGAGAAGAACGCGATTTCGGATGGATGGAAGGCCTATCTGGAAGACACGAAAGACGGCTGGACCAGCTCGGCGGTTCAGACGGCCAACACATACAAGCTTCCAACCTACGATGCCGAAACCGGCGTGTGGACCGACGGTTTCCTCTATAACGGCAATGGTTCTGTCAAGCGCACCTACATTCTTCGTTGCTGGGATCCCTCCGATACGAGCGCCACGGCCGCGATTCTCGCGTACTAGCCCGCCATCCATACCCCGCTCAGTTTGTCCACCGACATTCCCCATTCAAAGGACACAAACCATGAAAGCAACAAGACTTCTCGCAGTCATCGCGCTCTGCGCTCTTGCCGCCGTTCCAGCACAGGCGACTTGGACGATCACTTCGACTTCTGGATCGATGAGGGTGATTACCGACGGCAACTGGACACTGAATCTCTACAACAACTACAACGGCGGCGACAGCGTCGCCTATTCGGCCAATGCCGGCAACAGCACGGAACTGGACTTGACCGGGGTCTATGCCGACACCGGACGGACCATCACCCGAATTGACAACCAAGGGTTCAAAGACAAAAAGGACATCACGAAAATCATCCTTCCTGATTCCTGCAAGGTAATGTGGAACAACGCCTTCCAAGGATGCACGGCCTTGGAAACGGTCGGGATTCCGTCGACATTCACGACATTCAATTCCGGGAACATGTTTGATGGTTGCAGTGCGTTGAAAACGATCTATTTCACGGACGAGACGCCGGAGATCGGCACTGTCCACCTGCCTGAAGCCATTACGGACATCAAAGGACTCATGTTCAGTGGTTGCTCAAGCATTGAGAAAGTAATCGCTCCCGGTGTTGTCTCAATCGGGGATCGGGCTTTCTACAACTGCTCGTCGTTGACAACGGTCGAGATTTCACCATCTCTCTCGACGATGACTAGTAGCCAGAACTTCCGCGGTTGTTCCGCGCTCACGACGGTTTATCCCGCCGGAACACCCCCCGTCGTGGGAACTGTTCTGCTCCCTGATACGCTTACGGAAATTTCGGGATGGGGAGCCTTCTTTGAATGCAAGAGCATCAAACACGTCATTGCGCGCGGCGTCACCGATGTCGCCCATCAGTCCTTTCGCGGGTGCACCTCTCTCGTTTCCGTAGAGTTTTCCCCGAACCTAGCCTACCTTAGAACGAATGGAACGTATTCCGACAATACTCCATTCTACAACTGCACGTCGCTGACTACCTTCTCGCCAGCCGTCTGGGGTTCGGTTACCATCGGTGTCGGGACATTTCGCAACTGCAACTCGCTGACGACTTATCTTGATCTCTCGAATTCGGGCATCACGGAGATTCCGTCGATGTGGGCAGCCTACACCTCTCTCGATGGCGTGACGTTCCCGGCCGGTCTTACGGCGTTCACTGGCGACCAGAACTTTCGCGAGCTAAAAAAGGGTGCCAAGTTCCGCTTCCTCGGCAACCGCCCGACTGTTACAACGACAGCCGATAAGTCTCCGTTCTACACGAAAGACAAGAACAATACATCGCAACGGCATGTGTTTATTGTTGATGCGGCGACCGATCCCACCTGGACGAACGGAACCGATTTCGTCGCGATGGCCGATATCAACTCCAACAACGATACGAAGAACGCCTTTTCCGCCTCGTCTGCCGATTTCCCAGCTACCAAATATCCTAGCGAAATCAATTCCGAGGATGTTCTTGGTGCCACGATCTGGGGATCTGGAAGCGGTCGCTACAATTGGCTCGTCCAGTACGTCGACCGTTCATCCGTGTCGGCGACGTGGATGAACGGCGATCAGGAATTCTCCGCCGCCACTTCCGTGGAAATCGGCGACGCCCCGACGGCGCCGGAAGGTACGCCCGCAAAGGCGTCCACAGCCGAATTCGACTACACGTTCGTCGGCTGGAACACCGACCCCGACGCCACGACGGCGCTTGACCTAGCGCAGCTCTCGCTCTCGACCGACACGACGTTCTACGCAATCTACTCCGCCGCGACGCGCTCCTACGAGATCACCTGGAAGCTCGACGCCGACACCCTGATCGACACGACGATGGTCGCCTACGGCGCCACGCCGGCCCACGCAGACGTCTCCAAGGCCTCCGACGAGGACTACTCCTACACGTTCGACGGTTGGTCCACCGACGGCGCGACGGTTCTTGCGTCGCTTCCCGCCGTCACCGGCGCTGCAACCTACATCGCCGTCTTTACGTCGCACTCGCTCGACACGACGGTAACGGTCTCCTGGTTCGACGAAGACGGCTCGACCGCACTCGACCCCGCGCAGACGACGGTCGAGAAGAACGCCCAGCCGACACACGCCGAGCCGACGAAGGCGGCGACGGTCGATACGACCTACACGTTCGCGGGCTGGACACAGGTTGGCGGAGACGGCACGGTCTACGCCACGGCGAATCTGCCCGTCGTCACGGCCGATGTCTCCTACAAGGCTGTTTATTCGTTCGCGACACGCCAGTACACCGTCACGTTCGCGGACTGGAATGGCACGGTCCTTTCGGCAACCGCATACGACTACGGGACGCCCGCGGCCGACGTCGCCGTCCCCACCGATCCCGTACGCGCCACAACCGCCGAATACTCCTACACGTTCGCGGGATGGGACGCTACGGTCGCCCAGGTCTCCGCCGACGCGACGTACACGGCAACTTATACCGCAACCCCGAACGAATATGCCGCGACATTCGTCGATGAAATCGACGACTCCGTGATTGCCGGCCCCACGACGTACGCATACGGCGCGACTGTGTCCGCGCCCGCCGCTCCGGAACACTACGGGTTCACGTTCTCCGCCTGGTCGCCGGAAGTCGGCGCAATGCCTGCGGCGAACACTACCTACACCGCTACGTACACGACGAACAGCTACACAATCACGTTCGTGAACGGCGACGCGACCACGACGGCGAGTTATCCGTATCTCACGGCGGCGGCGGACATTGTGTTCCCGACGCCGGCGAAGACTTCCACCTCGAAGGCGTCGTACTCTTTCGTGGAATGGAGTCCCGCAGCGGCGCAGGTGACGGCCGACGCGACATACACTGCGGTGTTCACGGCGAACGTCCTCAGCCCGATGTCGATTGCCTACGGCGGCACGACGATGGGAGCCGACGGCCTTTCCGCCAGCATCGCGGCCACGCTTTCGAACTACACGGCAGGCGACGGCACTTTCGACGCCTCGGTCTCGGCCGATGTTCTAAACACCCAGGCGACTGTCATCGACACCGTTGACGGCACCGCGACGGTTTCCGCGCCCAATGCGTCGGCGTCGTTCAGCGGACTCGTCGGCGGACGCGCATACGACTGGACGCTCTCCGCCACGCAGAATTTCGCATCCTCCATCGGCTCCGACACGGCTGCGGTTCACGGCCGCTTCTACGCCAAGCCGACCTCCTCGTGGTTCTCAGGCGCGACATTCTCCGGCGGCGCGTATCAGCCGGCGAAAAGTTCGGAGGCAGGGCAGCAACTGCGCCTCAATCTGACGCTTGACGTGCCTGCGGCTCTTCCGCGCGCATTGCCGAACGCTTCTGGTGCCGTCGTCGGCATCGCGCCATGCCAGGCAAATGCCGGCTCCGCGCCACGCTTCCACGCCTGGAACGGCGCGCAATGGATCGCTCTTGACGGCTACGACGTGACCGGAGGCTCGACCATCGCTCTCCACGGCGTAATCGACTTCGCCATCTCCGGCGGAACTATGACATGGTATGCCGACGGTCAGGAGCTGACCGACGCCAACGGAAACTGGGCTATTCCGCTCTCGACTTCCGCCAAGTCTCTGACTCGTTTCGCCTACACCGGCGACGACGCCGACATCACGTCGTTCTCCGGAAACTACGATCAGGGATCCGTCGCCACCGTGCTGCTCATCTACTGATGAAGACACGCAGCACCGCCGCCAGGCTTGTCTCCGTTGCCGCGCTCTGCGCCGCCGGGATGTTGCCTGCGACGGCGCGCGGCTCCCTCCGCATTTCCGAGGTCTGCCCACAGCCGGCCACCGTCCATCCGACGACCGGCGAATTGATCGACGCCCCCGATCCGTGCGGCAGGAAGTCCGGCTGGGTTGAACTCGTCAACTCCTCCGCGACGGAGTCCGTGGATCTCGCGAACTACGAGCTCCAGCGCATCAATTTCGGAAAGAAGGCAGCGCTCGACAAGCAGTCGGCGCTGCCTTCCCGCTCTCTCGCCCCAGGAGAGCGCGTCCTCGTCTACACGAGCGATTCCTACGACAACGACGAGGATGTCGATGGTCTCGGCTACTACGTGCGCGAATATGAAACGCCGTCCGGCGGCTCGATCACGGTTGTGCCCTTCACGGTGAATCCAAAAAAACGTCCGATGGTCCGCCTTGTCGACATCGCGGCGCAGGAGGTGGTTGACACATTTCTCGTCCCAGTGGATCTCGCGAAGGGCAAGAGCATTGTCGCAGGCAATTCGGTCGTCACGTCTTTCGAAAAAAACGTCACTGCGCTTTCGACCAATTCGATCTTCTCCGGGCATGCCGCAGCATCGTGGGACGTGGCGGACGCAACCGCCTCGGAACCGCTTTCGGAAGACTCCGCCGCGATCGACCGGGCAGCAGTCGCGTTTGCCATCGACCCGACGGTCGAATCCGTAGCCAAAGCTGACGACGCCGTAGGCGAGTCCCGCACGGAAGCGCTCGTGTTTCCCGGGCGCGAACCCGCCGTACCGTGCGACGCGCTCGTCGTTGCGGACTCCACGGCCGCGCTGTCCGCGGCCGGCGCGGCCGAAAGCGCCGTTTCCGCGTCGTTCTGTTTTTTTGCCTACGCTGCGGCCGCACCGAAGTCAGGGCGATTCATCGATCTCATTTCGGCAAAATCGGCTTCCGGCAACGTGTCCGAAAAGTTTCGCCTTTATCTCGACCACACCGGAGCGCTTGTCGGGAAGGCACCATGGGACTCGTCCGCCTGGTCTGCCGGCGATACTCTTTTCGACGGCCGCTGGCACCACGTGGCGCTCGCGCTCGGACGCTCCCAAAGCGACAATTGGGCCGTGTGGCTCGACGGCGAACTAGTCTGGGACTCCAAGGGCACAGTCTCCACAGCCGCGATTGCCGCGCCGGCCGTCGATGCTGTCGTGCAATTCGCCGGCGTTGTCACCCGCCCGCGCGTTTTTTCACGGACGCTTTTCGGGGCCGACGCCGCAACTCTTTACGCAAACGTCCCTACAGCCGCAGTTCTGCCTGACGCAGTTTCCGGGAGCATGGCGCTGGCGCTGCCCGCAAACGCCACGCGCGTCCGCATCGCCGCAGACGCCGCAGGCGGCGCCGCCGACATCAAACTGACGCTCGACGGCGCGCCCTTGCAGCCCGGCACATGGGTGGATGCAGCGGTGCGGGGGGCGGCGACGCCGATTCTCGCGTGGACCGCGACTCCGACCGAAAACGCCTCCGGCTCGCTTTCGCTTTCCTGCGACGCCGAAACGGTATCCGAGTCAACCGTCACGATTTCGTCGGAGGACGGCGGACCGGTTCTCACGGAGCGCTACATCCTCGACGCACCGACTCCCGGCGCGGACAACGGTCTTACGGGCGCGCTGGCAGCAGGGACCTCCGTCGCAATCGGACCAAATGCCGGGCCGCTCTCCGGCGTGAAGCACTCCCTCTCCGACTGGAAGGCGTTTCCAGTCGCGACTCCAGGCGAGGACTACGCCGTAGCGCTTTCGGTCAACCCGGTTTCGGATCTTCCCGGCGACGCCATCGCCTCGGTGCGTCTCATCTACCGTGCGGATTTCGGGGCCGTCGTCACAAACGGCGCGGTCATGGCGAAGGGCGCATACAACAAAAAGGGCGAAGGTCAGGTCTGGAACGGCTCGATTCCCGCCGCGGCTCTCCCGGAGCCAGGGCATCTGCTGCGCTGGGCTGCGGTGGTCGAAGACGCGGCCGGGCGGATTTGGCGCACTCCTTCTTTCAACGACCCCGACAACGCCTACGAGTGGTATGGAACGATTGTCGATCCCACCGGCGTCGTGAAGACGCAGGTCACCACCAGGCCAAAGGGGACAATCCCCTACCCTCTCGCTTCGCCTACGCTCCAGACATTCCACATCTTCGCCGACCCGGACGCCACGGCGCCGAAGGTGATTTCTTCCAACCCGATGGACGCGCATCCCGACGGCTACATGGACAAGCAGAGCGACGACGCAGTCGCCGACGGCTATCCCTGCGGTGCCCGCGTGGGAATCTACGACGGACAGACCGGACTCTACTATGACAACGTCCGCATCGACTTGCGAGGAAACTCGTCCGCGACCTGGGCCAAGAAGTCGCACGGGCTGCGCTTCAACAAGAGCCAGCCGCTTGCGTGCGTGAATCCGTTCGACGGATCCGAAATCGAAATCCGCAAGACTTCGCTCATCGCCGAATTCCCCGATCCGGCGCGGGCGCGGCAGGCGCTATCGTTCAAGGTGCTGCGCGACGCCGGATGCCTCGTGCCGTTCGACTACCCGGTTCGCGTGAATCTCAACGCCGAGTTCTACCAGCTCGCCTTCCACTCGGCCCGCTTCACCGACGAACTCATCGAGGATTTCTACGGCCTCGACCCGAACGGATACGCCTACAAGAACGTCGGAACGTTCAACTTTTCGACATCCGCCGGCGGCATCGAAAAGAAGACCCCCGACGACGGCGACGAGGGAGACTTGTCGGTTCTGAACGCATTCTGCGAGTCGCTCAAGGGGACGACCGTGGACGAAGAGGACGACGCCGCAGATCTCGACAATGCGGCTCTCACGAAGAAAGTCGCGACCGATTTCGACCTTCCGGCATGGCTGAACTACCTCGCCGCGACGCGCATCACGCAGGAAGCAGACGACATGTGGGCCAATCTTTCGGCCTACTTCGACGTGCATGGCACCGGAACATGGATGCCGCTAGCATACGACATGAACGTCTCGTGGGGACAGTCCTACAAGAACGGCGGACACACGGCCACCGCAGCCAACGCCGACTGGCACAAGAGCCACCCGCTCTACGGCGGCTACCGCATTCTGGCGCACTCCTCCGCAAGCGTCGGCACTGCAGTCGGCCAAGGCAACCGCGCCGTCGATGCCATCTTCCAGAGCGCTCGCTACCGCCGGATGTTCCTGCGGCGTCTGCGGACGCTCATGGACGAAATTCTCAAAGCCCCCGGCACTGCCAAGGCCGACACCCCGTTCTGGGGCTACGTCGAAGAGCTGCGCACCGCGGAATGGGCGGACTACGAACTGGACTTTCACAAATGGGGCAACGGCCGCGACACCAACATCTACGTCTGGAACCACGAGTTCAACTGGGACTACAACACCGGTGACGACATTTCCTCTCAGTACGACGGCACGGAGGACCTATGGAACAACTACGTCGTGCCGCGCCGCGTCCATCTCTTCGAGACGCACCTCGCCGTCAACGCCACGGACGACTTCCCGGTAGGCTACGCCTGGAAGAAAAGCGCCGGCATTCCAGACGCCCAGGCTCCGACCGCCGAGCTAGCGCCTGGCTTCGCGTTCGCAAATCTCGCGCGTGACGGCGGCTTCCGCGCCGATGCCGAATCCGCGCTTGCGATCATGAACTCGAACGACGTCGCGGTTGACATGAGCGGCTGGTCTCTGGCGGGTCAGGTCGAATTCACGTTCGCGCCCGGCACGGTGATCGACGCGGGCGGGACGCTCGTCGTGACAACCGACCGCAAGGCCTGGATCGCGGCGAACGCCGCAGCAGTCACCGACCAGCTTGTCGTCGGCAACGCGCGGTTCGTCCCCGCCGCCTCAAACCTGCTTCTGCGCGACGACGCCGGCGTACCCGTAGTCGCCGCCGCCCCGGCGACTACGTTCTTCATCCTTCGGTAAGACCTGTTAAACGGTTGAAAGGGTGAAAAGTTGAAAGGTTGAAAGGCACACCGCCGCCCTGTTGCAGGCGTCTCGCCCGCAGCGGGGCAGCGGTCTCCAGACCGCTGCAAAGCCTGGCGCGGCCCGCAACAGGGCGGCGGTCTCCAGACCGCCGCAAAGCCTGGCGCGCCCCGCAGCGGGGCAGCGGTCTCCAGACCGCTGCAAAGCCTGGCGCGGCCCGCAACGGAGCAGCGGTCTCCAGACCGCCGCAAAGCCTGGCGCGGCCCGCAGCGGGGCAGCGGT
>CAMOSH010000154.1 GCA_946624575.1 uncultured Verrucomicrobiota bacterium
TCACCGAGGACGATTCGACGATGAAGGTCTATTCGGCCGACACGGGGCTGATGATTTCGCAGACCCTTGGCGACAGTCCGTTCACCGAGGGGGCGCTGTACGAGGAGGTCTATTCGGGGGATTTGGGAATCAACGAGGGGATGGTGATCGAGAACAGCGTGGCGCAGGCCCTGGCTGCGACCGGGCGGCGGCTGTTCTTCTATGCGCGATACGATCTGGAGACTGCGGCCAACCGGATGGAAATCGACTTCCTGGTCCGTCGTGGCGACAGGATCTGCCCCGTCGAAGTGAAAAGCGGCCGCAACTACGCCCGCCATTCCTCGCTCGACAAGTTCCGCGCGAAGTTCGGCGACCGCCTTGGCGAGTCGTTCATCCTCTACGCCAAGGACGTGATGAAGAAGGACGGCATCACGCATCTGCCGCTCTACATGGCCTCGCTTCTGTAGCGGGAAAAATTGTTGGCAAAACGACCTATTTTCAGGCGCGGACGTGTTAGACTCGTTTGCGTCGCGGGCGGATTGCGCCGTGCAGCCCGCCCGGACAAAGGAGACTTCACCATGAAGACAAGATTCCGTTTCGCCCGTTGCGCCGCGTTCGCGGCGTCGCTCGCTGTCGCCGCCGCTCCGGCCTTCGCCGTTTCGGCGGTCTGCCTCGCGGCCGCGCTTTTCGTCGGCAATGTCCGCGCCGACTACGTGACGCAAATCAAGTCGAACGCCGCCGGAACGTCCTCGTTCACGGATGGGTCGTACTGGTCCGATGGCGAGGCGCCCTCCTCCGGAAAGGACTACATGACGACCATCACGGCCGAAGGGGAGTGGACGCGCACCCCGACAACTGCGTCCAGCACGTTCCCCGGCCGCTCGCTCACCGTCGGCGACCCCGCCAACCAGGCGACCGGCGGCAAGCTACTCCTCGTCAACACCACCTCGACGAAAATCAACGACCTCCGCCTCGCCGGCAACGCGCAGGTCCGGTTCAACACGAGGGGGGACACGTCGCTCAGCGGCACGTCCGCGACGGTTGTCGCCGACAACGACCACCCCGCCGTTATCCTGATCGGCCGCGCCCCCAACACGAACACTTGGAACTGCGTCTTCCGTGGCGCGGCGGGCACACGAGTTCGCGTCGAGAACTATAACTATCCCTACAATAAGGAAGCCAAGTTCCTCACCGACGACGGCGCCGCCTCCCGCGAGTTCGCCGGCATCCTTGAAATCGGCGACCATGTCTTCTACCAGCCGGGCCATTGGGTGCGCGTCCCCTCGCTCTGCCTCAACGGCGAAGGCGCCCGCTTCGAATGCACGTTCGTCAATCCCTCCTTCGAACTCGCCTACGGAAAGGCCGACGGCCGCGACATCGACTACCGCATCGAGGTCGGCACGAAGGGCGGAACCTGGTATGTGTCTTCCAAAGAGGGCCGCACCCGCATCGACTGGCCCGTCACGGGTTCCGGCACGCTGAACGTGACCGGCAGCGGCGGTGTCCTCGCCTTCGAGGGCTCCTTCTCCGAAACGGTTTCGCTCGACATCGCCGAAACCGGCGCCGTCGCCCTCACGAACGGCGTCTCGTTCGCCTCCGGTAACGCCGTCTCGCTGAACGGAGGCACACTCCACCTTTCCGCCGACGCCACTCCCGCTCCCGGCACCTTCTCCACCATCGGCGGAACCATCGTCCTCTACCCTGACGCCGCCACCGGGGCGACCGTTCCGCTCAAGGCGCGAACCGCCGCCGCGCTTTCCGGGGTCGTCAAGGTCGCACTCGCGGCTTCTCCCGCCACCATGCCCGAAGACGGACTGCTGCCTTTTCTCGCCGTGCCCGAAGACACCGATCTTTCTGGCGTGTTCTTCGACTGGACAGGCGTCGGCTACGGTCAGCCCGTCGGCGGAATCGCCGTCTCCGAACCCGTCAACGGCTTCGTCACGGTTTCCGTGAAACTCTCGACCTTGGACGGACCCGTCACGCAAACGGTGACGGGGACCGGTACGGCCACGTTTTTCGAAAATGCGACGCACTGGAGCGATGGCCTGACGCACCATGGGACGAACTACCTCGTGCGGAACGCATGGCGCCTCCAGGCCAAGGACGCCAGCTACTTCACCCCCAGCTGGTCCTGCAAAGCCGCTTCGGTAACGCTGGCCGGCAGCACGGTTCTCATGAACAAGCAAAGCACGAAGCTGTTCTTCCAAGACCTGCGGCTCTACGACTCTGTCAAGCACCAGCTCGGCGGATGCGAGGCGGGAAACGTCACGGACGAACGATAGGAAATTTCCGGCGACATCACCATCGCCACCGCGACGCGCGGCTACGCGGGCATCCGCTTCAGCCAGAGCAGCGCCGCCCACCGCTGGGGCGTCGTGAACGCGAACCTCCACGGCGCGGGCAACCTGCTTCTGGGCGTCGAGGGAACGGGCGCGGTCGATTGGCAGCTTCGCGGCGACAACTCCAGTTTCCACGGCTCCATCGAGGTGTACCCTGCCAGCGCCGCCCGCCTGGGCGTGGACCTGATGAGCGCCACGGCACTCGGCGGTAATCCCCCCGAGTTCCTCCAGCACGGCTTCCTCGTCGCCAATGCCGGCGTGAACGTCACCAATGTCTCCGTTGCGGTCGCGGATGCCAATCGCGGCGTGACCATCTCCAACGCAACGGTGAACGTCGACGCGAATCTCGGTTTCTCCATCGCCTCGCAGACGCTCCTCGGCGGAACCGTGGCCAAGACCGGCGGCGGCACGTGGACGCTCAGCGGCGCTTCTGCCCCCGCGAGTGACGCCACCCTTTCCGTCACCGCCGGAACGCTCGCTTTCGCGGCGGAAAACGCCGCCGCCGGCGTGGCGCTCTCCTTCGCCGCCGGGGCGGCGCTGGGCGTGGTGGCACCGGAGTTCTCCGCCCGCGGCGTCGTCCTCACCAACGGCCTTTCCTCGGCCGGAGCCACGCTCCCGGTGCGCATCGTCGCGTCGAATTTCCTCCCGTCCGATACCTTCCGCCTCGCGGTCTTCACCGCTCCCGCCGCCACGGTTGACGCGCTGCTGCCTGTGCTCTCCGGCTCGGCCACAAGCGGCAAATCGGCGGCGGTTTCGTTCTCCGCCGGCCCCGCCTTCGACCTCGGCGGCGTCTCGGTGAAAACCGTCTCCGCCTCCGTGGCCCCCGCTGCGTTTGTGCTGATTGTCCGGTAGGCATGAAACGGAGTCTGCTTGTGGTCATGACTGCGACTGTTCTCTGCGGCACGGTCTCCGGCCGCGCCGGAGGCGACCCCGCACGGCCGGAGGCCGCGCCTCCCGACGCCGTGCCCGCCCGCCTCGCCGCCTTCCAGCGCGACGTCGATTCGACGCCCCCCTCCGCCTACGAGCTCTTTCGCGCCGCCGGCCCGGACTGCCCCGAAAGCGTCGTTCGCCAGACCCATCGCGACTATCCCGGCCTGAAGCGCTACGACGAGGCGTTCGACAAGGTGATGGCCGAGGTGCAGTCCACCTCCGTCACCGGCGCCCCGGCCGTGTGGCTGGTGTACAACATGGGCGTCGTCGTGAAGACGCCGAAGGCGGTCTTCGCCATCGACCTGGCGCACCGCAAGGGGCTGCTGGCGGAGCCGCTCCTGGACTTCGCGCTCGTTACCCACAACCACGACGACCATGTGGACGAGGCGCTGCTCGCCACGATGGACCGCCACCGCAAGACGGTCGTCTCGAACTTCGTATGCAACTACGGCGCGCACAAGCGCGGCACGACGCCCGGCGGCTATTCGCGCGGCGAGCGGACGCTGCAGATCGCCGACGCCACGATCCGCGTCACGCCCTCCGACCACAACGACTACCTGCGGGAGTTCACCTCCGCCTTCGAAATCGCCGTCGGCGACTGGACGCTCTACCATTCCGGCGACTCCTTCCACACGCGGATGCTCAACCCGACGCGCGAGCCGGACCTGTGGATCTGCCACCCGCACAACGGCATCGACATCGCCGACTGCGTCCGCAAGTTCCGCCCGAAGCGGACCGTTGTCGCCCATCTGGACGAACTCGGCCACGAGGGCACGGGGCGCATCGACGTGCGCAGGGCGCTCGATGACGTGGCGCGCATCGAGCCGCTCGGCACCGAAGCCGTCCTCGCGATCTGGGGCGACCGCATCCAGTAGCGGGCGAGGGGAAGCGCTTGCACGGTTAAGTGAACTACGCTAGCATTGATGCCGTTGTCTGCAATCATCCACGATGTCCGCAAAGTCCGCAATGTCACTGATCCTTTCCTCCGCCGTGGCGGCGACCGCGGCGGCGAATGGCGTCCTGTGCCTCACGTTCGACGACAGCCGCTTCTCCGACTGGGAGGCGGCCCTGCCGATTTTCGCCGCGCACGGCGCGCATGCGACCTTCTTCGCCTACCACGACATCGACGACGGGGCGGCCGCCTCGCTGCGCAAACTCTCCGAAGCCGGCCATTCCATCGGCCTGCACGGCCTCAAGCACCAAGTCGCGCCGGATGTCGTCGCAAAACTCGGCGAAGACGGATACCTCGCCGACGAAATCGAGCCGCAGCTCGCGGCCTGCCGCGCGGCCGGCCTCCCCGTGCGCTCCTTCGCCTATCCGATGAGCCGCCACACGCCGCAGACGGACGCACTTCTCCTGCGCCACTTCGACCGCCTTCGCGGCGGCGGCGACTTCGCCGGCGCCTTCCCCGTCGCCGAAGCGGCGTCGCGCCGCTACCTGCCCGGCCTCGGCGTCGGTCCGAAGTACAGGCGCGGCGGCGCGGAAGTCGCCGCCATGCTGCCCGGCGTCGCCGCGTCGAACGCCGTCCTCGTCCTGTATTCCCACGGCATCGGCGAAACCGCCGAAGGCGTGAGCATGTCGCGCGCCGACCTCGAAACCATCCTCGCCGCCGCCGAATCGCTCGGCATGGCGATCGTCGGCTTCGACGAACTCGACCGCCTCGGCGCGGAGCCGACGCTTGTCTGGACGACCACGCAGTATGCCCGCATCGAGGTCGGCCGGCTCATGATCGACGTGCCGCCGGGCGAGGAGGCGGCGAAGGGCGGCCTCGCCTCCGCCGAAATCGACCTCTCGCCCTGGGACGGACGGCCCGTCGGCGCGGAAATCACGGCCAGCGGCAGGGGAATCGGCAAGCCGCTCCATTGGTACAACGGCCTCAAGTTCCAGTTCGAATACGAAGACCCGGTCGCCGGCGACTGTTTCTACCCCAACACCGCGTCGCGCCTCGGCGACTTTCCGGAGCAGACGATCCGCCTCGGCGACTTCAGCGCCGCCACGCGCCGCAAGGCGCGGCTCGTCCTCGGACTCCAGGAGGCGAGCGGCCACGCCGAATTCGACCTTTCCTCGCTCCGCCTCGTCGAACCGGTTCCGCCCTGGCCCGTCACGAACCGGACCCACCGGTGCGCGTATCGCGCCCCGGTGGAAATGTCCTCAATTCCCAATTGTCCACAAATCTTCAATGTTCACAAAGCATCATTGTCCACCAATATCAATGACAATGTGGATTTGCCATTTGTGAACAATGATGAACATTTGCGATTTGTGAACAATCAGCCCTTCCGGGGCTGCATGTCCCCGCACCGCATGACCGAGGACGACTTCGACACGCTTCAGTCCTGGGGCGCGACGCTCCTCCGCTACCAGATGTGGGGCTACAGGCAGAAAAAGGACGCCCCGGTCGATTTCGAAGCCTACGACCGCTGGCTCGCCGAAAAGCTCGACCACTTCGACTCGTTCGTCCTGCCGCAGGCCGCGGCGCGCGGCATGAAGGTGGTGCTCGACATGCACACGCCGCCGGGCAACCGCGACGCGGCGAACGACCTGCGGATGTGCCACGACGCCGAATGCGCGGGCTTCTTCGTCGAAACGTGGCGGCGCATCGCCGTGCGCTTCAAGGGACGCGAGGGCATCTACGGCTACGACCTCGTGAACGAGCCGATGCAGACCTCCGAGGCCCTGCCCGGCTGCGACTTCTGGACGCTTCAGAAGCGCGCCGCCGAGGCCATCCGCGAAATCGATTCCGACGTTCCGGTCATCGTCGAAGCCAACTCGCAGGACTCGCCGAGCGCCTTCGCCACGCTCTCGCCGCTCGACCTTACGAACGTCATCTACGAAGTGCACATGTACGTGCCGCTGCGCTTCACGCACCAGGGGGTGATGTGGAAGCAGGGGAAGACGCCCGATCCCTATCCCAACGCCGAAAAGGGGTGGAGCGCGGAAACCCTGCGCGGGGCGCTTGAGCCCGTGCGCGACTTCCAGCTCCGCCACGGCGCGAAAATCTACTGCGGCGAATTCAGCGCCATCGCCTGGGCGCCGGGGGCGGACCAATACCTCCGCGACTGCATCGCGATATTCGAGGAATATGGCTGGGACTGGACCTACCACGCCTTTCGCGAATGGGAGGGCTGGAGCGTCGAGCACGAGGGCCCCGACGCTCAACACCTCGTCCCCGCCGCCGACACCACTCGCAAGTGCGCGTTGCTTGACGGTTTGTCCGGCCGCATCGGCCCGAGGTGATTAGTGGCATTTCGCGCTACGGAACCGCTCATGCCTTGAAATGCGTTTCGCTGTCAAAAATATTTTCGTTTCGCGTCCACGTTCCGTGAGGGCGGTTTGAGATAATGCTTGCCACTGTCAACGTGTGCTGAATCTTCCTCAAACCTTGTCGGCCAATTCCAACGGCCGAATCGGAAAAACGGTAAGCATGGAAAAACTCTCTACGACGATATGCGCGGCGACGCTTGCCGCCGCCGCTGCTGAAATGCCGGCTGGACAACCCCGACCTGCCGCCGGAGACCCTTGAGTTCTGGTGCGCGCCGATGGTGCGGCGGCAATCGACCGACCGCACCGTTCGCCGCGATCCGAAAATCGCCCGCGCCCAGGAATTGACACGTCGCAAGGCGTGCGATGGGCTTGCGCCGCAGGAGGTCGTGAAGACGATGGGGCTTGGGGCGCGCGGGACGGGCGAGAGGATCTGCGGGACTGGCGGAACTGGCGCTAGGCCCGCCCGTCCCGCCAGTCCCTTTGTCCCTTCTGTCCCTTCCGTCCCTTCAACTTTTCAACTTGGCGTCCGCCCCGCATTTCGCTAGACTTGAAGCCGCAAGTGACAAGGAGTTCTGCAGTCCCCCCATGGAAGAAATCGACTTATGAAAGAACCGCCACCCAATCACCATGTCTCCCGCTATTCGCGTCCGGCGCTCGGAGTGCCACTCCGGGCGGCGCTTTGCCTCGCCGGAGGGGCGCTGCTGGCCGTCAACGTGCAGACGTTCGTCCACACGGGCGGACTGCTGCCCGGCGGGTTCGTGGGGCTGGCGCTGCTGGTGCGGGAGTCATTTTCTCGCTTTCTGGGCCTCGACATCCCGTTCGGACTGCTGTATGTCCTGTTCAACATCCCGCCTGTCGCGCTGAGCTGGCGGCTCGTGGGAAAACGCTACACGGCGCTGTCGTGCTTGTCGGTCGCCGCCGCGTCCGTCCTCACGGGGCTGCTGCCGGCGCGCCTGGTCGTGGGCGATCCGGCGCTCGTCGCCGTCTTCGGAGGCCTCGTGCAGGGGCTTTCGATTTCGCTCTGCCTCCTCGCGCACGCGACGAGCGGCGGCACGGACTTCGTGGCGATCCTCCTCGCCCGCAAATACCGCATCGACGGCTGGTGGTCGGTCCTGTTCTTCAACGCCGCCGTGCTGCTGGCGGCGGGATTCCTGTTCTCGTGGGAGCACGCGCTCTGGAGCATTGTCTTCCAGTTCGTCTCCACGCAGACGATTCGGACGCTGCACCGCCGCTACAAGCGCCACACGATCTTTGCCGTGACCGACAAGGCCGCCGAAGTGGCGGAGTTCATCCACAACGAGACGCGCCACGGCGCGACGCGGCTGGAGGCCTTCGGCATCCGCTCCGACGTGCCGCACCAGATCGTCTATTCCGTCGTCGATTCCGACGAAGTTCGCCGCGTCGTGCGCGGCATCCACGAAATCGACCCTAAGAGTTTCGTGAACGCCTTCAAGACGGATTTTGTTTCCGGCTACTGGTACGAGCGACCCGAAGACTAGTGTCGCGATTCAAAATGTTGCCAGGATCCAATGTCAGGACATGCGGGACTGGCGGGACGGGATGAATTTTTAAGCCACAGAGAACACAAAGGAACACAAAGACTTTGTGACCTCTGTGTCCTTTGTGGCTAAAAACAATCGTTGCGGCTCTGTGGGGCGGCCGCGCCGCGGCCGCTTCTAGGACGGGCGCGAGGACTGGCGGGACCTGCGGGACGGGCGGGACCGCCAGTCCCAACGCTTGGCCTTCGCCAAGCATTGTTGTAGAATTGGCCCCGCAAACGACATGGGGCGCGACAAGGCAAAACGCAGAATCGGAGAATTCTCCACCGGAGTCCACGGTTTGGAGTCCCCGACGGTTCTCTTTCTTCTCACCGCCGGGCAGACCGAGGTCGGGGACGAAAAACTGGCTGGTGCGCGTCGCCATGCCGATGCGCTCGGCTGGAATCTGGCGCCGCTTATTCTGAAGGGCCGGATTTCCGCCGCGGTCGTGCGGTTCGCCGCAGTGGCGCTTGCGCTCGCAGTTGCCCCTTGCGCGCCCGCCGCCCCCCCTTGCGCGCCTGCACCCGGCGCCTCTTGCGCGCCCGCCGGTGCCCCTTGCGCGCCCGGCGGCGCCCCTTGCGCGCCCGCAGTCGCCCCTTGCGCGCCCGCCGGCGGTGCCCCGAGCGCGCCCGCCCCCGGCACCCCCTGCGCGCCCGCCGTGCAAACGGCGGGTTTCATCAACGTCGCGGCCTTCGCCCCCTCCGACGGCTCGGCCGATGCCTCGGCGGCGATCCAGGCGCTCATCGCGGCCAACCCGAACCGGACGCTCTGGTTCCCCGATGGCACCTACCTGCTGGAGCATCCGATCTGCACCCCCGCAGACCCGCGCCTTTCCGTCGATCTCCAGCTCTCGAACTACGCCATTCTCAAGGCCGCGCCGGATTGGGCGCACACGAACGCGATGGTCCGCCTTGGCGGCATCCACCCCGCCAACAACATCCGCACACCCGGCAGCGTCTATTCGCTCACGGGCGGCATCATCGACGGCTCCGGCGTCGCCGACGGCGTCTCCATCGAATCGGGCCGCGAAACGCGCGTCCGGCTCGTCTCGATGAAGCGCGTCCGCGTCGGGCTTCACATCAAGCGCGGCGCGAACGGCAACTCCGCCGACGCCGACATCTCCGACGTCCACATCGTCGGCAACCGCGCGCCGGACTCCGTCGGCGTCGTGGTCGACGCCTCGGACAACACCCTCACGAACATGCGCATCGCCGACGTGCGGACCGGCCTCGAAATCAACGGCGGCGGCAACCTCCTCACGAACGTCCACCCGCTCTGGACCAATCCCGGCGACCAATATGACGACGGCGTCGGCTTCCGCGACAATTCGGGGAACAACTGCTACCACCGCTGCTACGCCGACCACTTCAGCGTCGGCTGGATCTTCGGCCCCAAGTCCTTCAACGCCGTGCTCGACACCTGCATCGCCTACTGGTATTCGCCGAATCCCGGCAAGCGCCACACGGCCATTCGTTCCGACGGCCCGTTCCGCGCGCAGGTCAGCGGCATGCAGATCGGCTTTCGCTGGACCGAGGCGACGAACACCGTCCTGGAGGTCTCGGAACCCGGCGGCTGGGGCTTCCTGCGCGACCTGCGCATGGACTCGCGCCTCGTGAACGAGGAGCGCAAGGCGTATCTGGAATACCTGCGATGAGATTCTCGCAGGCCGCGCAAAGCGTCCCTTTTTCCTATTAGCGGTACTTTTCAACTTGGTTGCTTGCAATCCGAAATGCCCCTAAAAAGGGGGCGGGCGGGGGCGTAGGGG
>CAMOSH010000155.1 GCA_946624575.1 uncultured Verrucomicrobiota bacterium
TCGTGCGTGCCGTCGCAATCGCGGCGTCCTCGCCCTGCGCGCGGTTCCAGAGCCACACGGGGTCAAGGTGCGAATTGAGGATTACATGGAGGACGAAATGGCGGCGCCCTTCGCCGGGTAGGTCACAGGGTTGCGGGGCTTGGGTGTCTTGTTTCATTTTGAAACGCCTTGAATACAGACCAGGACGAAAGGGCGCGTGCATAATGGCGGCCACATTCAACCTCGTCGAAGGGATTTCTCTTTTCCCCGTCGAAGCGGGAGCGGATGTCGCGGACAACCTCTTCGGCATTTGTGAAGTCGCCCGTCTGCGCGAGCCATGCGGCGACGACGTATTCAAAGCCTGTCATCGTTTCGGGGTAATACGGGAATGGCGTTTTCGGCTTGCGGTCTGGCGGATACCATGCCATGACAAGCGACCGCTCGCTGGCGAGCGCAAAGTCGCGCATGTGGTTGAAGGCCGGGGTGTCCGGCTCGCGGCGGTTTCGCGCAAGAATCGTCTCCGTGGCCTTGCGGGCGTGGACGGGATCGGCGACGGGTGAGAGACCGGCGGCACGCGCGGCGTAGTCCCCGACAAGCTGGTCGATTAGGCATCCGGGGCCGAGCTGGAAGTCCGGGTTGAGCGGATCGGGGAATTGCGCCGCCCCCGCTTTCGTAGCTGGGTGAAACGACCCTTCGGCGGAGGTGACGCGATGCTCGTACCACTCTCCGTTGAATAGATTAGCCTCCGTCCAGGCCGCGCCTTTCGCGCGCAGTTCCGCGCACTTCACGGCGAAGGCCGCATCGGATTCGAAACGCTCCGCGAGCCGCTCCGCCGCCTGGAGCGCGGCTAGGTAAAGGAACTCCATCTGCGGGTTTGGGCCGTAGTAGTCCACGTCCATGGTGTTGTGCTGGCAGCCTTCCATTACGCCGTCGCAGTCTGCGTCCCATCCGCCAGCCGTCCAGCAGAATTCCAGCGCCTTCTTTACGAACGGCCAAAGCCGCGACATCCATGCGTCGTCGCCGGTTTTCGCCCAGCACTCCCACGCCTTCACGATGCACTGCATCTGGCCATCGGCGGCGGCTTTGCGCAGATCGCGCGCCTCGCGGGCGAGCGGCAGGCCGATGCGGAACGAGATTGCGCCGTCGTCGAACATAGCGTGGAGGAACGACAGCGCGCACATGTCCTTGGCGAGTTCCGGCCAGAGATCGGCGAGCGCGTGTTCGTAGCCCCAGACGTGCGTGCAATTGCCGTAGCACGTCCCCTGCGCGTCATCGACCCCCTCCCAGCCGAAGAAATGTCCGTCCGCCGTGCGAAAGCATGTCGGGGAGCGGAATGTGGAGAGATTGAAGAGCGCGGCCTCTTTAATGACGTCCGGGATGCCCGGTGCCTCCGCGACGGAGCGGACGAAGTCGACGGTCTTCGATTCGAGATCCCCAAGTTTCGCGAAGAAGGCTTCGGCGGCGGAAAGCGCGTCAGGCCATGCCTGGCAGTAGTGGTTGCCAACGAAGTCGTCTTCAGCGAAAAAGCCGTTTTCCGTCCGTTCCCACGCGGAACGATTAGGAAAGCGCCATGAGAGAATGAACGGAATTTCCCCAGTTTCGCCCGGAGCGATGTCGATCTGCGCGGCGATAAGCCCGAAATGGCATTCCCGGCACCCAGACTGGTCTCCCACGACGCCGTCGGCGACGAGCCGACGCCAGAACTGGTCAAGGCCGTCGCTCCAACCGGCGTGGAAGATTCTGGCACCGACGGTGATCTTGCCGGCGCCGCGCGGGACGGACACTGCGAACTCGCCGGTTTCGCGGTTGAACGGCTTGGCAGACGCGGTCTCGTCGGCGTTTCCGCGAAAGACCATGGCGCGGAGCGAATCCGTGTCGGTACCGCATTGCGAGAGAACGCCTCCGCATGGGTTGGGCATGACCGCTGCGACGGTCGCCTTGATTGCAACGGAGCCGACGTTCGCCAGCCGCCAGCGCAGAAGGGCGACTGGCATACCGCTCGCCTCCGCGTCGCCTTGCACAAGGGGATTCATCGCCTCCAGCGTCGCCATGATTGGCATGGCGGAATCGGAAAGCTCAACCTGTGCGAGCGGGTAGGCCGCCTTGAATACGGCGGAGGAAAAACGCGGATATCCGTGGTTCGGCGCAACGCACCCGCGCGATCCATCGTATTCGGAGAAGTCGAGTGGCCCTTCGAGCAGGCGCGCCGCGACCGCGCCGGTCGCTCCCTTGGCGCGGAGGACAAAGGCTGGATGGACGCTCTCGCGGCAGGGCGTGAAACCCTTTTCCGCCGAGTTCCTGATCTCGAACGCGCGTAGGCCGCCGGTGCCGCAGAGCGACACCTGCCCCGTGCCGATTCCGCCAAGCGGCATGCGGATGCGGCGGAGGTTTTTCCCGCCGTATTCCTTCAAAACAGGCCAGTCTGATGCTTTCGTTTTCATCAGGCCCGACTGTGGGCCGAAGAGGACTAACGGTGAGGCCGGAAGTTTCATTTTGCGTGGAAGGACACCATCTCGTAGGGGCCAAGCCGGAACGCGCCCGTCAGAGGAGCGCCGGAAACTGCATCGGTGGCGCCGTCTGGAAGCGGGATCGCGGCTTCGGCATCGTCATAGTCGGTGTTGACGACGTAGCCCCACGTGCGGCCATCGACGATGGCCTTGCGGGCGACGACGGCGCCTTCGCGGAAGAACTCGTCCATCCGCACGGCTGGAAGGGCGCGGAAAGCCCGCGCGAAACGCGCGAGGAACGGCTCGATGCCGTAGGTGCCAATCAAAAATCCGCCTTTGGACATTCCCAGCACGTCGCCATGGCGCAACGGCAGCACGAAGGCGCGCAAGGCGCTGGCGCCTGATGGGTTGATCGTCGAGACGCGGGTGGGGTTCTCCTGAAGCCAGCCGCAGGAAAGCGAAGTTGCATTCCCCACCTTCTGTCCGGCAAGGCGACGGAGATCCAGCTCCCAGTATCGATCGTGCTGCGCAACCCACGGGCAGGAGGATTCCTGGAGAAGCGCGTACGTCTCGCGGCGGTCGCAAAGCGTCCGCTGCATCTCGCGGCGAGCGGGGTCGAGACTCTGACCGCGCCAGCGCCAGTCTGCCGGGACGACGCACTGCGACAGAACAAGGTTGGGCGCGGCGGCCTCAAGCCGCGCCGGATCGATTCCGGCGTCGCGGTTGGCTCGCGCGACGAAATCCGCGTCGAGCGCGTAGTCCTGGTTGATGTAGGACGTAGTGCAGCAGTTGACCCAGAGTTTCAGGTCGTGCCGCGCAACGCGGATCCGACGCGCGATTTCGCCCCAGAATGCCGCGAGAACGTCGCAGCGCCAGTTGCGCCAGGCCTCCATTTCCACTGGATGAGCCTTGAGCCAGTCGGCGTATGCCTTTCCGCGCATCGGATCGGCGCGGTCGGCCGGCACCTCGGCGCCTGTCGCCTCGCGGAAAGCGTCGATGCAGTAGTCGTTGTAGCCGCTTTCGATGCCGCCCCACGACAGCAGCGGATGCCGCGAGACGTGGAGGCACAGCCCCCTGAACGACGGATGCCGCGCCCCCTGCGCGACAAGAGCATCGACCATGCCGAGGATGTAATCCTGCACGGCGGGGTGCGCGACGTTGAAGTTCGGCGGAGTGCCATGCCAGCCGCCCCAGTTCGGCCGCCCTGTGTCGTGGATGGAGACCGGCGAAGCGTGAAGCGTCCCGTTGGTCATCGAGTCTGGCGTCACGAGGCCGCTTGGAACAGGCATGTTGTTGACGTTGAGCGTGGGGACGATCCCGATGTCGCCCTCGGCGTCGAACTTCGCGTACAAACCAGAAAGGAAGTCCGGAGCATGGGTGCGCGGATTGTAGGATTCGCCAATCAGCCCCTGATACCACGCCCCCGGATACATCAGAAGATCCTCGCCAGCGAAACGCATCGTGGCCACGGCGCGGTCTATTGTCTCGCCCATCGCCTCCGGCGTGGAGACGCAACCGGGGACGGAGAAGTCGTAGCCAATAGCGGGATCCTCGAAGTAGAGGGCGATGTGGCGGCGCGAAGCGCCGCCACATCGCGCCGATGAATTGCCGCTTCGGCTTACGGGACAGCGAGGCGCGGAAGGCGCAACCGCTGGAGGCAGTGTGCCGGACTTCACGCGCCAAAGGCGGACGGCGGCTAGAGCGGCCGGAGCGGCCTTGCGGACAGTCATGACGACGAGGGCTGGTTCCCCGGGGCGCCGCCACCAGATGCAGCGGTGGGTCTGTATGCCGCCAGAAGACGGGTATTCGCCGCCCGCAGCGACGCCACACTGCATGGTGAGATCGCCGGGGCCGTTCGCGGCGGTCTGGACAATCACGTCCATCGTCCGCATTTTATCGTCCGGGTAGTCGAGGTCGAAGACGCAGATCGGCGAAGCGTCGCCGGGGTCGGGGAAACGCAGGGCAAGACGGGTTCCAGCGCTGCCGTCGAGTTCGGCGTATGGAATGCCGGCGGTTTCACCGAAGACGATGCCGCCGATTGTCTGAAGCCTTTCGGCCTCGCGGAGGCGTTCAACCGCTTCCTGGGAATCTAGTCGCACTTCATCAATGAGTTCGAGGTCGTCCGCAGGGATGACGCCTGGAGTTGCGGCCGTGGCGCCCACGTATGGGTTGCCGCCCTCCCGTGGATAGAGAGCCTCGTAGTCGGGATTCCGTGGCTGGCCGCTGGCGGTTCGTGCCGCCGGGGCGAACTCGGCGGCAAGGGCGGCGATCTCGTCGTCGTCCAGCGCGCCGCCGTAGATGCGAAGCTCGTCGATGTCGCCGTCGCACTGGTCCGCCCCGCTCTGGTTCCCCACGAAAAACCTGTCAAAAGCGGTTTCGCGCGAAAAGCGGTAGCCCCCGGACACGGCAGCCTTCATAGGTGAGAAGTCATCCCTATAGGAACAGCCCCGCCGTCCGTCAACGTAAAGGCGCATGCTTCTGTCGTCCCACGCGAATGCGACATGGTGCCAACCGCCATCCAGCGCCATGCGGGCCGGAATCTGCTCATAGGAGTCGGCGTCATCGGAAATGTCGCCGCGCAGGTTGTCCTGATGCAGCCGCAGAATCACGGAGTGCGTCCCAATTCTACTTTCGAGGCGCGGGTTTGAAAGCAGATAGTGCATCGTGCCGATATCGGAAAGTGAACGCACAGCGCCTAGACCGAACCCTTCCCCGCGCCTGAACCAGAGCGACACGGTGCCGCAGTTGCGGTCAAGGTTGCCCTCCCCGGCGTATGCGAGAATGCTCCTTCTGGCGCGGGAGAGGCGGACGGCGCGGCCCGATACGCCGTCCGTCCACTCCAAGGCCGCCGCCTCTGCCGGCGCAGCCGCCCCCTTTGCAATGTCGGCCACAGGCGAATCGCCATCGAATGTCGCGCTGAAAAGCAGTTGGGCGGCAGCGGGGAAGGCCAGCGCGCAAAGCGCGGCCAATGCAAGCGGGCGGGTCATGCCGGTCCTCCTACCTGAAGAGCAGCATCGTCGCCAGCGGCTTGACGCGGATCGTGCCGATGCCGAAAAGCGAGTCGGGCGCCGAAGCGGCGGTGGCGTCCCCGCCGGGAAGCGGGACTCCGGCGCATCGGACGCGGCTCGCCTCGATGACGCCGGGCCAGTCGAGTCCGAGCAATGCGCCGTCTGCAATCGAAATGGTGACTTTTGCCCCGATGTCCGGGCCGGCGTCAGCCGCAAGGCCACTCGCCGGGACTAGGCACACCGCGTCGATGAACGAGCTCTTGTCGCCGGTTGACATCGACTCGAAGCCGAGCGTCCAGTTGCCAGGCTCGTCCGCGCGGACGAGGAATTCCCGGCGCATGAAGACCTTGCTCGACGCCGACGGCGTCACCGTGGCGCAGAAATTCGTCACGCCGTTTTTCGCGAGCGTCACGCGAATCGGCGAGGGGCCATTGCCGACAGAATAGTTGTAGAGGCGGGAAACGTCCCAGAACGAGAGACGGTAGAGACCGGCGGAGAGCGGTATCGTCTGCTCCAGGCGCGTTCCGGAATGCAGTCGGGCCTTGAACTCGCCCTCGGCGATGTCCGGGCCGAAATTGTGGGCTGCGTTGTCGGAGAAGCCATCGTAAAGAATCTGCTTGTCTTCGGGATTCGCCGCGACCGTCCAACCCGCAGGGGACTTTTTGTTCGCGCCGCCGCCTTCGAATCCGGGATTCGCCACGAGGTTGTCGAGCCGCTCCAGCCGCACGTCATCGACGAGAACGTTGTTGTTGGCGGCGGTCACATTCTCGGACGAGATCGAGACCGTCACCGTGTCTCCGGCCGAGAGCCTGACGGCGTTCGACATGCCAACGCGCTTGGCGGAAAGATTGGTTACGGCCAGCGTCTCGGAGGCGGCTCCAAGCGCGAGGCGCACGGAAGCCTCCGACTGAGCGATGTTCTGCCCTGCCTTCGCGTATTGGCACAGCAAGGCGCTCAACTGGTAGAGGCCGTTTTCGGGGACCGTCACGGTCTGCGAGAGCGATGCGCCCTTGGGGAGGAATGCCGAAACGGAGCCTGTCCCCGTGACGGGTGCATCGAATGCCACATTCGACCGCAGGTATGGAAGGGCGCGAAGCAATTCCACGCCGCCAGAGGTCGTCCATTTCGTGACGTAGGCGGCATCCAGCACATTTGACGCAGCGATGGCGTTGTTGATGTCGATTTGGGATGTCCCCCTATCCCAGCCGGCATCCTCGAAGTTCTCATTCGGAACGGCGACCGCATGAATGGCGTCGAGCCACCTCATCTGCACGTCGTCTATGCTGACCGCCGTGTCGCAGGTGGTTTCGGAGAGGATTTTCAGCTCGTGGTTCTCTCCCGCTTCAAGCCAAGGCGTCTCGAAACGGGCCGTGTCCCATACGGTGTGCGCCGGCGTCTGCGCCGTCCCGACAAGGATGCCGTCAACGTAGATTCGGGCAAATCCCCGATACCCGTCGCGTTCGGAGACCCGAAGCGTTATTTCGTAGCGGCCGGACTTGGAAAGCGAGATCGGCTGGGTCGCGCCGCCGCCCTGCTTGAGGACGAGGAAATACGACCCTTCGGCGGCCTTGTGATTGCCCATGGTCGTGTAGTCCTTGTGGGCGATGCGGGCGACGCCGCCCGCGCCTGGATACGTGGAGGATGTCCATGCGCCGAACGTTTGGCCGGAGCTGTAGTTCTGGAAGCCGCTGCTGCCAGTCTTCGTGATGATCCCTTCGAACCCGCCGCCAGAAACGACGTTCTCGGACAGGATGACGCTCTCTCCGCCAGCGATGGCCCGAACGGTTGCCGTTCCGGCGTCCACCGCGACAGAGGTGGCGGAATCGAGTCCGGCCAATGCCAGCGCACCGGCACCGGTCTTGCGGATTTCGGACGCCGCGCCGGACGACACGGCCACGGTGTTGAAGGCGTCGGCGTCATACACCTTGCCGGCGTCGGACGCGATGGCGACTCCGGCGCGGTTGGAAACCGACGCGCCACCTGATAGTTCCACGACGCCGCCGACGCCCTTGAATACGTCGGCCAGGCTGGCGGTTCCGAGATCGGCTGTTCCGCCGTCGATGCGGACGGTGCCGTCCGATTCGACGACCGCCTTGGAGGCCATCGCGCCGGGAATCGACAGCGTGGCGCCCCGTGCAACCGAGAATCCGGGAAGCGCGCCGTAGCCGGAGCGGTTCACCCACTTGCGCAGCAGCCAGTGGCCGACGACTACGCGGTCAGTCTCCGCAATGGCGTTGGTGAAGACGACGACCTCGTGCAGTCGGCCGCCGCCTACGCGGTTGCCGTAGGTAAAAGAACCCGCCCTCTGCTGGTAGTTGCGGAAGTTGAAGAAAGACTCGGCTCCCTTTCCGGCGGGATAGGACTCCGTTTCAAGCACCTGGACGGCGGACAGGTCGATCGGGTCGGAGACCGACACCCGCTCGCCGTTGCGGAAGATGCGCCCGTTGCGCAGATGGTTGTAGATGCCGTTGCAGTCCAGCGCGAAATACTTTCCCGACTGAGCGGGGCCAGTGGTGGCGAAATACTGCTGCTTGTTAGCGTCCTCGCCGGGTGCCGTGGCGGAACCAAGGTAGTTGCCATGTGTTCCTGCGGGGTTGTAGGCCGCGAAAGAGCTGCAAACCGGAATCCACGCCTTCCCGCCCGCCGGGGTGCGCCAGAGCATGTATTGCCCGGAGCCGAAGCCGCCGAAGTAAATGTAGGGGCGGGAGGCATCGTCGGAGCCGAGAGTGGGCCAGGCGGCGTTGTTCGCGAGATTCGTCATGCCCTCGGCGTAGATGTAACGACGCGCGGCGTTAGGCGTGGCCCAATTCTCCTCGCGCACGTCGAACCACTTCGCGGCATCTCCAGTTGCCGCTGCGCCGTCAAGCCCAGCGACGTGCTGTCCGGCATCCAGCCACATCGCCGCGCCAGCCAGGACTGACGACGGCTCAGCGATGGCGTCGCTGCCGACGCCGGTGGCCGACACGTCGAGTTCGCCGTCGGACACCTCAATCCGACCGTGGCCGTAGAGTTTTTCTCCGGTGATTGTGAGTTTTCCCGCGCCAGTCTTGCGCAGGACGCCATCGACGAAAACCGGCTTGTCCCATGCCGTGTCGGACGATATCTCGACAGTCATGATTTCACCAGTGCCCACGACCACCATCTCTGGTGTGTCGATGGAAGCCGATGACTCGAGCGGCGCGCCCGCGCTCGCGGCCGCGAATGCCGCAGATGCGGCGATTGTGCGTAGTGTTGTGTTCATGTTTTCTCCTGTAGAAGAGTTAGAGAGTGAGAGAGTGGGAGAGTAGGAGAGTGAGGTGGCGGAATGGTCGCCGTCCTCGGCGACCGAGGGCAACGGGGACGTTGCCCCTCCCATGGCGCTGATCGCGTGTCCGGCGTCCTTGCTGTTGTCCGCTTGCTGTTCTGCCTCGACCTGCGGCGAAGACAGCAAGCGGACAACAGCAAGGCGAGTCCCCGCCCCTAGCGCCGTCACGGCGCAGAGCGCCAGCGCAATCAGCGTGGCCTTGACGCCTGGCTTCCTGACCGCCTCGTGCGCCTTGACGCCGAGTTTCGCCGCCAGCGCCTTGCGGGCGTAGTGGAGCCGGCTGAACACCGTGCCGTTCGGTATAGCGAGGAATTTCGCGATCTTCGCCACCGGCATGTCCATGAAGTAGTGAAGTACCACGGCCTCACGCTGGTCTTCCGGGAGATCATTCACGGCCTCGCGCAGAAGCGAGTGGTCAAGGTTGCGGAAAATCGCCTCCTCGGCGTCCTCGTCCGGCACGTCGGGCAGCTCGCCCGGCATTACCTCCATGTCGTTCGACTTTCGCCTGACGCTCATCCTGAACTCGTTGACGAGTATCTGGCTCATCCACGTGAAGAGCGATGATTTTTCAATGAATCCGTCGATGTTCTCGATTACCTTCGCGAAGGTGGCGTTCACGGCCTGCTCGGCATCGCTGTCGTTGCGGAAGAAGCGGCGGGCAACGACCATCAGGCCGGCCTTGTATTCGCATACAAGCCGTTTCGCCCCGCTTTCGCGGCTTCGCCTTAGTTCCTCAACGATGTCCATCGACAGCAAAACATCCTTTTGTATAATTAGATGCGGATCGGGGACATTTGCTTCAAATGAATTAAGAAGGCATCTGCAAATTGAAAGCATTTGCAGATGCTATGCTACCAGACTGCCGTCATTTTGTAAAGGGGACGGGCGCTCTGGGGTGTGACCAAAAACTGTCCATGCAACGGAACGCAAAGAGCGCCAGGAAAATGGCGGCCGTGGCAT
>CAMOSH010000156.1 GCA_946624575.1 uncultured Verrucomicrobiota bacterium
TGACGGGCGGGACTGGCGAGACGGGCGGAAAAGGCGCAAGTCCCGCTCGTCCCGCCAGTCGCGCCAGTCCCGCCAGTCGCGCCGGTCCTAGCATGGGCGTCGGCGCGGCCCGAGACCCAGAGCGCGCCGTCGGCCGCGCGGAAGGCGTCGCGGATCAGCGGCGCGGGCGAGGAGGGGACAGCCGGATCGGAGTCCGCGGCGCGCACGAAATGCCGAAGCATGCATCGGGACTGTCGGTCGTGAGGCTGGTGATGCCGGCGTCGATGGCGGCGCGCGCGTAGTCGGCAAAGTCGCCCCGCGCATGGCGGCATCTGAAGTTGTGGGTGTGCCAATTGGCAGTGAAATCGCTTCGGTTCATCGGCGCGACATTATAGCAAAGATGAGGCGCGGGAAGCGGCGTTGGCGAGCGCAAGCCACGATTCCTGACCGAGGCCGTCCCGGATTTCAAGGAACATTGGCGCCCGCGGCAGGATGCCGCGCTGCCGTGCCATGACAAGCGAGGCAAGCGAAATGAGCGGCTCGAAGAAGCCGCGCAGGGGCCTGTGGTTGCGGAAGGAGCCGTCTGAATTCCGCTCGACCTGGTGGATATGCATGCCATTGACCTCGGCGCCAAGCTGTTCGTACCAAGCCCCGACTGGAAACTGCGTGGAGAATGGCGCGTTGTTGCGGGCGTGGCCGATGTCGATGTGGAAGCCGACGCGCAGGCCGGGAATATCGCGCAGCAGTGCGATTTGCCGTTTGCACTCCTCCGGCGTGTAGCCGAAGCGGCGGTTGTTCCAATCCGCTCTATCCGCCGCCGTCACATGCATGTTCTCCACGCCGATGGCGATGCCTGTCCCCGCAAGCGGGGCCAGCGCCTCGGCGTAGGCGCGGCACATGAGATCGATGGAGGCGTCGTAGTCTGCGGCTGGGATCTTCGGCACGTGAAGCGTGACGCGGTCGCAGCCGAGCGCAACCGCATCGCGGCAGTCGCCGCGAAGGCCATCGACGCCCTGCGCGGTCGATGGTAGGGTGCGACCTTCGAGTGCGCCGCATGCGAACGACAACTCGTTCAGGTGCAGGGAGAGGATTCGCCCCCCAGACGCGCGCCATTCGCGAACCTTGGCGCGCAAGACGTCGAAGTCCTCCGGTTTCCAGCTGCGGGCGCGGAACTCGATGCAGCGGACGCCGTTCTCGATTGCGAAACCGAGGCCGCCAAATGGCTCGTCCATTGTGGCGAGACCAAGATCGTCGAGAAAGTCGCGGCGGAACGATGCGTCCCATTCGCTTGGGGAGACGCCTGGGAAAGCCACATATTCCTCGCGACGCCAAGCGCCGTCGGCATCGCGGCCGTAGATGGCGAAGGCGGGAGGTCCGCCCAGAGCCTTGTCGGGATCGAGACCGCGCACGATGGAGAGGCCGGGCGCTTCGGAGTCGCGGTGGGTGTGGCCCGCGACGACGAGGGGTGGGGCGAGCACTCCGTGCGAGCCGCAAGGTGGCGGAACGTGCGTGACGACCAGCATCCCGGCTGGTATGGCGCAATCTCCGAGCGCGCCGTCCCACCACCCCCGCGACGAATCTGCAAGAATCACGCCATCTGGCGGTGGCGCGCCGGCGAGAATGGCCAGCGCCTCTGCACTCTCGGCGGGGCAGCGCAGTTCCGCATTGCCGGGGGTGAAGGAGACCGGGAGCGCCGATTCGGCGAGAATCGCCGCGACGGCGTCCGCCTCGGCCTTGCGGCCGCTGCCGATCATGTCGCCGGCGCAGACGATGGCCTCGCACCCGCGCCGCGAGGCCTCCCTGACGGCCCATCGCAGGACTTCGCCCTTTAGTCTGCCGGACTCAACCGTATAGTGCAGGTCGGCGAAAACGGCTATTCTATTTGTTTTGTCCATTTCACATTTCCACGTTGTCCAGCATCGTCACGTCGGCGGAATTGCGGAGGCGGAAGGGCGCTTTCACACTTTCGAAACGGTTGGACGAAATTTCAATCCAGCGGATCGGCGTTTCGTCGTGGACGCCGCCATTCACGTCAGTAAAGCACGAAGTAACGCCCCAGGCACAGTCGCGGATGGTGTTTCCGCGTAGCACGACATTGTGCGGCGGGAATCCCTCAAGGTGGTGCGTGTAGCCAGCCAGTTCGACGCCCTGCAAAATGTTCTCGAAAATGCATTTCTCGATGACGGTGTTGGAACATTGCACAACTGCGCCACGCCCGCGCATGTCGTGGATTCTACAGTCGCGCATGGTAAAACCCGTTCCATATGCAAGCGGAGCAAAAAGCAGATCGGCGGCCGTCTTGGCTTTGCCAAATCCATGTGCAATTTCCTTGTGCGTTGCAAGATCCATCGCGCCAGCATCGGAGGCCGTTGTCATATCCTCTGGCAGATCTCGGTCGTATGTGATGGCGATGGTCGCGTCGTCGGCGCGCGGGACGCCCGCGCCGGAGACGGATGAGAGGCGCGTGTCGCCCTCAACGGCGACGACGCGGAACTCCCCGAGGATGCGACTGTCCATCGCGTGGACAATCAGGTGGATGTCGCCTTCGCGCAGGCGTCCGGCGAAACGTCCGACGACGAGCGTCCTTGCGTCGCGTCGCTCCAGGATTTCGGAACCTTCTCCGAGGCAGTTCGCGCCATCGTCGCCCATGCGCTCAAATTCGCAATGCGCCAGATGCGAGCCGCACGGGGAATAGAAGGTGTCGGCGTTTGTGGAGAGAAAAAGGTCAGGTGATTTTGGGAAGACACGGCAGTGGTCCTCCGTGAAGCCCCTGGCCCACCGGCTTGGGCTTGTCCCACCGGGGGAATTGCGGAACCAGACGCGGTGCAGATTCAGGAACTCGGACTGGTCGATGTGCACCGGTTCGCCATGTCCGCGGTCAACAATGCAAAGCACGTCACCTGGGACGGGACGGTATTTTCTAATGTCCTGGGTAATCCAGCGCGGACGGCTGTCAAACCAGATGCGGAAGAGGCCATCACCAAGGTCCTCTGCCTTCATCGCGAAAAACGGGTGCGAGATTCCGCGCTCCTGAAGGTATTTTCCGTCCTTGTCGAACATGATGCACACCTGGGCTTTCTTGCTGCGCGAAAGGAAGCGCGGATCGTCGGGGCGCAGCGTTCCTGGATGGTGGCGAACGACGGCGGTGAAGTTGACGCTGTCGTAGGATTCAATTCTGACTTGCGAGAACGGTGGCTCGCGCCACGAAAGGTCGAGGTTCGCGACCGTGCAGTTGCGCGAACCGTCGAGGTTGACGCCTACGCGGGAATAAACGCCGAACTCGATGCGCGTCGTCTCGGGGGAATCGCCGATGATGGCGCAGTTGGTGACGCCGCCGAAGTCGAGGTGGCAGAGTCCTCGTATGACGTGGCCCGTCGCGACAGATCCGATCAGGTAGTCGCCGGCCGGGACTCGCAGGACGGAGGGCGCGCCGCCAAGGGCGCGGACCGCCGCGATGGCGTCTGGAAACGATTCAAAATCGGCGAGGTTCAGTTCCACCGCCTTGACGACTGGATTGAGAGGGTCCTGCTCCCAGAGGGCGAAGGCCTCCTCAAAGTAGGAGCGGAATTCGTCAAGCTCCGCATCGAGCAGCATCGAGCGCTCCGGAATGTCGGCAAGCCGCTCGGCGGCCTCAAGACGCATCTCCAGCCGTTCGCGGTGGAAATCGCCCTCCATTCCCGCGAACTCGGCGGCTATGCGCTCGCGAACAGCGTCGAGCCACGCCTCCGGCGCCGGGGGTGGAGACTCTTCCGCCGCGAAGGCAAGGCAACATGCGCCGAGGCAGATGCAAAGCGGCACGCCGGCTTTCATGGTCCCCCTATCGCACAAAGACCACCGTTGCGTCAACATGGCGGAGATAGACGGCATTGTCCGTATAGCGCACGTCCCATCCTCCAGGCAGGTCGAGCGCCGCGAAATGCGCGCCGCCGGCTGCGAAACCGTTCGGGGCGTCGACGACTTTGTAGAACGCCCCGCCCTTGTCCTGCGCCAGCGCGGAGGCGTCCGCGACGCGGAGCGTGAGGTTGGCGAGGCTCTGCCCCGCGCCCTCGAACTTCACGCACCCGCAGCCGTCGGCGTCGCCCGGAATGTCGAGCGACCCGCTCAGGTTGCACGGTTTGCGGAAAGAGAGCGTCCCGTAGCGCCCGCCGAAGACTGGCGAGACGCCCCCCGTCACCGTAAGTCCGGAGTTGTTGTAGATGAGGCCCGTGCCCTCCGCGCGGGCCACAGTCTGCGCCACGTCTGGAGACTCGCCCGCGTAGGTGTTGAAGCCGACCCGGCCATCGGTGCCGACCTTCAGGACCGTGCCGGAGGGGAGTCCGTTCGCGGCGCGCACCTGGAGTTCTCCGCTTTCGACGACGGTCGGGCCGTTGTAGGAACTCCCCGCGACGGCCATGACGAACACCTTCGAATTGCCGCCACGCACCGTGATGCCGCCATCCCGTTCGCCCGCGGATACGCCGCTTACGAAGGGAAGGTTGCAGTAGGCGGTCTCTTCGACAGTCTCGAAGATCGCGCCGCCGGACAAAACATTTAGTGAAACGTTGTTCCAGTCGCTGCTGTTCTTTTCGCCGAGGAATTTCGCCTTGTCGATGGAACCCACGACCGGAAGAGGATGGACGATGCCGCCGTCGAAGTTTATTTCGCAGGGATAGCCGCTGGCGGACGAGCCGATCTCGAAATTGCGGAGGCCGAGCGTCCCGCCTCCGGCGAGGTTCACGACGGAGAGTTCGTCGCCGCTGCTGAGGCGCAGGGTCCCGACGAGCATTTCTCCGCCGCCGCCGACGGTGAGCGTCGAGGCGGAACCCCTGGCGTTGAACCACTTGACGTTCGGCAAATGGACGCGCCCGTAAACCTCAACCTGAGCGTAGCGATTCGCCTGTGCCTGCCAGTCAATCCCGTCAACGGCGTTTACGGTGCCGCCCCAGGTCTCCTCCGGCGTCGCAATCTCCGCGCCGGCGGCCACGACAAGGCGCCCGTAGGCGTCGTCGTAGCCGGAGCCGTTGCCACCGACAAGGATGAGGGCATTGCCGCCATCGGTTTCACCGCTGCCGTCGCCGATGTTGAACTTGCCGGAGGAGACGCGCACGACGCCGCTTTGGACGAGAAGCGAACTGCGCACCGAGAGAGTGCCCACGTCGTTCGTGACGCCGGCGCCGGAATTGATCATGGCGCCGCCCCCGGCGGCGGAAGAGGAACTCCGCTCGGCAAGGAAGTGCGTGTTGGTGGGCCACGAAAAACCAACCGGGCATTCGCCGATTATGCGGCCGGAAACGGTGTTCGTATTGCCGGCCGAAGCGCCAAGCTTGAGCCACGCATCGTTGGCGACATAAATCGGACAGGCCGCCGAGCCGAGCGGAACCAGTATCTGGACGCTTTTGTTGATGGAAAGAGTCCCGTCCACGGCGAGGGGGCCGTTACCAATGAACTTGTATCCGTTTTCGTTCAAGGTGAAGTTGCCGACGGCGCGCTGGGTGTTGAGAGTTATCGTCTTCGTGCTCGACCCATTAAACACGGCGTCGTTCGGCGGCGAATCGTTGCTCCACGCCACGGCGGTGCCAGCGCCATTCTCCCAGTTGAGGTTGCTGGTGTTCCAGGTTCCGTTTACGGCACCGGTCCACGTGTAGGTGTCGGCGGATGCCGTGAGGACAAGTGCCAGGGCCGCGCCGGACGAGGCCGCGAGTGATTTTGTTCTGTTGTGCATGGCGTTTTCCTTTCCACGAACGCCGCCAGTCGGATTGCCCGGACCCAAGCGTTCGCAACGCAAGCAACGATACCACGCCGCAGATGCGATTTGGTGCCAAATTGGGCATTTCATAAAAACACAAATAGGACACACCTCCTCATGGCTTCTTCAGCCAATGTCTAATCGTTGTGCCGATGCGCCGCTTGAAGACGCGGCGGAAATCGTTGACGGAGCTGTAGCCGCACTCCTGTGCCACGATGTCCGGGAGCATGCCGCTCGCGAGCATTTCCTTCGCCTTTGCGAGGCGCACGGCGTGGATTTCGGCGAGAATGGTCGTTCCCGCCTTTCGGCGGAAGAGGCGCTTCGCCAGCGTAAGGCTCACGAACATCGCCTTCGCCACGTCGTTTGGGACGATGCCCTCGCACGCCTTTAGCCGGATGAACTCCAACCCGCGCCTGAGGCGGGCGTCGCCGTAGGCATCAAATCGAGTCGATTCGCGCCGCACGACCGCCGCAAAGCAGCATTTGCGGGGTGGAAACGCCACGCGCGGCGCGTCCAGCATTTCCGTGAGCAGCCGCATGGCGGCTTCGCCTTCACGCTCAAAATCGATGGCAATGCTTGAAAGTGTTGGCTTCGCAGATTCGCAGAGATTCCTTTCATCGTCCACGCCAATTACGGCCACCGTCTCCGGGACGCGAAGTCCGAGTTCGCGGCAGACGCGCAGAACGTCTGCGGCCGCAATGTCGTTGGCGACGAAGACGCCAATTGGTTTTGGCATGGAGGCAAGCGCCTGCGCGCCCGCCGCGCAAACGGCGATGCGCAATCCGGCCGCGCCGATGATGGCCGCGAAGCCCTTCCCGCGATCACGGCTCCAGAGCGGATCGTCAAAGCACGGGACGAACGCATAGCTGGCGTAGCCTGATTCCAGCAACTCCCGCGCAGCTATTGCGCCGATGGCGGACTCGTCCCGCATTACGGCGGAACGGTGTCTGCCGCGTGGCGGCGCACCAGGGTCGATCAGCACAGTTGGCAAAGTCCCGAACTGCGTAAGCGACATGCGCCCGTAGCGAGCCTCGTCGCATTCCAGAATGACTCCATCAAGCGACCATTTGCGAGCCATGCTCTGAAACGGCAGCATGTCCTTTGCGCGTCGAAGCAGACATCCGCCGCATTCGTCCACGGCGTAGCGGCTGGACCGCAAAACCCAACCATTCGCCACGGCGATTCGTTCAACGGCATTCCTTCGTCGAACGGAATGCATGCCGTCGCTGGCTTGTAGGAAAAGCACATTGCGCAGAAGCGTTGGTTTCATTCAAACTGTCCCGATTGGGCAAGGCAACAATCCGACGGCGGCACGTTTCCGCGGAAGAGGACCGCCATGGCGCGCTCCGTGTCTTTCACGGCTTCAATTCTACCATACCACTTGTCGAAAGCCAAGCAAGCCAAGTTGAAAAGTTGAAAGGTTGAAGGAAAAGGGACAGAAGGGACGAAAGGACGAGCGGGACGGGCGGGACAAGCGGGACTGGCGGGACAGGCGGAAAAGGCGCCAGTCGCGCCGGTCGCGCCGGTCCCGCCAGTCGCGCCAGTCCCGCCAGTCCTAGCATGGGAGTCGGCGCGGCCGGAGGCCGCACCACCCATTTCCGCGGGCAGGATGCCCGCGCTCCCAGGGATGCCCGCACCGGGAGATGCGGCGTCCCGCCGCGCACCCCACCATTTCCGCGGGCAGGATGCCCGCGCTCCCAGGCCAGCGCGAACCCGGGATGCCCGCGCTCCCAGGCGAAGGTCAGAACCAGAGCGAGAACCAGCCCTCGGGGTCGTCGAGGTTCGAGACGGAGGCAAAGTCGGCGACGGGAATTTCCCGGGTTTCGCCGCCGCGCTCCAGGACGAGGGTCCACGGCTGCGGGACGCCGGCGTTCGCGGCTGTCCGGCGGCGTCTTGCGGATGGGCAGCACGACGTCCTGCACCCACGTCGCGGCGGCGTTGAAGATGCGGGAGTCGTCGGTGGAGACGAGGAGATGGGGTGCATGGCGCAATCCATACTACCCGACGCCCCGCCGCCGGAGTGCGTTTCTTGCCGCGTTTTCGCAGAAACCGGCCTAGGCCAGTTCCGTCGCGCCGCCTACATGTCGGCCATCGACAGGCACCCCAACGTCGTTTCGCGGGATTTGAGGACCGGATTCTTCGCGAGAAACGCATCGACCTTGCGGAGCAGAAGCGCCTGGTCGAAGCGTGATGCATCGCGCTTGACATCGTAGAAGTCGAGTTTGTTCGTGAACTCGTTTTCGCACACGAGGTCGATTTCGTTTTCCCCTTTGCGGTCCCACCAACTTCCGATTTTCGTGTAGGCATGCTCCCCGACGAACTTGGCCCTGAAGTATCCCTCAAGCGCAAGGCCGGAAAACGCCTTGTAGTCGCGGGCAATGATTTCCCGCAACTCCCCGTAGTACCGCAGCTCGAGGAGATAGGCGTATTTCCAGATGAAACGGAACCAGAAGCGCAGGAAGTTGTCCGTGATCGCATAGACGCAGTTCTTGTTCGGGGCTCGCTCGTAGGCAGGCTGCCGTTTGGAGACAAGCCCGTATTCGTCTTCGAGTTTCGTAATGTATCCGCCGGCGCTGCCGCCAAGCGCCTGTTCGATCTCGGTCCGGCGCGTCCGCCCGGCGGCGATGGACGAAAGAACGGTGAAGTAACCGCCGTAGTCCTTCCCGAACTCCTCGACGAGAAGGGCCTTCCCCTCTCCCAGAAAGGGGGAACCGATGCGGACCATGCGCTCGACCATGGCTTCCATGGAAGTCGCGCCCTCGTCCATCAAGAGCGCGACATGCCGGGCCACGCCTCCGGTGAACGTCCAAAGCGCAAGCAGATCCTCTTGCGAACAGTCCGGTTTGTGAGCGAGAAGGATTTCCCTAAGAATTGAAACCCCGAACGGTTCGATCCTGAACTCCGCGGTGTTGCGCCCGTAGAGCGGGGCCTGGCCATCCTTGAAAATCTTGCCCATGAGACGGTCGATCGACCCGCAGACGACAAGGTTGATTCGCGCCTTTGCCTGATAGCCATCCCACTCGCGGGCGAAATCCCCGATGATGGATGCGTCGATCTTCAGGAAATCCTGAAACTCGTCGATGAAGAGAGTGAGCGGATGTTCCACCGACCTGTCGAGGACGAACCGCAACACATCCGAAAACCGTTCGACCCGGCCGGGAAACGGCACGCCGAGAACCGTTTCGACGATCTGCCTGAATTCCTCGCAAAGTTCAGGCTGGGCCTTTTTCGTGACATAGAAGTAGAGATACGGCTCGTCGCCCATCGCCTTCTTGACCAATTCGGTCTTTCCAACACGGCGACGGCCCGTAATGACCGTGAAGTGCGCCGATGCGCGCGCTCGTTCGCGAATCCTTCTCAACTCGCGAATTTCCTCTTCGCGTCCAAAGAACTCCATGGTAGTCCTCCTTTTCTAAAATTTCCGTTTCCGCAACTGCTGTTTCCGCAACCATTGTTTCCGTTCGGCGGCTCATACTGTCACTTTTGCACTCGAAAGTCAATGTAAATCATGCACCAGGGTGTGACCAAACTTTGACAGAACGCAAAGGCCGCAATCACGCGGGCCGATGT
>CAMOSH010000157.1 GCA_946624575.1 uncultured Verrucomicrobiota bacterium
TGAAGCAGTTCGCGGCAAGCGTCAACGAATTCATCGCCTTCCGCCGCTACCAGGTCCTTCCGGACAACGAACGCGGAAAGGTCTCGCGTGTCGACGCCGAAGACCGCGCCCTCGGCGAATACGAGATCTTCAACCGCACCCAGCGCATCGACTCCGACTTCGACAAGCTCGTCCGTGCGTCCTCCCACCCCGCCACATAACCCACTAGCCTGCTCCGCGCGGGAGCGGCGAGCCGCCGCCCGCCCCAACTCTTCACTCTTCACTCCTCACCGTGCTCCCCCTCTCCTCCCTCCATCGCCCTTCCCCCGCTGGCGCATCCGCGCCGCCCGCGGTCGCGCCGTCGCCGCTCTCCGAATACCTGACCTCGTCCGACCCCGACAAACGGCAGAGAGCCGAGAACTGGCGATTCGCGATCGGTCTGCAGCGCGTCGACGGTCTTTCGGTTTCTCCGTTTCTCGTGGAACTCGCCCGGAAGAACATCGAGGGTCTGATGACGAACGAAGAAGTCCAGCGCGCGGTCAGATTCCACTACTCCAAGCAACCGAAATCCCACTCTCTCTAGCCCCTCCGCTCGGGCGCAGCACGTCCGACGCGAATGATCGACCATGAAAACAGCTTACACCCAACCGCCGTCCGACAACCCGCAGGGCGAAATGCTTATCTACCGGACCGAAGACGGCCGGACTCGCATCGAAGTCCGCTTCGTGGACGAAACAGTGTGGTTGACGCAACAGCAAATGGCCGAATTGTTCCAGACGTCGCGGACGAACATAGTGGAGCATATCCGGAATATCTACGAGGAAGGCGAACTGGAGGAATCGGCAACCTGTCGGAAATTCCGACAGGTTCGACAGGAAGGAGCCCGAGAAGTCTCCCGCGACATTCCGCACTACAACCTCGACTTGATCATTTCACTCGGATACCGCGTGAAATCGTCCGTCGCGACACAGTTCCGGCGCTGGGCAACGGAACGCCTCCGCGAATACATCGTGAAGGGATTCGCGATGGACGACGAACGCCTCAAGAACCTCGGCGGCGGGAATTACTGGCGGGAACTGCTCGACCGGATCCGGGACATTCGTTCGTCCGAGAAGGTTCTGTACCGACAGGTGTTGGACCTTTATGCGACGAGCGCGGACTACGATCCGCGGAGTTCCGAATCCGTCGCTTTCTTCAAGATGGTCCAGAACAAACTGCACTTCGCGGCGCACGGTCATACGGCCGCCGAAGTCGTCTACGAGCGGGCGAATTCCGACAAACCGTTCATGGGACTTCGAACGTTTTCGGGCGACTTCCCGACCATGCAGGACGTCGGAATAGCCAAGAACTACCTGACCGAAAACGAACTGGCCATTCTCAACCGCCTCGTCTCCGGGTATTTCGACTTTGCGGAAGTGCAGGCCATGCAGCACAGGCCCATGTTCATGCACGACTACATCGAACATCTCGACCGGATTCTTTCCTCGACGGGTCAGCCCCTTTTGAAAGGCCCCGGTAGCGTCAGCCACAAACAGGCCATGGACAAGGCCCTTGCCGAATACAGAAAATTCCAGGTCCAGGCCCTGTCTCCCGTCGAAGAAGCCTATCTGCAAACCATCAAGACCGTCTCGCGCGTCGCGGAACGGAAACGCTCCCGCAAACAATAACCACCCTTCCCCTCCTCGCGCGGCGAGCCGCCGCCCGCCCCAACTCTTCACTCTTCACCCCTCACCGTGTCCCCCCGCTCCTCCATCCATCGCCCTTCCCCCGCCGGCGCGACCGCGCCGCCCGCACCCGCGCCGTCGCCGCTCTCCGAGTATCTCGTCGCCAAGGAGCCCGGCCGCCGCGAACGCGGCGGCGCCAGATCCCGCGACTAAGAGCCCCCGCCCCTCACCATGAAACCGCCCTCCCAGCCTTCCGAAACGCCCGTCGCCCTCTACCGGACCGAGGACGGCACAGTCCGCATCTCCGCGCTCGTCCAGAACGAAACGCTGTGGCTCACGCAAAAGGCGATGTCCGAACTCTTCGCGGTCGGCGTCGCCGCCGTTAGCAAGCACCTCGCAAACATCTATGCAGAGGGCGAATTGACCGAAGCGGCAACTATTTCCAAAATGGAAACAGTTCAAACGGAAGGGGCTCGAACGGTCCGCCGAATGGTCGACTTCTACAATCTCGACGCCATCATTGCCGTCGGCTACCGTGTGAATTCCCGGCGCGCGACACAGTTCCGCATCTGGGCGACGGGCGTGCTGCGCGAATACATCGTGAAGGGGTTCGCCCTCGACGACCGGCGCCTCAAGGAGGCCGAACCCGGACCGTTCGGGCACGACTACTTCCGCGAACTGCTTGAACGCGTCCAGTCCATCCGCGCCTCCGAACGGCGCATTTGGCAGCAGATCACGGACATCTTCGCCGAATGCTCGTGGGACTACGACCGGAACTCCGAGACGGCGCGAAACTTCTTCGCGATGGTGCAGAACAAGTTCCACTTCGCAATCTCGGGGCAGACCGCCGCAGAAATCGTCCATGCCCGCGCCGACCACGAAAAGCCGCACATGGGCCTCACGACCTGGAAGAACGCGCCGGACGGGCGCGTCCTCAGGTCCGACGTCGTCGTCGCCAAGAACTACCTCCCGGAAACGGACATCCGTCGCCTTGAACGGCTCGTCTCCGGATTCTTCGACTACATCGAGGACCTCGTGGAACGCGAAAACGCCTTCTCGATGAAGCAGTTCGCGGCAAGCGTCAACGAATTCATCGCCTTCCGCCGCTACCAGGTTCTTCCCGACAACGCGCGCGGCAAGGTCGCGCGCGTCGACGCCGAAGACCGAGCACTCGGAGAATACGAGATATTCAACCGGACCCAGCGCATCGACTCCGACTTCGACAAGCTCGTCCGCTCCGCCTCCCGCCCGAATCCCTAGCCCCTTGCCCCGCCGCATGTCCGCCCGCCCCCCGAGCCCCCGCCACGCGCCTCCGACGGCCCCGCCGCCGGAGGTCGCCTCGCCGTTCTCCGAGCATCTTGTCGCCCGCGAACCCGTGAACCGCGAACACACGCAAAGGAAAACCGAAACATGAAACCGAAACGAACCCGCAAAGTCCATGTAGAGATTGAACTCTCCGTCCCCGCCACGCCAGGACATCTGGAAGTGCTGCGTTCCGCCGCCGAATCCCTGACCTGCAACGCCGAAAGCATCTCGACCTCCGTCGATCCCGACGATCCGCGGATCACGGATACCGAGTTCGACATCCCGTGGGCACGACAGGAAGACGTTGTCGACCGTATCATGAAACACATGAAGATGGATGTCGAGAACTTCGAGGACATCTCGGCCTGGTTCCCGAAAACAGAAGCCGAGGAGCGCCGCGATCAACGCCATCTGGAACGCGCGAAAGAGCGCCGCCGCGAGCGGGCCGCCGCCCGCAAGGCGGAATCGGACGCCCGTTTCGCCGCGCTTCTTGCCCGCTTCAACCACCCTGCCACGTAAACCGCGTGGGCGCGGCGTCGAAGCCGCCCGCGCGAGGAAAACCGAACTCTCAACATGAAAACAAGCATCGCGCACGACCACCCGCAAGACGTCTACACCGCCGTTCTCGACTCCGAGGACTTCGGCGACGATGACACCCTGCACGCCAGGGCCGAAGCCTTCATGGCAAGCATCGACCCACAGAAGACTCTGGCCAATCCCGACTGGGACATCATCGCCATCTACTGGGAAAATCAGTTCCTCAACAAGTCCGTCAACGACATCGAAAGCGCCTTCATGATACTGGAAGTCGGCGCTCGCGCCGGCAATCGCCATTGCGCGGCCGTTCTTGGTGCGGCGATCATCTTTCTCTACAGTCGGCGGCAGGTAGTAGCCGACGGACTCTCGTGGCTGGCGCGCGCCGCTGAAGAAGGCGTCACGGACGCGCACTACGCACTGCTTCGCTGGTACTCCCGCCGCTGGAACGCGAACGATCTGCGGGACTACGAGGACGTCGATCTCGGACTGGATTCCTGCTATGAGCCCACGAAGAAGTCTCCTCCCGTCCCCTTCCCGTCCGGTCGCGAAGACTGCATTCGGCAGGCCTGGTTCTGGGCGCTCCGCGGCACCGTTGCCGGCTGCAAACTCTGCGCGGAGAAGGTTGCTGGATTCGATCTTTCCCCGGAAATCCGCTACTCCGACATCGACCTGCTCCGGAAGGCGGCCGCGACGGGAAATCCTAGCGCTCGCCTCGCATACGCGCGCTATGCATACCGCGAGGACTCGTCCGCCAAGGAGCGTCGCAAGGCAGCCGACACGCTGCGCGAACTGGCCGAGGACGGCTTTGCGGAAGCACAACTCAGCTACGCAATGGCAATCGAGAGCGGCCCCGAGGACTGTCGTGGAACAACCCCCGCCGATGCGGTGAAATGGTATCTAGCTGCCGCCGAGAACGGCTTGCCGGAAGCCATGCGTTGGCTCGGCGTCCATCTGGAAAAGGGCGATCTCGTCCCTGCGGATCGGAACAAGGCCGCCGAGTGGTTTCGGAAGGGCGCCGAGGCCGGCGAAGGCAACTGCCAGTTTTTTCATGGCTCGATCCTGCTTGAAAACGCGCAGTCCGACAAGGACTGCCGGGAGGCCGCCCGCTGGATCCGCCGCGCGGCCGAGGAAAACGACGTTCCCAGCGCCTGGGTCATGATGTCCCGATTCTACACGACCGGCATCGGCCTCTACGTGAACAGAAAGAAGGCCGCCGCGTGCCTCAAGCGCGCCAAGGAACTCGGATGGATGCTCAATCCCGATTCCCTCTGATCCCTCATGCCTCCTTCCTCCCATCGGTCCTCCCGCACGAGTGCGGCGCATCCGCCCGCCGCGCTCTTCACTCTTCCCCCTTCTCCCTTCACTCTTCACTCTCGCCCCGCTCCAACCATGCTTCAACCCCCAAACACCGCCCCCAAGCCCCACCGCAATGAATGAAGAAACCATAATCGTCGACGGAATCGAATGCCAAATATATGAAACCACGGCGCTTGAAGCGTGGTTGGCCATGCACGGACTGCGCCGCGTCCTGTGCGGCGACGCGGACCATCAGGCTCCGAAAACCGGCTGCATCGCGCATGTCGTCGCGCGTCCGCTTGAACCAAAGGAAATCGCCTTCATCGAAGAACAGTCGGCATGCGGAGGATTCCCTTCCCTTGACAAGTTTCTTGGAATTTCCGGACTAGTCGGCGTGACCGACTTTGAAATCGTGGAATCCACCGATCTGCCCGGATGGGACGGGTCGCCGAACCCCGTCATACTTTCCAATCCGCGATGGTTCATCGAAGGGAAACTCGTGCCGGTTCCGCCGGACATCGTCATTCAGGACGAATCCCCTGCAACGGAGTCCCAACTGCAGTCGCGGCAGGTCCGCCGCGCCGCCCGTCGCGCCGCAGCTCGCCGTTTTCGACGCCACTGACATCTAACTCCCGTTCACGCCATTCTACGTCTACGATGAGCGGCACCCAGTGAATCAATCATTTCGCATCCATTCGAGAAGTCCGTTTTGTTCCAACGAAGCGTCGCCTCCACATCACTCTGCCGTCACCCGGAGCCAGACAAAAACCGACTTCTTCACCGACTTCACGCCGCAAACATCCATCAAGGAGTCGGCATGACCCAGGAATGGAACGCAATGCCCTCGTACTTCCAGTTTGGGTTGGTCGTGGCCAGAATGTCCCGCTCGCTTTGGCTTGTGGTGTAGAAGTGGTGGCGGTAGACATTGGACCAAAACCGGTAGACCGGAGTCGTTCCCCCGCTCGCCGAAGACCGGACATAATAGGCGACGCCCTCGTACCGCCAGTTCGGATTCGTCAGGCGAATCGTCCACATCTCCTCTTCGTTGATCGTATAGAAATGCGCACGGTAGCCATGCGAATAGAAACGATGGACCGGGACGGATCCCTCCTCGCGAACATTGAGCGCATAAAATGCCACGCCCTCGTATTTCCAGTTAGGATTGGTTGCAGAAAGATTGGCCATTTCACGTGCATCCATCGTGAAGAAGTGCCCCTTGTAGTTTCCAGAATAGAACCGATAGACTGGTGACAGCGGCGTGTCGTGAATCCAGTTCACCTGATCGACAAGCACTCGCTCAGGGCTGACCCAGTCGGTATCATTCCGCGAGCAAACCCACTTGAATTCGTGTACGCCCGAGCCGACGCGAAACGCCTCCTCGATCCATTCTCCCGGAGAGACGGTCCTGGCGATCCGGCATTCGTCATCAATGAAAAACATTGCGCGACCGCCAGTTCGTCCAGCCGCCGTCCAGCGGAAGGTCAACACGCCATCTCTGTGTTCACAAACAGCCGATTGCACCACGCGGGGGAGAGGTGTAGTATTCGGCCTGCAATCCGCAAAAAACGCCGTGTCCCCTTTCATCGCCAGCCTTTCCCCGCACCTCTTCTGGGACGTCGACCGCGAACAGGTCGATCCCGTGAAGCACCGCCGGAGCATCATCCAGCGAGTGCTGGAGCGCGGCTCCTGGGACGACTGGAACGCCGTCAAGGCCGAATACACGCTTCCGACTATCATCGACGAGGCGCGTAGCATGCGCTGCCTCGAACCTACCGCGCTGGCGTTCGTGTCTTGTGTTGGAAACACTCCAAAGGAATCGTTCAGATGCTGTTCTTCCAGACCATCGAACCTGCCACCCTGGCCCTGCTGAAACGACTTCAGGCGCTTCCGTTCCTTGCCGACACGCGGCTCGTCGGTGGCACCGCCCTCGCGTTGCAGCTCGGTCACCGCACGTCCGTTGATTTGGACCTGTTCGGAACTTGGTCGCCGCAGGATGACCTGCAGAAACACGTGGAAACGTGCGGAAAGATGATTCGCGAAGGCGGACAGGGCCGGATGCAATTCTACCACGTCGACGGCGTAAAGGTGGACTTCGTGACATATACGGCGCCGTGGCTGGATCCACCCATTGAGGAGGACGGCGTCCGGCTCGCCGGACTGCGCGACATCGCGGCGATGAAGTTGTTCGCCGTCGCGAACCGCGGCACAATGAAGGACTTCGTCGACGTCCGGTTTCTCCTTTCACGGTTCCAGCTCCCGGAGATGGTCGCGTGGTTCCAGGAGAAATATCCGGACGCAGCCCTCTTCCCCGTTTTCCGAAGCCTAGTCTACTTCGACGACGCGGAAAATGACTTTCCGCCCACCATGCTCGTCCCGTTCGACTGGGACAAGGCGAAGGACGACATCCGCACGGCCGTGAAGGCGCTGGCCTAGCGACCCGATTCTCGCTCTCGATCCATGAAAGCACTCCTCCCTCTCTCGATGATGGTCGTCGGCAACGTCTTCATGACGACCGCATGGTATTGGCATCTGCGCAGTGGCGCTGCGGAAAACAAGCCGCTGCTGCTCATCGTGCTCATGAGCTGGGGCATCGCTCTCTTCGAATACATGATCATGGTCCCCGCAAACAGGCTCGGCGCCGCCGCCGGCCTCTCGGTGGCGCAGCTCAAGGTCGCCCAGGAGGTCATCACGCTCCTCGTCTTCGTCCCCTTCGCCTGGCTCGTCCTCGGCGAAAAGCCCCGCCTCGACTACCTCTGGGCCTTCCTCTGCCTCGTCGGGGCGGTCTACTTCGTCAACCGCTCGAAGTTCTGACCGGAGCATGACCCATCTCGTGTCCGAGAACCCCGTCGCGCAGGCGGTGGGCTTCGTGGCGCTCGGCGTCACGGTGCTGAGCTATCAGGCCCGCACGACGCGCGGGATCGCCCTGCGCCAGGCGGCCGGCAACTTCTTCTGGACGACGCATCTGCTGCTTCTGGGCGCATGGACGGGCGGCCTGCTCAACGCCCTTGGGCTCGCCCGCGGCGCAATCTACTCGCAGCGCGGCGCCCGCGCGTGGGCTTCGCGTCCGTTCTGGCCGTGGCTTTTCGGCGCGCTCTGCGTCGGCGCCGCCGCGTTCGCCGGGCTCTCGCAGGGCGAGGGACTGCGGCTTCTGCTCTCCGCGATCGCGCAGTGCATCGGCTGCTACGCGCTCTGGACGCCCCGCGTCCGCCGCGCCCGGCTCCTGCTACTCCTCGTCAGCTTCCTCTGGCTCGCCTACGACGCCCTCTCCGGCTCCCTCCCAGGAACCGTCTGCGAGCTCTTCAGCGAAGCCTCGATCCTCCTGGCCCTCGCCCGCGACCGACAGACCACGATGGTTCCAAGAGATCACCGCTGGACACGCGGAACCGGGGCCTGCTAGACTTTGCGACATGGCACTCGATCCCCGTACCCCCTTTGACTCCGTCCCGGAGGCGTTCGACCGCTGGCGTCCGCGCTACTGCGACGACCTGTTCGACCGCGTCGCTTCGCGCGCCGCGCTCGGCCCCGGTTGCCGCAGTCTCGAGATCGGGCCCGGTACCGGACAGGCGACGGAATTCGCGCTCCGCACCGGCACCGATTGCACCGCCATCGAACTCGGCACGAACTTGGCCGCCTTCTGCGAACGCAAGTTTTCCCGCTATCCGAACTTCCATCTCGTCTGCGGCGACTTTGCGACGCACCCGTTCGAACCGGAGTCCTTCGACCTTGTCTACTCCGCCGCAGCCATCCAGTGGATCGGCGAGGAGATCGCCTACCCGCGTTGCCGCGACCTGCTCCGGCCCGGAGGGACGCTGGCGATGTTCTACACGCGAAGCGACTACAAGACGCCCAATCCCGCGCTCTACGCCGACATCCAGAAGGTCTACGACGAGTGGTACCGCACCGACACGCCCTACACGAAGCACTTCGACTGCGAGGCGGCCGGCGCCTGGGGCTTCCATTCGATGGAACATCGCGAATTCCCGTTCCGCCGCTCCTTTGCGACGGAGGACTACGTCGCCTTCATCGGGACCCATTCCGACCACATCGGGATCCGTCCCGAATGTCGCGACGCCTTCTACGGCGGCATCCGCGCGGCCATCGGGCACCATGGCGGCGTCCTCGAAATGCAGGGCGTCTACGTCCTCTATCTCTGGACCCGAGGCGGGAAGGACGCGCCATAACCCGTCTTCACCGAGAGTTCCCGGCGAAGGCGGAGTCTCTCTATTGGAGGGCTCCGCGAACGACGGTTCGTGGACACGTCCGGCCGATTTTCCTAGAAACCCCCACCATGAAACACGCCATGCCCTTCGTCGCCCGTTTGCCTTTGTCGCTCGGTCTCGCCGCCGCGCTCCTCGCCGGCTGCGCCGCGCCCCGTCCCGAGTCCGGGCCGGCGGATGTCGCCGTGCCGCTCGTGATCCTCGACACCGACGTCGGATCGTCGACCGACGACCTCTTCGCCCTCGAGATGCTCTACCGCTACGAGGACGCCG
>CAMOSH010000158.1 GCA_946624575.1 uncultured Verrucomicrobiota bacterium
GGGACATTCCGGCCAAACTCCTGCCCCTGCCGGTCGGCAACAGCGACTGGGCGCATATCGCCGCGCACGACTGGCACGCGGACAAGACGCAGCTCATTTCCGGCCTGCTCGACCGCGACGCGACGGTCGCTCTCTTCACGCGCCCGCGCCGCTTCGGGAAGACGTTCGCGCTGGAGATGCTCCACACCTTTTTCGAGAAGACCGGGAAATCCAACGCCCATCTCTTCGAGGGCACGAAGGTCTGGGCCGACCCCGCGCACCGCGCCGAGCAGGGCCGGTATCCGGTCATCCACATTACTTTCAAGGACGCGAAGGGCGAATCGTGGAGCGAGACGAAGGAGTTGATTGCCGACGCGATTTCGGAGGAGTTCATCCGTCACAGGGCCGCGTTCGACTCCGAAGACTGTCCCGAAAAGTGGAAAAGGGATTTTCAGGCGTTCCAGTCCGAGACCGCGACACAGGCGTGCCTCATGCGTTCTCTCAAGATCCTCGCCTCGGCTCTGCATCTCTTCTACAAGGAGCGATCCGTCATCCTGATCGACGAATACGACTCGCCCATCAACCACGCGGCGGTGAACCACTTCGGCGAAGAGGCGCTGCAGTTCTTCCGCAACTTCCTCTCCGGCGCGCTGAAGGACGGCAGGCACTGCCGCCTCGGCGTCATCACCGGCATCCTCCGGGTGGCGAAGGAGGGCGTCCTTTCCGGGCTCAACAACCCCAAGGTCTATTCGGTTTTCGACGACGCCTTCTCCGACTGCTTCGGCTTCACGGAGGAGGAGGTGGCCGGAATGCTCGCGACCTACGGGCATCCGGAGAAGATGGCCGAGGCCAGGAACTGGTACGACGGATACAAATTCGGGCCGTCGGAAATCTACAACCCGTGGTCCGTCCTGAACTATGTCGACGACGGGTTCAAGCCGCGGCCATACTGGACGAACACCAGCAGCAACGACCTCGTGGCGGACGCGATTTCGCGCATGGCGCCAAGGCGCCGCGAGGAGCTTGCCGACCTGTTCGAGAACGAGGAGCGCGAAGTGCCCTGCGCCACGGAACTCGGACCCTACGGCCTGCTTCAGGCGAATCCGCAGATCATCTGGTCGCTGCTGGTCCATACCGGATACCTGAAGGTCAAGTCCGGGCCAAATGAAAAAGGGCTGGCCGTCCTCTCCTTCCCGAACAAGGAGCTTCGCCTTGTGTTCAAGGAGGAAATTCTGGGGCCGATCCATTCCGCACCCGTCGCCGGAGACGACCTGCAGGACATCCTCTCGGCGCTGACGCACGGCGACGCGGAGAAGTTCCGCACGTCGCTTGAGGCGTTCCTCGTCTCGTCGGCGAGCTACTTCGACACGGCGCACGAGGACTTCTTCCACGGCCTCGTGCTGGGCATTCTCGCCTTTGCCTCCGACGAGTTCGAGATCAAGTCCAACCGCGAAGCGGGCGACGGCCGGCCGGACATCGCGATGAAGCCGCGCCCTGGCGTCCCGCTTCCCGGCGTGATCCTCGAATTCAAGACGCCGAAGATTCCGGCCCGCGCGTCGCAGAAGCGGATCGACGCGCTTCTTGCCGCCGCCGCCCGCGAGGCCCTCGGCCAGATCGAGGAGAGGCGCTACGCCGAGGAAATGGAGCGCGAACTGGCCGAGCGCGACCGTCAGGCCTTCAACCTTTCAACTTTTCAACCTTCAACCGCGCAGGACGCGCTTCCGCGCGTCCTGCGCTACGGCGTCGGGTTTGCCGGCAAGCGCGTCGCGCTGGCGAAGTAGGCGTTCCTCCGGCCCTGAGACGAGAAGATCCACGTCCGCGACGAGACCTTCGGCGGCAAGACGATTCACGCGCTCGGGTTGAGACTCCTGCGGGGAGCGCCGGGACGCGGCCCGCGCCTACGCGCGCGCCGTCCGCCGCCGAGGGCGGCGCTACCGGATCGCGACTTCCCTGCCGCCGAGGGCGGCGGAGTCGTAGAGGCCGTTGAGGATGCGCTGGACGTTTAGGCCGTCTTCGCCGGAGGCGCCGAGTTCGGTTCCCTTGAGGCAGCCGTCGACCCAGTTGCCGAGCTTCCGGGCGAAGAGCGCGTCCCAGCCGTCTCCGGCGGGGTCGAGGTAGGCCGGGGCGACGTTGACCATGGTGCCGTTCTGGTCGGTGAAGATTTCGCCCGTGGGGAACTGGCAACCGCCCTTGGTGCCCATGGCGGAGAACTCCGCCACGTCGTTCTCCTTCACGTGCGCCGCGAAGGAGGTCTCGATCTGCATGATCGCGCCGTTGTCGAAGCGGACCTGCCCCACGGCGAGGTCTTCGACGGTGTAGGTCTTCCAGTCCCAGCCCGGCCAGGGGCAGCGCACGTGCGTCGCCTCCTCGCGGTTTCCGAGATACCGCCACGTCATGGCCGATGCGGCGACGGGTTTCGGGCAGCCCATGAACTCGTAGGCGCATTCGATGTAGTGGACGCCCACGTCGATCACCGGGCCGCCGCCCTGGAGCTCCTTCCGCCCGAAGACGCCCCAGTTGGGGATGCCGCGCCGCCGGAGCCGCCGCACCTTCACGAAGAGGATCTCGCCGAACACGCCGGCGTCGCGCGCCTCGACGAGCGACTCGAAGGCGGGCCGGTAGCGCTGCTGGAAGCCGACGGAGAGCTTCACGCCGCCGGCCTTCGCGGCGGCGACCATCCGCCTGCCCTCCGCGACGGCCATCGCCATGGGCTTTTCGACGAAGGCGTGCTTGCCGGCGCGGCAGCAATCGACGACCGGCTGGCAGTGCCACCCGTTCGGGGTGCAGACGTCGACGGCGTCGATTTTGTCGCCCATCTTGCGGAGCATGTCGCGCCAGGCGGTTTCGGAGAGGGTCTTGCCGGAGGCGAGGTCCGCGCCGAAGAGGGCCGATTCGGGGACGCCCCACTTGTCGCGCATGACGGCGAGGCGGTCGGCGCGCACGTCGACGCCTGCGACGACCTCGACGGCCGGGTTCTCCTTGTGCGCCTTGAGGTGCGTCTGCGCGATGCCGCCGCAGCCGACGATCGCGACGCGCAGTTTGCGGCCCTTGTATTCCGCCTTCGGGCCGTCCATCTTGACCGATACGCTTTCGTTTGCCATGGTTCCGCTCCCTCCCTACGCCTTGATTTCGATCCAGCCGCCATTGCCGCGCGCAGACCGGAAGGCGGCGTCCATGAGATGGACGGCCGCGACCGCGGCCTCAAGGTCCCGGTCGATCTCGTCCTTCGAGAGTTCGCCGCGCACGAGTGCGAAGAGGCGGCCCATGCGGTAGGGGCGGCCCTCGACCGTCGGGACGGGCCGGGGCTCCTCGTCCGGGCCGCGGCAGACGACCTCGTCGCCGACGCGGTAGAGCGTCCGCTTCGAACCGACGATCTCAAGCCCGAGCGGCGCGGCGGGGAAGCACCACGCGCCCTCGACGCGGCCGATCGCGCCGGAGGCGAAGCGCAGCTCGACCATGGCCCAGTCCTCGACCTGCGGCCACGCGCCGGAAAGGTTGGCGACCGAGGCGCGCACCGCCGCCACGGGACCCGCGTAGAGGCGCAGGAGGTGGAGGCCGTGCGTGCAGATGTCCATCATCGCGCCGCCGCCGGAGAGCGCGGGATCGACGAACCACTTGAGGTCGGGATTGTCGAACCAGCGGCCGTAGGCGCCGTGGTGCGCGTTGCGGTAGATCCAGTGGTGCGGGGTGCCGAGTCCGCCGGATTCCGCAAAGGCGAGCGAACTGCGGTTTGGCGCGGTGAAGGCGCGGATGTAGCCGCAGGTGAAGGGCGTCCCGTGCTTCGCCACCAGGGCGGCGACTTCGTCCGCCTCCGCCGGATCGACGGCGAGCGGCTTTTCGCAGAAGGTCGGCTTGCCGACGGGGATGACGCGCCGCAGCAGCGGCGTGTGTCGCGCGTTCTCGGAGCAGACGGCGAAGCCGTCGACGGCCGGGTCTGCGAGGACCTTGCCGAGGTCCGGCTCGAACCGGGAGTTGAACTTCTCCGCGTAGGAGCGGCCGCGCGCCTCGTCATCGTCCCAGATGACGTGGGGGGCGCCGCACTCGCGGGCGATGTCCTTGCAGTAGTCGATGGTGTGGATGTGGGCGGTGGAAACGATGGCGATGCGTGGTGCCATGGCGGATTTGCGGATGGAGGTGGAAGGACGCCGGCGCGGGGCGGCGGCGAACGGCCCGGAAACGTCGGTGCCGTTGCGGAAAATCCTATTCCCGGACGCCTTCGCGGACAATACTCCAAACTACCGATCCGCCAAGATAAAAACAATCAATCGACCACAATTCCGGCTTTGCGAAGGAAGTTTCGGCGCCACTGGCGCATGGTCATGCCGGTGCTGCGCTTGAAAAGCATTCCGAGAAATGGACCCGGGACGTAGCCGATGCGCTCCGGAATGTCGTCGATCGGAATGTCGTCGCGTTCCAGCAGCTCCTTTGCAAGGCCGATGCGGCGGGCGTGGATCTCGTCGAGGATCGAATGCCCGACGGCCTGCCGGAAGCGCAGGTTGGCGAGGCTCCGCGAGCAGCCCATGTTGGAGATGACGTCGTTGGCCCCGATTCCAGAGGCGGCGTGAATCCGGATCCATTCCAGCGCCCGAGAGACGCGGCCGTCGCGAACGCGCAGGACCGCCGTGGAGGCGCGGCGCACGACTCTGTCCACGCCGTATGTGGCGACGGCGGCCGGGCCGCCATCTCCGCATACGGCGTTTAAGTGGCCGCTTTGCGGCCTAAGTGCGGCTGCGCCGCCAAGTGCCGCGTTGCGGCTGAGTTTACGTTTGCCGCGCGCCTCCATCATGGCGGCGAGGAGTTCCGCCGTTACGATTCCGCAGCGCTCGAAGTCGAGGCTGATGCTCGTTATCGGGGGCAAGCCGCTTTCGCAGTATTCGGTGTGGTTGTCCACGCCGACCAGCGCCACGTCGTATGGAATTGACAGACCGCATTCGGCGCATGCCGATGAGACGAGCGAGGCCGTGGCGTCGTTGGCCGCGAAGACACCGCATGGCTTGGGCAGCGCAAGCAGAAAGGACGCGATCCCCTCTCTGAAGCGGACCGCGTCCGCGACGGCATCTGGGGACGGCCGGTATTCGCATACCTTGCGGCCGAGCGCCTTCATCTCGGCGGCAAAGGCGGCGCCCCTTCTGCGGCTCCAGTGCTTGTCGCCGACCGCGGGGACGAACGCGAAGTTAGGGTGGCCTGTGCGCAGCAGTTCGCGGGCGGCTGCGGCCGCGATGTCCGCGGCGTCGCTCACGACGCGGGCGCATCCATCCGGCAGCGGCGTCTCCGTAACAACGTCGCCGAATACGGCCGGGGGGCGGATTGACGGATCAAGGGAAAGAACGTCACCCAGATATTCTGCATCCACGATGAGGCCGTCCGGCTGCCAAAGGCCAATCCACTTCGCAAAGTCCGGGCGGTCGCCGGAATGCCGCCCGTCCCCAAAGCTCAGATGCCATCCGGCGCGCCGCGCGTAGGCCGAAACGCCCCGTATCTTGCACTGCGCGATGTGCCCGATCTCGTCCACGATGACGAGAATGCGGCCGGTTCGGCCGGGCTTGTCGGGGCGCCGCCCCGTCCGGCGTCTGGAAAGCGCGTCTTTCATGGCGCAGAGGATACACGTTTGCGCCGTTTGACGCAATCGGGACTGTGCGGGGTCCGTCCCCGTTAAGGGCTGTGCGGGGTCCGTCCCCGTTAAGGACCGTGCGGGGTCCGTCCCCGTTCAGGGACCGTGCGGGGTCCGTCCCCGTTCAGGGCTTCTTGCAAAACTGCGATTGGGCGCGAAAATCTGCTTCGGCATGGTCCAGATGGGCGCTGACGGTGTTGCGCGAAATTCCAAGCGCCCTGGCCGCAGTGGAGGCGTTTCCGCCGCATTTTTCAAGCACCCGGCGGATATGGGTCTTGATCGCGGCGTCGAGGGAATCATCGGTTGAGTCCGGCGATGCCGGCAACGCGGGAACCGCCGCTCCACCGACCGCGTTGCCGCTCCGCGCCTTCTCCTCCGCCGTGAGCGGCGCCACGCGCCCCTCCGCGCGCGGTTCCGCCGACTGACGGGGCGATTCCGCGCTTCACGATTGCAATCAGGGGTGTTCCCTGCGCCACTCTCGCATGGACATCCCGGTTTCGCGGCGGAAGAACTTGCGCAGCGAGCCCGGCGTCGAGAATCCGTAGAAATCGCTGATAGGTGTGATTTGGCGGGCTGGGTCTGCGAGGAGCCGCTTCGCCTCCTCCAGCTGCACGGCGCGGATTTCCTCCGCGATGGTGCGGCCGACGGCGCGACGGAAGCGCAAGTCTGTCTGCCGACGCGTCCCTGGAAACAGCGCCGCGACGCGTTCGGCGCGCAGTCCGGCGCAGGCCTCGCGGCGAATCAGCTCCAGGGCGTCGGAAACGCGCGCGTCCCGCATCGCGACGATGCGGGTCGAAGCCCGGCGGACGACCCGAAGATCGCCGAAGATCATCGCCCCGGCGGTGCCGGGGTTCCGCGTTGCGGCGCCGCCGTCGCGTCCAGAGCGGTTGTTCGCCACGTCGAGAAGAAGGCGAATGGCCATGTCGCCGGCACGGCGGAAATCCGGCTCGATGGAGGAAAGCGCCGGAATCGTGCGCTCGCAAAGATTTTCGTCGTTGTCCACGCCCAGCACGGCGATCGTTTCCGGCACGTCGAAGCCCTCGTGCCGGGCGGCGGCGAGGAGTTCGACGGCGGTGCGGTCGTTGGCGGCGAACACGGCGCACGGTTTCGGCATGGTGTGGAGGAAGGAGCGCAGTCGGCGTTGCCACGCGCCGCCGTCGCCGTCCCCGTTTCCGGAAGAGGGCATGACATGGCACCGGAAACCATGGAGCCTGATGGCCTCGGCGAACGACTTTCCACGGATGTCGCTCCAAAAGGTTCGCGTCGCGTTGTGGACGAACGCGAAGTGGCGGCGTCCAGTCGAAAGCAGTTCTCGTGCGGCGGTGCGTCCCGTTTCGCCGGAGTCGTGGTGCACCGAAAGCGCGTCGGCCGGGAGCGTCTCGGGATCGTGATGCAGAAGGACTGTCGGAAGATTGCCGAACAGCGAAGCCGGGATCGGCCCCCAGTCCGACCCGCAGTCCACGATGGCGCCAAGCGGACTCCACAGTCGGCGGAGTTCGCGAACGAGCGTCTCCGTCGGGGGGCGTGTGACGGTTTGCACGTGGACGCCCATGCGGACGGCGGCGTCCTGCGCGCCGCCGACCGTCCGGCGCGCGTCGGGCGACATCACCACCGGGGAAAACAGCAGAACCGTGTTCATGTCAGATCAAGCGAAACTGGCGGCGATTATCCGCATGTCCGGGATTCGCGTCAAGGGTTATGATGTAAAATCGGCGCGCTTTTTCGGAAATTTCGGCGCGTTTTGAGGAGTGAAGACATGCTAGGATTGTGCCCGTCCGCAGGAAGACGCCGACGGCCTCGGACGTGGCGGCGCACGTCGCGCCGGTCAGTCGATGTCGGATCGAAAGGAAAACGCATGGTGCGCATGACCAGAACCCTGATTTTGAATGCCGTGGAAACTCCCGCCACGGCGGTCCGTGTCGCCGCTCTCGCGGCGGCGGCTTTTCTGGGGCCGCTTGCGGCCTGGGCCGTTCCGTCCCACTGCTCCGTCTCCTCCGCTCCTGGATGCATCGACACACGCGACGCAGCCATCGGCGGCGCCGACGACGCCATCGTCGTCGAAACCCGCCCTGGCGACACCAAGTCCACCGGATCCGGCGCCATCGACACTGACACCGACTTGGCCTTCGTCCTCATTGTGAGGTGAAGCCCGCCGCAAACAACCAGCTTTCCGAATAACCATCCCCCAACAACCGCAAACCCATGAAAGCCACACCCCTTCTCGCCACCTTCTTCGCCGCTACCTTCGGCGTCATGGCCGACACCGTCATGACGGCCCCCGTCGAGCTCTCCGACGTCTCCTACTACCAGAGTCGCGAGACGCAGAAGGTCCACGTCTCATACACGCTCTCGAACCAGGACAACGAGCCCGCCTACGTCGTGATGGACGTCCTCACCAACGGCGTCAGCATCGGCCTGCAGAACATCTCCACGTTCGAGAACGCCGCCACGGTCTCGCAGCTCGACGGCGCGCCCGTCGCGTGCGGGTCGCACGAAATCGTGTGGAACGCCCGCAAGGACTGGCGCGGCAACCTCTCCACCGACGCGCAGGTGCAGCTTACGGCCTTCTACACGAACCGCTTCGACCTCTACATGGTCGTCGATCTCTCCGAGGGCCCGACGGCGGCGCGCTACCCAGTCTCCTACACGACCGTCGAGCCGGACCCGGACAGCGACTACACCTGCATCTCCAACAAGCTCTGGCTCAAGCGCGTGAACGCCGGTACGTTCACCATGGGTTCGCCTTCCTCCGAAGTGGGCCACCAGAGCAACGAAACGCAGCACGAGGTCACGCTCACCAAGCCGTTTTTCGCCGGCGTGTTTCCGGTGACGGCGGCGCAATACGCCCTCGTGACCGGCACGAGCAAGCAGCTCGGCAACGACAAAATCTACTCGTCCGACCGGGCGACGGCCTCCCTCACGCCGGCCATCGGTGCGTCGTGGGTGGACATACGCGGCGATGCCTCGCTGCAGACGTGGCCGGCCTCCGATGCGGTGTCGCCAAGCTCCTTCATGGGGCTGCTCCGCGCCAAGACGGGCCTCGACGGCTTCGACCTCCCGACCGAGGCGCAGTGGGAATACACCTGCCGCGCCGGGACGACGACCGCCTTCAACAGCGGGCTCGACAGCACGGTTAACGCAACGACCACGAAAGAGCCGGCCCTCACCGACTACGGCTGGTACGATGCGATCTCGGGCAGCGGCACCCACCGCGTCGGGCAGAAGCTTCCGAACGCCTGGGGCTTCTACGATTTCCACGGTTGCTGCTGGGAGTGGACGCTGGACTGCTTGCTGACGAATCTGGGAACCGCTTCCGTCACGGACCCGAAAATCGGCTACGGCCAGGGCACCAACAACAACCGCATCAATCGCGGCGGCTCATACAACCAGCGGTCGGCGTACTGCCGTTCGGCGTTTCGGAGCAATGCGGGGGCAACGGCTGGCTCCATTGGCTTCCGCGTCTGGTGCAATCTGGGCGAGTAGGCCGACATGCGCCTGGCCCGTCTTTTTCCGTCCGCCCTTTCCGCCGCCTTGTGCGCCGCCGCTCTGGCGGCGCACGGGGCGGCGGAATCGGACTGGGCGTTTGTCACCATCCGCCAGCCGG
>CAMOSH010000159.1 GCA_946624575.1 uncultured Verrucomicrobiota bacterium
GACGGATGGCGAGTCCGGCGGCGGTCGGTCCCTCCTCGACGAGTTCGCATTCAAGCGCCTCCGGCGCGGGCGGCTCCCGGCCATACATCTCGCTGGCGAAGACGCCGAGGATTTCGCGCCGCCACGCTGGCCACTGCCTCGCTTCGCGGACGGGTGCCCCGTCCGCGAAGCGCATGAGTTCTGGCAACTCATACGGCGGCACCGCCGCCTCGTCGTAGTTAACAATCATGGCTGCCTCGGACACACCTTTCTCTATCCCCGTTCCAGATGACTTGGCCGCGCGTTTCAGGGATGAAGACGGTCATGGCCAGGCCGATGAGTGCGAAGACGATCATCACGAAGAGTATCCAGAGGTAGGCTTCCGGCGGGAAGGCGGCGGCGCCAGGCGCGGCGCCCGCCGGGGCATGGGCGTCGAGAATGCGCCCGCAGATGGCTCCGACGATTCCGGCGCCGAGGAACGGGAAGGAGTTGCGGATGGCGGCGGTGAAGGCGATGGTGCGGGGGTCGGTGATTTCGGCCAGAAGCGACGCGAATGGCACGGCGTTGAGTTCGGCGGCAGCAACGAGGAAGAAGCATCCGAGGAAGAACGGCGACGGTGCCGAGAACCGGATTCCCAGCATCATCGCCGCCGGAATGAGGACGAGTATCCCGTTGCCAATGTATGCGAGCGGCTTGCGGCGGTTTCCCATGCGCCCCATGAGCGGTGCGCTCACGACGGTGAACAGGGCGCTTCCGAGGGTCAGAAGCAGCGTGAAGGTCGCCGCCTCCGGCGCGGGGCGTCCGAGGTAGTCCTGGATGAACTTCTGCCCGAGAACCGCCTGGAGAATGAAGTAGGCCGGATACGAGAAGAACTGGTGCGCGATGAAGCAGAAGCGTCCTCGCTCGTTGAAGAGGCTCCGGAGGGCGCCCCAGGAGACGGCTCGGTGCGCGCCGCCGCGTTCGCGGAGTCCGGGGAGCGCCAGCGCAAGCGCGGCGGATGAGAGTAGGCTCGCGCAACCGACGGCGACGAACAGCGCGCGCCAGCCAACCGCCTGCGAGAGCCGCTGCGCCGGCATGGTTCCAAGGGCGCTGCCGAGGAACCCGATGGCCGATGCGATGCCGATGAGCGTTCCGAAGCGGCGCGGCGAAAAGAGGTCGCGGGATATCCGCACGACGCACAGGTAGAGGAACGTCTGCCCGATGGCGGCGACGACGCGCGCGAGGTAGAGTATCCCGGCGGTGTGGGCGGTGGCGAAGAGAACGAGCCCCGCACCGATCAGCGTCCCGCCCGCGGCGCCGGTGCGCTTGCCGCCGAAGCGGTCAATCAGCATCCCCGCGAACACCTGCAGCGAGGCATAGCAGTAGAGGAACACCGAGCTGAGGCGCGTCACCTGCGACGCCCGGAGACCCAGGTCGCGCTGCAGTTCGTCGAAGAAGGCGCCCGGTATGGCCGTGCGCTGGACGCACGCAATGAGGTAGAGCGTGTTGAGAAGGGCGAAGGCGGCAACGGCCAGATACCGCGCCGCGCGGACGTTCCCGTCGGGAAAGGCCGCCACAGTCTCTTCGGTGGCCGGCATCGCGTTTTTGGCGTTTCTCGAAATCATTTGCGGTAGGTGTCCTTTTCGCCAAAATAGTCTATCAGATATCCGGCGATCAGGTCGGCGTATTCGCCGAGCGAGTCGATGTGAACGCATTCATCCGGCGTGTGGGCACCGCGCGCATCGACGCCGAGGATCAGCATGGGGATCCCAAGCCGCTGGATGTGGCGTGCGTCGGTCGTGCTGTTGAGGTGGTAGAAGCCGCATTTGCGGTCAGGCCACGCGCGCCGCATGCGTTTCAGAAACTCGACGAGATGCGGGGCGGTTTCGTCAAGGATCACCGGCTCGCCCTTGCGGAGGCAACGCGGTTCGCGCCCGAATGCCTCCCGAAGCAGCGCTTCAAGCGCGTCGAAGCCGCCGGGGCGAGCGCAGCGAACGCCGATTTCGAGTTCGGCGCGCTCGCGCGTCCCCGCCATGCGCTCCAGCGTCAGGACATCGCGCCAGGAGCCGTCCTCGCTGTCGGGGATCACGGCCGCGGCCGCCTCGTAGGCGCGGATGAGTTCGAGCAGCGCATTGGGCGGCGCGCCGGCCGTCATCCCGGCGTGGGATGGCGGTGCGTCGGCCTCGACGGCGTATCGGGCGAGCCCCTTCTGCCACGTGGTGATCGCGTATTGCTCCGAATCGAGGACTATGGCGAGTCGCTCCGCTCCGTAGCCGCGGGAAAGCATTTCCGCCGTCGTGGCGCCGCCGATCTCCTCGTCGGTGCCGAAGATGGCGCCGATAGAGACTCGTCCCGCAAGGCGCTCCATGAGGTGCAGGGACAGCGCGACATGCTCCTTGCAGTCGCTTGCCCCGCGACCGAAAAGGCAACCGTCCGCTACTCTCGGTTCGAAGAGCGCGGGCGTCTGGGCGGACACGACGTCGAGGTGCGCCGAGAGAAGCACGTCCGGCCGTTTTCCGTTCACGTTCGCGACCCACGCGATGGCGCGGCCTTCAGCGTTCGTCTCGACCGTGCAGCGCAGCCCACGCGATACCGCATAACGAGTGGTGAAGCCCACCGCCCGGTTGTTTTCGTCCACATCCGCCGAAACGGACGGGATCCGAATCAGAGCCTTGAGAAAATCGACATCGACGATCATGGTCATTTCAGAAGCCGGAACCAGCAGGTTTCCCCGGCGGTCATTTCGACGGGTAGGACGGCGCCGTAGGTTCGTTCCTTTTCGCCGGTCTTCATGTTCACAACCTCGCATTCGCGGGGCAACAGGAAATCGTACCGCCCTGGCACGAGGCAGTGGAGCGATACGAAGTCCCCGTTCATGTCCACTTGGACAACTCCCGGGGGAAGCGGGACGAAGGCGCCGGCCGCGCGTGCCTCGGCATTGATTCGACGGGCGTCCATAAGCGGTGTGTTGCGATCAAAGCGAAGCAAATAGACGTAGCGCGCTGCGACTTCTGGGTGGCGGTCTAGGTCGCTCTTCATGTAGGAATCGAACGGCACACCGGAGAGAGCGATTTGCAAAACCATCGTGTCGATGTCAGCCTTTGGCTGTTCGTTGTCGCCAGTCGCCCTCTGGAGCGCAAGCAAGTCAGCCTCGTCGATGACGAAGGCAGCCGTTGGCCGCCACGGGTCGGGCGGTTCCAGGTAGATCGGACGCGCCGCTTCGACGATGTCCGCCATGTCGGCGGCGATTTCTGGCAGGTCGAACGATCCCTTGTCAAAATCGTACCACCAGAAGCCAGACCTACGCGCAATCATCTGTCCCGCAGTCTTATGGTCAATGGAGCGCCACTCATCAATATCCTCTGCACGGCTCAAATCGGGACGACGCCACGCCTCTTCTCCCGTCGGCCAGGTCGCATAGGTCCTGAGGTCGTGTTCATGCACAAGCAGTTTTCCGTTGAGGTGAAACGACGCGGCCGTGGCCTTCACGCCGGCGGCGAAGCCCGGTGTACGGTTGTGGTAGTCAACCTGTGGCACGATGGCATCAATCTCCAGCGAATCAGCGAACTCACGGATGTCATGCGAGGAAATCATCTCCGGTCTGAAAGCGCACATGCACCACCGGAAAACAGCGATTTCCTTGCCGAATGCCTCGCGAATATGCCGAGCGTAGTCATCCTGCAGCTCCATCGGCTGGCGCTTCAGGAACGCGGCGTAGTCGCTCTCGCCCGATTCCGCGAAGGCACGCCGTGCCGGTTCGGACCAATCGGGGATCGCCGGCGTGAACTGTGCGTCGTGGTAGCCGCCGATGTGGATGCCGACGATTCGCTTCGAGAGGCCGGAGCGCTTCAGTTCTGCGATGAACTCCGAAAGCATGGCCTTGGTTTCCTCGCGCAAGACACGAGAGTGGTAGGAGGGCCACGGCCATGCACTGGAGTCTTCTGGCGGATTGGTACCTACGACGTGGGAGTCGTTGCCGTAGACCGGTTCGCCATTTTCCGTGCGCCAAATTTCGTTGGTGTGCGAGTCGCACCAGTGCGCCGGGGCGTTGAGGTGGATGGTGAGGACATAGAGGGCGTCGGGCGCGGTGAGCATGGAGCGTTTCACATCGGCGGCGGCCCGCGCGGCGTCGAATCCGTTTGTCGTCCAGTAGTACTCCCATGCTGCACGTGAACCAGGCCAAACCTGTGCGACGAGAAGCGGGATGCCCACCTCATGCATCCGCTTTCCACCGAACTGAAGGTCGGTGGTTCTCGCGTGTCCTCCCTTGAAGAAGATCGGCGGAATGGGTTCCCCATCGACGAACAGTCGCGTATAGTCGCCATCTTTCGCGATTTGCGCCGTGTGTTCGAAATCGACGGCGAGTTTCGCGTCAAACGCGGCTGGATCGGTCAAGTCTGCAATGAAATCGCGCGCCTCGTGGCCGGTTCGGGCGTTTGCCTCGGCCTTTTCGACCTCCTCCATCGAATCAACACGCAAATTTCGCCATGTGGTGACGCTTGGCCCGCCCTGCACGCAAATCGCGGCCCTCCAGTTGCCGTCGTCTTCCTTTGGAAGCCGGAAGGAAATGGCCTTCAAAAGAGGTCGCCCCGGTGCCGTGCAAATCAACTTGTCCTGCTTGAGGGACTGGTCGAGGCCCGGTGCGGCCGGGGCGTCCATGCCCCACCAGCGAACGGCGCGAACGTTGGCGAAGGCGTCGCGCGGATAGCCCGAAAAGGCCTCCATTTCCGCCGAAAGCCGGTAGCGGTTTGCCGGAGACACTTTTGCGAACGGCCTGTGCGCCACCACCCAGATGGTGCCCTTGTCGTTGGTCTTTTCGATGCGGATCGTGCCATTGGAAAAGGACACGACCCCTTCCGCGTTTCGGACTTTCACCACGTCGAAGGATCGTTCCCCCGCATCGACAGGCGCGAACCACGCCTTCGACGGGTCCGGAAGGCCCGTGATTTCGCGCGGCGGAAGCGCCCATCCTTCCGTGAGAGGACTGCGGCTGGCCGGACCGGGCGGTTGCGCGTTCTCGCCATCGGCCGTCGCGGAGACGGCCAGTACTCCGGAAAACGCCGCCGCCAAAAGCAAAAGCGACAGATTCATTCGCAAATTCTCCTTTCCCCTACCTTACGATCACAGTTGTCGGCAGTTGGCTTGGAAAGAGGGTGTGAACCGCACCGGCAAGGACTGTGCCGCCGGCGTTGAAGAGAAGCGGATTCCCCTCGACGTCGGCGGAGCAGTAGAGTACCCATATGCTGGAGATGGGATCTCCTGCGTCATATCCGGCTTCGCTTGGTGCGATGCCTGCAGTAATTGCCGGCGAGTCGTCCTTAACGTGCATCTTATCCGTCCAGAGGCGCGGGTTGGCGAATGTCCCGGCCGCGCCATCGTCGACCGTCGTGAAGTTCCAGAAGATGTTTCCCTTTGAAACCATTGATGATCTGACGGCGCTGCCGCCGACGGCAATGCAGTTGTAGATTCCCAGAGCGGTCTTTGCGAAGGCGCTGCGACCATCTGGCACCACAAGCGTCGAGAACCACGCCTCGCAGTTCTGGCCAACATAACCAAAATAGTCGCTGCTACGGGTCGTATTCGATCCGACCCAAGTGCAGACGAGACGACCCCATTCGCCTGAGAAGAGCGATTCGCGTTCGGCGATGTTCCCGGATACCAGGCACCGGTAGGCGGCTGTTCGGTGGAGGACATCGCCGTAGGCATGGCAGTCCGTAACTATGCAGTCCGTGAGGAAAATGTTGTTGACTCCGAATGCTGCCGCGCCATTTCCGGCGCTGTCTCGCTCCGTGGAGACTGCCCTTGTCCATCCGTTCGAGAGCGTCACTCCGGAAACAACGATCCATGACTTGTTTCCGCCGACGCAGCGCCAGGCACCGTCGCCTAGGCCGCCCGTGCCGGAATCTGGCGCTCCGGAGATGATGGTCTGCTCCGGTCCAGCGACGCCGACGATGCGGACGTTGGAGTTTGTAATCCAAACGCGGGTGTTCACGTACGGCGCGACTTCCTGATCCGCCGAAACTACGCCGCCTTGGCCGTAAACGCCAGGAGCGAGATAGATAACCGTGTCGTTTCCGCCGGCATCGACGGCCTTCTGGATTGTGGCGAAGGGCGCGGCTTCGGATCCATCATGGCTGGCGTCATTTCCAGTCAACGGATTCACCCACACTGCTTTACAGTAGATAGGATCGCTCGTCGATGAGATGCCGGCCTTGGGCGGAACCATCATCATGAGTGAGTCGTCAAATGCGGGGGTGAGAAATGTCTCGTTGCCAGAACGGCGCCGAATGGTGCGCAGATAGGTCGTGGACGAACCGGATGTCCTGCTCCGCGAGAACTCGACTCGATACTGCGTGAGAAGATTCGTTGTCTGGAGATAGGTCGGCATTCCGTCCGGCACCGTGATGCCGTTCCAGGACAACGGACCGACGAGGCGCAGAACGCCACCGTCGGTCGAGACAGTTTCCTGAACCGCTCCGGCATGGACGTGCGCCGCCGTGAGGTCGATGTTGTTTCCCGCGAAGTCCTTCCCCGCCATGCCGGCGATAACGGTAAACGGCACGGAGGTCAGGCGCGAGGTGTCCCCCGTCGAATCGGCCGCGCTCCCCGCGACAACGCGCCAGTCGTTGGCCAGCGGAGAAAACACCGGATATCCGGCGGTTGTGCAGTTATTGTAGGTGTTCGCGTCCTGTTGGTCGCTGTAGCCGTGTCCGCAGAACACCGTGTTGTAGCAGGTGTTTTTCACGTTGCTGTTGTTGGGTCCGCTTCTGCCACGGTTGCAGACGACTGTGCAGTTCACCAGTGTGGCCTGGCTCACAGCCCAGTCCCTGGCGCTTGATTCGTCGCTGTCGCCGTTTCCGACGATGACGCAGTGGATCAATTTCGCGGAACCGACGGCGGAAGCGTGTTGTCCATCGGAGGTAGCATGATTGCAACGATTTCCCGTGAAGAGGCAACGTGCGAACGTTCCCCCGCGGGCACCGCCATGCGCGGTGGCCGCGCAGTTGGAAATCACGCAATCCGAAATATATATCCTCGCATTGCCATACCTCTGCAGGAATCCGCCGCCACTATGGTATCCGTCTCGCCCGCCATAGCCGTCGCGCAGCGTGAAGCCCGATATCGTCGAATCCAACGAGTTGTCGTCGGGGGAAACGATGCAGCGAACCGCGTTTTGTCCAAAGCTGCCCGTGGACGGATCAGGTGCACCAACGATGTGTGTGGCAGACGCTCCATCCGTCGATTTGAGGTGTATCTTCTTTGTGAGAACTACACGGTTGGTGTGCTTGATGCCATCGGATCCAGTATTCTGTGCGCCACCTTGGTCGTAGATTCCGGGCTTGACCCAGATCGTGTCGCCGGCCGCAGCCTGGTCGATGGCGTATTGGATTGTATGGAACGGACTTGCCTCCGAGCCGCGCCCAGCAGCGTCCACGCCGTCGGTGGCGACGTAGTATTCCGATGCAATCGCAGAGGCGGAAATCGTGGCGGCGGACAATGCCACGAGGATGGAGGCCGTCCGCGGGGCGGCCATGACTGTGGCGATAGACGAATGGCGAATGCTTCGCCAGATGAATGGCACGTGCATGACGAATTCCTTTGCTTTGTGTTTGCGTCGCGAGACGTCGCGCCCCTGCGCAGGGCACAAACCGCGCGAACGGCATCAATTGTACAGGATTGCCCGTAATAATTGCGGACAAATGGAACGGCTATTTTCAGACAAATCAAACGGCATGCGTCCCGCCCCTTGTCCCGGCGGTCACGGCCCGTAGTTTTTCAGCACCCACTTGCGCGGAGTGGTGCCGAGGCGACTGCGGAAGTCGCGGCGAAAATCGTCGGTGGAGGCGTAGCCGCACGCGGAGGCGACGAAGTCCGCGCGACGTCCCCGCAACAGCAGCTCCTTGGCGCGGGCGAGGCGGACGGCATGGATCTCGTCGAGGATCGTATGGCCGGTGGCGGCGCGGAACACGACGTCCGACTGGGTTCTCGAGATTCCCATTGCCTTCACCACGTCGCGCGGACCGAACTTCTCGCGGCAGGCGTTTAGCCGGATGAACTCCTGCGCCAGCGCCACGCGGCGGTCGCGGCAGAAACGAGCGGAAGCGCGCAGGACAACTCCCAACGCCGGGACGGCGCGGGATGCGAGTTCGCGCCGCGCTCGTGTGTCCATTAGTTTGGCGAGGAGGGAGACCGCCGCCGAACATTCGGACATGGAATCCTTGGCCACGCTGGAGAGCGCCGGAGAGGTCGCCTCGCAGATGTGTTCGAGATTGTCCACCCCCACGATCGCGATGTCGTCCGGGACCCGGAGTCCGGTTCGCGCACAGGCGCGCAGCACATCCTCCCCCGTGAGGTCGTTCGCCGCGAAGACGCCGCATGGCTTGGGAAGCGCTTCAAGCCATCGGTCCAGCGCATCGGCGCGCCCCCGTCGGTCCGCCGCCATCTGGAAAACGTGGAAACGCTTTCCCGATTCGCGGACGAAACGCCCGAACGCCTCTCCGCGCTCGCGGCTCCAGACCGTTTCCAACGGGGAAAACGGGACGAAGGCGAAATGCCCGTAACCGGAGGAGAGCAGAACGCGCGAGGCCCGCATGGCGATGTCGGCCTGGTCGGCGAAGACGAAACCGGCGGGCGCCGCCTTCTCCGCCCCCGGGTCCGGCGTCCGTCCGAGGAAAAGAAGCGGGGGGCCGTTGCCGGACAACTGGCGCGCCTCGTCGAACGGAATGGTGTCGCTCAGGAAAACGATGCCGTCCGGGCGGATCGTCTCGACCAGATCCGAAGGGGATTCCGCCGGGCAGGGCGAGCGATCGAGGACCAGGCCGCCGTCGTTGGCGCGGTGGAATTCCGCCAGAAAGACATTCCATCGGCGCGCCGTGCCAATCCTCCGGATACATTCCGCCTCGACGCGGCTCTTTTCGTCCAACTTTGGAAGAACCGCCAAAACGGTCCTGGTTGGAAGTCTCGTTGACATGGGACGAGGTATGTCGGCCTTCTGACAAGCGCGGAGCAAAATGCAAAAATCAGGAGCCGCCCCTAATCACAGCGGCTCCACGAGCGGGTCGTCGATGCTGCGCTTCTTGGGGTCGTAGTTGACGCCGACGAGGAAGACGGGCGGCTTGCCGTCCAGCCACGGGCCGGCGTAGTCCTTCGTGCGCGCCTGGTCGATCGCCTCCTGAGGCGTCTTGCCGTATTTGAACTCGAAGACATAGACGCCGC
>CAMOSH010000160.1 GCA_946624575.1 uncultured Verrucomicrobiota bacterium
TTGGAATCTCGTTGAACCGGAAATAGATTATGGGGTGCTTCAGCCACTTCCAGTCAGTCTTTTCGATGGCGAGCCCCTTGAACAGCTCCCGTCGTCCCGAAAAGAGGTTCTTCAGCAGCGAGACCGTAAGCGACTTGCCGAAGCGCCGCGGACGCGAGACGAACACGATGTTCGAATTCCTGTCGGAGACAAGCTTGTGGACAAACGCCGTCTTGTCGACGTAAATCGCGTCGTTTTTGCGAAGTTCCGCGAAGTCGTCGCTGACGTCGTTGATTTTGGGCAGTTGCCGTTCCGTGTCTTGCATGCCGGCAATCATACCACAATGCGTGACGAACGCCAAGCATTGCCTGATGAAAAGTTGGGCTTACGCCAAGTTGAAAAGTTGAAAGGTTGAAAAGTCAGGGACTGGCGGGACTGGCGGGACGAGCGGGACGGGCGCCGGTCCCCTCGCCCGTCGCGCCGGTCCCCTCGCCAGTCGCGCCGGTCGCGCCGGTCCCGCCAGTCCAAGCCGCCGCTGCGAGGGCCGTGAGTCCGCTAAGCGTCAAAGAACGCGGACCGCTCAAGATACCCGTCGATCCCGTCGATGACAGCGGCGAACGAGCGATTCACCAGATCCTCGGCATCGCCGGGGGCGTGGCAAAATCGGCAGGCAAGCGCCAGAAGGCCGGCCTGGTATTCGCTTGCCACCCGTTTGGCGCCTTTTTCGCGGTTCTGCCTGATTTCCTCTACGATGTCCATGCGGCGTTCGATGCGGGGGCTTCACGGTAAACCCCGTGTTCAATAGCAACCAATGCGCCGCGTTTGGTTGGACGTGTAGAGGTCTGATCATCCTTCCTTCATGACAATTTCATCTTCAGTCCTGTCATCAAGGGAAAGAGGTCTGTCCTTCCCGACGTCCGGTTCTGGGGGAGGAAGGCATCGAGGATCGATCCGCGTGAAATCAGCCGGAAATTGATGTTGAGGCTAAAGGTGCGTGATCGTCAGCCTGGCAGCGAATTCGGAGGGGTCAACCGAATGGTCTGCGGGCGAGAAGAGCACCCTACGTTCTTCACCGGGGAGAAGAGACAGGGAGTTGTCGGAAAACACGCCGCGGATGCCGGGGGCGTCGAGCCAGACGAAGAACGCCGGCTTGTCCGTCCGCAGCGTCACGCGGAAGCCGGAGACTTCGACGGCGACGGCCGCGTCGGTGACGGGACTGTCCTTGAACGGCGCGAAGAAATAGTCGTTGCGGTGCCATTCGGAAACGCGGCGATCCCCCCCGTTGCGCTGCGCGGCGCGGCACGCATCCGACAGAACGAGCGAAAGGAATCGCCCTTTCCGCAGTTCTTCCGCGCCGTATGCGGCAAGCGGCCGGGTGGCCAGGCGGACGCACGACCCCGGCGGAAGCGCCGCGCGAAAGGTTTCGGACGTCAGAATGGCACCGTCCGCGATGCCGACGAGGCGCACCTCCGCTTTTGCGGAGAGGGGCGACGGCGTGTCGTTGAGAGCCCAGATTTCGACCGTGTCGGGGGCCGCCTTCGCCGGTTTGGCGACGATGGCGGCGGGCGCGTAGAACCGCCGCGCGTGGTAGTGCAGGTGCTTCCACTTGCCTCCGTATTCGATCGAACTCCAGGAAGAGACGGGCCAGAGGTCGTTCAGTTGCCAGAAGAGCGTCCCCATGCAATGCGGGCGAAGCGTCCTCCAGGCCTCCGCCGCCGTCTTGATGGCGATTGCCTGCTGGACCTGCGAGAGGTAAAGCTCCTCGTCGACGGTCCGCGGCGGCCGAAAGAGCCGCGCCATGGTCTCGCGAATGCGCTGGTTTCCGCCGCCGTTTTTCTGGTGCCATTCAAAGTCCGGCGCCGGCGCGGACGCGCCGAGCGGCGAGCCGGGAGCCGGAAGCTTGCAGAAGGTTTCCGCGACTTCCCGCGACGGGAAGCTCTGGAAGCCAAACTCCGAGCAGAAGCGCGGGGTGAAGTCGAGGTATCGGGCGAAAGGCGCGTTTTCGTGCCAGACCGTCCAGTTGTGCATGTCGCCGCGCGTGTCGTCGTGCCATGCGTCCTGGGTGAAGTCCGCGACGCCGGCACAGGGCGAGGAAGGCCAGAACTTCCGGCTGGGGTCGCAGCGCGCGACGACCTCTTCCAGGACCTCGAAGCGCCTTCTGCATTCCTCGATGTAGAGCGGGCGGTCGGATTCGGAAATCTTGTCTCCATACCAGCCTCGCGCGGCGCCGATGCACTCGTTGTCCCCGCACCAGAGGGCGATGCAGGCGTGGTCGCGGAGGCGTTTCACCTGGTGTTCCGTCTCGCCGCGGACGTCGGCGAGGAACGATTCGGTCGCTGGATAGAGGGCGCAGGAGAACATGAAGTCGTGCCAGACCAGGAGCCCGAGTTCGTCGCAAAGGTCGTAGAAGCAGTCCTTCTCGAACTGCCCGCCGCCCCACAGGCGGATCATGTTCATGTTCGCGGCTCGGGCGCTCTCCAGCAGCCAGCGGTAGCGCCCGCGCGTCTGGCGGGCGTCGAAGGCGTCGCAGGGGATCCAGTCGGCGCCTTTCATGAATACGGCCCGGTTGTTCACCTTGAAGCACACGGCCCCGCCGGCCGTGTCGATTTCCAGCTTGCGCAGCCCGATGCGCCCCCTGACCACGGTGCCCCCGACGGGTACGGCGTACTCGAAGAAACGCTGCGGCCCCTGGCCGGCCGGCCACCACAGCGGCGGGTCGTCGATTTCCAGGACGTTCTCCACGTCTTCGCCGGTTTCGAGGATTGCGTGGACACGCAGCGTGCAGTGCGAAAGGTCGCCATGGAATGCCTGATCGCAATAGACGTAGTCGACGCGGTTGCCGTCCGAGGCGATCAGCGCCACGGTTCCGCACGGTCCGGCCGTCATCTGCGCCAGTCCCCAGTCCCAGCCGTGGTGGCATGCCGGCTTGCGGATGAAGGAGCCGCTGTTGAACCACGTCCAGGTGTTCACGCTCATCGGATACGGGCGCGGCGAGGCGGCAGCCCGTTCGTCGCCGATACGCCAGGCGCTCGCGAAGACGATGCGGATTTCGTTGCGCCCGGCGCGAACGGCGCCGCGGACGTCGAAATCCCACCTGCGGAAGCGGTCGCGCGTTTCGCCGACCTTCACGCCGTTGACGAAAACCGTCGCGAAGGTGTCGCAGTCCTCAAGGCGGAGAAGGACCGCCGAATGGGCGACGAAGTCCGGTGCGGCCTCGAACGTGCGCGTGAAGGTCCAGTCGTTTCTGCCAACCCACTGGACGTCGCGTTCGTTCCGCCCCCAGTACGGATCCGGCATGAGGCCGGAGGCAAAGAGCGCGGAGTGGACGTCCCCGGGGACTTGCGCGGGACAGGAGATGGCGGCGCCATTCCCGTCCGTCCCGTCGAGCCGCCACATGCCGGCGAGGTCCAGCCGGACGGTCTTGTTCCATGCATTCATCTTCAGATGCCTTTTCCATTTGCCGCGAAGGACACCATTTCGTATGGGGCCAGACGAAGGCGGGAGGCGAGCGGCCGTCCGGTCACGAGGTCCGTCGCCCCCGCGGGGAGGCCATGGACTTCGACGGACGCCTCTGCGGCGTCGGTGTTGACGATGTAACCGTAGAGGCGGCCGTCCGCCTCGGCCATGCGCGCCACGACGGCGCCGTTGGAAAACCCGACGGTCACGAACCTACTGGGAGAGGTGCATTCCAGGGTATCCATGCTTCAGTCCTTGCCGAGGAAAAACGTCTTTTCGTTGAACGAAAAGTCCAGACAGTTCTCGAAAACGACCGGCTGTTCCGTGGGCAGCGTACAGTTCGTGAAAACGAAACGTTCCAGAGGGTTTCCAGTTCCGCCTTTGAAAACGTGTCGAACAGCCTCGTCGCAGTGGCAATTGTCGAACCGGATGTCGCGTATGGCGTCGCACACGATTTCCGGGCGGCCCCCCGTAACGCACCGCAGCGGGCATTCTACGCGCCGCATGTCGAGATTTGAGAACGTCACGTCCTCCACGACCGATGGGACCGGCCTGTCGATCCTGCGGTTCGGATTCCGGAGCCACTCGTCCTTCGGGCACAGTTCGAGATTCAGGCCAATCTGGCTGTCGTAGATGAATACGTTGGAAAACATGCATCCCCTTACAACGCCATCGTTCATGAAACTTAGGCGAATTGCGCTGCAATTGCTGCGAAGAGAGCAGTTCAAGACCGAAATCCGCTCGCAGTCCTTTTTCGCCGGAAGCATCCCGTAGTCGGCACGCACGACAACGCAATCGTCCTGTGTCTCTATGTGACAGTTGGAGACAAGAACGTCGCGGCAGCAGTTCACGTGGATGCCGTCATTGTTCGGGCTGTGCATACCGCCGAAAATCTTCACACGGTCGAAGATGACCGTGTCGCAGTCGTTGATCCAAAAGCACCAACCCGACGGCTGATTGACAACGGTAATGTCCGTCACCATCACATTGCTGCATCCGGCGAAGAAGACGACGCGCGGAGGCGATTTCATTCCAGGGATGCGCTCGTTGCGGCAACGCGCTTCCCAAAAAGGGGTAAGCGGATTGCGCTCGCGCACGAAGGCCTGCCCATTGCAGTCGATGGTGCCGCGGCCGCTTATGGCGATGCGTTCCGCCGCATCGGCGAAAACGAGGCATGTGGCGCGACCACGCGGCACTCGGCGCGGATTGACGCTCTTGATGTCCGTCCCCTCCACGTAGTCGGCGCAATCGGGAGAACCGAGAAGCGTGGCCGATGCGTCAATGTGAAGATCCACCCCTGATTTTAGGAAAAGCGTTCCTGAAAGGTATCGGCCATTTTCGAGCACCACCCTGCCACCGCCATCGGCCGCACAAGCGTCGATGGCGCTTTGCAGGGCCACCGTATCGAGGGTGTTCCCGTCTCCCGTGGCGCCAAAATCCCGAACCCCGAAGTCACGAGCCAATGCCTGGGGAGGGAACGCACAGCCGAAGGCCACGGACATTGCCAGCGCCGTCGCCCACCGGGTGCGACACTCGCACAATGGACTGGATTTTTCGACTGATTTCATTTTGTCGTCAAGCTTCGCGTGCGGCGCGTGGATCTACTTGAACACGATCATCGTCCCGGCCGTTCCCACGACAAGGCGTCCCGCTCCCGTCACGACGCCCGGAAGATTCGCGGCCGTATAGATGCCAGGATCCTTTTTGGAGCCGTTCACCCAAAACTCGCCTGTTTTCACCTTGACCCCCGAGGCGATGTCGATCGTCGCGCCGCCATCCGTGCTGATTGATAGAGTCGCGTCTTTCGACAGATTTCCGTCATCACACAGAGCAAGCTGCGTATGGATCCCGGAAACCACGACGTTTCCGCCCCAGTATGCAGTCGAGGTAAGCGTGTTTGTGCCGCCGAACAGCGTGAGGACGTTGTCCGGGGAGGGCGACGATCCGTTGAGCGTCAGCGGTTCGGGGCGCGCCGATTTCGTGACATTGGCATTGATCGTCCCGTTGAGGACGATTTCAACGCTTGCAACCGTGGCGGCTTTGTAACTGTCCACGAAAACGGTATGCCCCGGCGCGTCAATGGCGAATAGGTTCAGGGTGTAATAGCTCTCGAACACCTTGAAATCGTTGTCCGCCACGATTGGTCCGAGCGTATTGACCGGCTGGTGGGCGTAAAGCGCGCCCTGCCTGTTTCCACCGATGTTCGCGCCTAGGATGGAAATTTTGTTCGTCAGACCGGAATCCCATTCGTCAAAGTCGATGTATGGACGGCAGGAGCCGGAAGACACAAGCGCAACCTCGCCGCTCCCAAAGAATCGGTAACCATTTCTGTCATTTCCGGAATAGTTGCGGTTGTTCAGCGAAAGGACTCCATCCTCGAAGACCGCACCTCCAGCGAAATCGCCACCGGCGTCGCCGCGAAGGATGAAACGGCCGGATCCTTTCTTGACAAACCATCCAGTTCCGGTGAACCAGATATGGCTCGTGATGTCAAAATCCGAAAAGATCGTCACGCCGTTCTTGCCAAAATCGACGGATTCCTGCGCAAGTTCGACGGCATTTGTGAAGAGGACGATTGCTCCAGAATCTGAAACCGCTCCATCCGACCAGTTGTCTCCGACACTCCACAGACCGGCCGCACCGCCACACCAGATGGCATCGGCGGCGATGGAGCTGACGGTGATTGACCCAGTGCCGTAAATCGCCCCTGGAAAGTCCATCGCCGTGTAGGTGCCATCCTCCTGCCATGAGTCGCCGACAAAAAGGCCCATGACGCGCACGGCACATCCGGACGAAAGGTCTAGTTTTCCGCCGTTAACGAGTTCGACGTTTGCAAGTTGTGAAAGGTTCTGCGCTCCTTCGAGGCGAAGGACGGCGCTGTTCCCGTTCACGACAACATTGGTGCCTCCCCAATAGCCGGACGATGTAATGACGTTGGTTCCTGCGAGGACCGTGAGCGAATTGGAAAGGAATTCCGAACGCCCGGAAAGATAGATGTTGGCACGGGATGCATTGCCGTTTCCGGTTTTCACGAACGAGGCGTCGATCATGCCGGAATATGTGGTGGGCGAGTTCGCGGCGTTGCCGCCCGTCCCCGTGTACGACGCCGTCAGCGTCTTTCCCGGCGCGTGGACGTTTCCGGACACGGCGAGCGCCTGGTAGCCTATGTTGATCGTGAAGTCGTGGGCCGAGGCGATGTCGCCGGAGAGCGTGATCGCCTGGGTCATCTGCAGCGCGTTGCCGGAACTGTGCCCGCGCAGTTCGATCGCGTTCGGGAATGTCAGCCCGAAGGTGTTTTCATAGAGGAATGGCTTGGACGTCTCCGCTTCCGTGAAGACCATCTTTCCGGCTCCGAAGGAAACCGGTTGTCTGTTTTTCGATGCCGTGAGCACGAGTTGCCCACCGTTGAACACGGCGTCGCCCGTGAACGTCCCCTGCGTGTCTTCGAAAATCACGAAGTCGCCGTTGCCGTTTTTGACGATTCCACCGTTCCCGGAGAAGGATACGTGGTTTTCAATGACCTCGTCGTTTACAAAAATCAACCCAGCCGTACCAAGGTCGAAGTCTTCATGTTCGAGAATGACGGCGGCAGGGAACACGCATGTGTCGCCGGATTGCGGGGATGTGCCTGTGTCCCAGTTGGCCGATGATGACAAAAGACCGGAGGAACCTCCCGTCCATGTCAGAGTATTTGCCGCGCCCGTCGCGGCCGCGAGCGCCGCCGATGCGGCGAATGTGCGTAGTGTTGTAGCGTTCATGTTTTGATTCTCTTGGGCTGATGGAGTTGAAAGGTCGGGGACGGAAGGGACAAAAGGGACGAAAGGACCGGCGGGACGAGCGGGACTGGCGGGACTGGCGGGACTGGCGCTGGTCGTGCCCGTCGCGCCGGTCGCGCCGGTCCCCTCGCCTGTCGCGCCCGTCGCGCCTGTCCCGCCGGTCGCGCCGGTCGCGCCCGTCCCCTCGCTCGTCCCGCCAGTCCCGCTCGTCCAAACGGTCTCGGCGGCTTCCCGGCCGCCGAGGTTCCAAACAGCCGCGCCAAGCGCGGTGAGGCCGCAGAGCGCAAGCGCGACGAGCACCGCCTTGACGCCGGGTTTCTTGACCGCCTCCTTCACTCCCGCGCCGAGCCGCGCCGCCAGGGCCTTTCGCGCGTAGAAGAGGCGGCTGCGGACGGTCCCGGCCGGCAGGGTGAGGAATTTCGCGATCTTCTCGATCGGAAGGTCCTCGAAATACCGCAGCACGATCACCTCGCGCTGCTCCGGGTTCAGTTCCGCGATGGCCGTGCGCAGCAGCGTGGCGTCCAGGTTTTCGTAGATTTCGTCGCGCGCGCTCTCGTCCTCCAGTTCCGGCACGTCGCCGGGGCAAATCTCGTTCCTGTTCGACTTGCGCTTGACGCTGTTGCGGAACTCGTTGTTGAGAATCTGGCACAGCCAGGCGAAAAACGCCGATTTCTCCAGATATCCGTCGATGTTGTCCACCGCCTTGGCGAAGGTGGCGTTCACCAGTTCCTCGGCGTCGGACTCGTTCGCGAAAAAGCGGCGGGCGATGGACATAAGACCGGCCTTGTATTCGCATACAAGCCGTTTCGCCCCGCTTTCGCGGTCTCTTCTCAATTCCTCGACGATGTCCATCATGGCGGCGGTCCATTCACGACCCTACCATGAATCTAAACAACCATCGGGGCGTTTATGTTCAATTATGGTCGTTGCGCTACCCCTGCGCGACGTTCTCGGCGCGGCGGATGTAGGCGTCCTGCTCGGCGCGGGCGAGGTCGTTCCAGCGGACGTTCCAGCCGCAGACGCGGACTTGCAGGTTTTCGTATTTCTCAGGGTGCGCCTGGGCGTCGCGCAGCTCCTCGGGACTGAAGACGGTGAACTGGATGACGCTACCGCCGTTCCTGTGGAAGCGCCGCACCAGCGTCTTCATCACGGCGAGACCCTTGTCTCCCGCGCAGACGGATGGATGGAGCATCATGTCGAGCGGGTAGTCGCCGGGAAGCGTTTCGACGGACGAGGCGGCGAGCGTTTCGACGAGCGCGGTCGCGCCTTCGGTGTCAGCCCCCATCGTCGGCGAGAGGTTTTTGCTCATCTCCTCCCCTGCCCTGCGGCCGTCCGGCGTGGCGCCGGTCTTTTCCCCCAGCACGATGAACTGGCGCGCGCAGTGCCCGCTAGCGAGGAATGCGCCGCCACGCGAATTGGGCCTGCCGTTGACCTGCCCGGCGAAGGTTTCGACCAGCTCCGCGCCGAGGGCGTTGGCCTCCGGGTCGTTGTTGCCCCACTTGCGCTTGGAGCGGAGCATGCGGAGCCGAAGCGCCGCATGTCCCTCCCAGTTGGACGCCATGATCGCGCCAAGCTGCGCAAGGGTGAGTTCCTTTTTCTCGAAGACCAGCTCCTTCACGGCGAGGAGCGCGTCCACGGCGGTGCCGAGGCCGACGGAGAGAATCGTGGTGTTGTTTCCGCGCGGGCAGCCGGTTGCAAATCCGTCGCGGCGCGTCCTGAGCGCGTGTTCCGTCGCGAGCGTCATGAGGCACGCGGGGTTCACGTCGGACAGGACCTTCTCGAACTCGAATGCGATCCTGCGACAGAGGTCGGTCGTATCCGCGAGGCGTCGCAGATACTCCGCCTTGAACAGTTGAAAGGTTGAAAAGTTGAAAGGTTGAAAAGTTCCCGCATCCGATGTGGCGACGACGCCCCCGTCGTCGC
>CAMOSH010000161.1 GCA_946624575.1 uncultured Verrucomicrobiota bacterium
TTCTCCAGCCCCTCGTACTGGGGCGTGAAGCCGCAGCCCGTGGCGGTGTTGACGATGAGCAGCACCTTGCCCTTGAGCGTGGCGAGGTCGAGGCTCGTGCCGTTGCGGCCCTTGGCTGTGAAGTCGTGGATGGTCATTGCGGTGGTCTCCGGGGTGCTGGTTGTTTCAGTTGGTATGGGAATGTCGGTCGAGGTCGAAAGAACGAAAACGGTGTGCTGACCGTTTTCCCGTCCGAATCGGAGGGCGTCGTCGAGGGCGTCCTCCGGGAACAGGCGGGTGCTGTCGAAGTAATAGAGGCCGTCGTCGCCGTTCCGCCAGCCGCCGACGTAGCCGTCGTGCCGAAGGGCGTGCTCCACGACTATGTCCAGCTGTTCGCGAGAATGGCTGTTCTGGGTGGCCGCGTAGCTGACGGCGATGCCCTCCTTCGGCTCGGACATCGTCCGGATGTCGAGCGTGAATCCGTCCGGGTGGGTCTGTCCGAACGTCCATACCTTGTCGGCAATGGCCGCCGCATCGTCCCGTCCCGTCGCATGACCGCTGGTGGAGCAAGACGCCAGCATCGCTCCGCAGCAAATGACGTAAGCAGCGGTTTTCAAGAAAGTGGAGATCGGAGCGGCGGTGGTTGCCGCCGGTTTCCGAAAGAGAGTCGTCCGTTTGCCCGTTGTCCTCATGGCGCCCCATCATACCATACCGCCGCGTTTTTGGCGAAAGTCGGTTTTGCGTTGCCCGAAGTCGCCGCGCCGCAGTTCGCGACGCGACGTCCTCTTACAGTGGCTCGGGGTCATGCTCCTCGCGGAACCCCGCAAGAATGACGTCGCGCAGGCGTTCTCGGTTTTCGTCGAGCCATTTCTTTGAATAGTGGACGCCGTCGCGGAAATGTTCCGGCGGTTCGACGCGAAGATTCGCGACTTCATCATCGATCTCTGGGCAGATGTCGCGTAGCTGTTCCGAGATGCGGGCGAGGTAGGTCTTGGATGGTCTATTGTCCGCGCGCACGGGAGGAAACGCGATCCGGAAACGGACCCCGCGCGCGGCGCAGGCGTCGCGCATGGCGCGAAGGTTCGCCACAACGATTTCCGGTAATCCGCCTCCGGAAACTGGCACGGGGCGGCGGATGAGATGCCTTTCGTAGAAACCGTAGAGCCGGTCGTTGCGGTAGAGGAGGTGCCGGACAGAGGCGTTGTCGACCGGCAGACGCCCGAACCGGCGACGCAGATGGTCTAGGGTTTTCGGGGGGGCGTTCTCAAAAAGTCCCGTTTCGGCGAACGGGAACAGCAGATAATGGAATGTGAATTTCGGGTTGCCGTCATTTGCAAGCGATGTGGGATGAACTAGATACACGACAGATTTCGTTTGCGGATTGAGCGAGAGCCAGCGGTCGAGGAGAATCCGGTTGCCGAGCGGCGTTACCGCCGCGTTGGATGCTCCAACGGCGATTTGGACAGAGGGTTTTGGACGAACGCCGAAAACTTGATAGGCGACGCTGTCACCAAGAACGAGCGTCTGCGCCATTGGTTGGGTGGACGTACAAGTTCGGATTGCTTCGAAAACTTCGGGGCCGAAGCGCTTTGAAACATGACCGGCATACGCGAAGAGCGCGAGCACCGCCGTGATGCCGGCCGATAGAAGAGCTAGGAGGAGGGTCTTGAGGAGAAAGCGTTTCATGTCAGAACCGGAAATAGACGAAGTCGCGGGCGGACTGACCCAGCGGAAGCAGAACGTAGAGGATTGCGGCGACTGCGGCCGCGTGGACGATCCAGCGCGCGACGGAAGGGAGCCGTTCAACGAGACCGAACGGGTCTCGCCGGAGCGAGATCAGGTCCCAGACGCCGAGCGCGAGCAGGGGAACGAACAGGCGGGCGGCGACGGCGGGCGTGATCGCGAACTGGCGGAAGGCACGCGCCATCCCGGCGGCGGGCGATTGCCAGGCGTGCGACGCTTTCGTCAGATAAGCCCAGGCGTCAGGGAGCGTGTCGGCGCGAAAGAAGATCCAGGCCGCGGTCACGACCAAGAATGTTGCCGCCCAGCGCAGGACTGTCCCCGCTGCGGCGAGCGGCGGACGGCGGGACGGGGGGCCGTCCTTGTGGTCGTCGCGGGGGAAAATCGCTTTCTCGGCGATCTGCGCGAGCCCGTGGATTGCGCCCCAGGCGACGAATGTGAGATTCGCCCCGTGCCACAGCCCACTGAGGACGAACGTCGCGAGGAGGTTGAGCCGCGTCCGCCACACGCCGCGGCGCGAACCTCCGAGTGGGATGTAGACATAGTCGCGGAACCAGGTCGAAAGCGAAATGTGCCAACGAGCCCAGAAGTCCTTCAGCGATCGGGCGAAGACGGGCGCGCGAAAGTTGTCCGAGAGTTCGAACCCGAGCAACCGTGCCGAGCCGATCGCGATGTCGGAGTAGCCCGCGAAGTCGTTGTAGATCTGGAGCGAGTAGAGGATCGCGGCGAAGAGCAGCGCCGAACTGTTGAAGCGGCCCGGGGACGCGAATGCCGCGTCGGTGAAGGTGGCGAGGTAGTCCGCGACAACCGCCTTGCGGAAGACGCCGAGCGCCATCTGCCGCATGCCGAGAGAGGCGCGCGCACAGGAGAAGGGTTCTGGCGCGGCGAGTTGCGGAAGGAGCCGCCCCGCGCGCTCGATGGGGCCCGCGACGAACTTCGGAAAGAAGAGGACGTAGGCGGCGAACCGTCCCGGATGGCGCTCGGCGGGAATCGTCCCGCGACGGACGTCGGCAAGATACGACACGATGGAGAACGTCCAGAACGAGATGCCGAGCGGCAGCGCGAGCGTCACCGTGACAGGGTGAAGGGCTAGGCCACAGGCGCGCCCGATGGACGCGGCGAGCTCCGACGCGAAGCCGACGTACTTGAAAACAGCGAGCGCGGCGAGCGGCTCGGTGACCGCGAACACGAAGAGGACCTTTGTGCCCCAGGAACCCGGTCGGTGTGCGAACGCGAGACCCGCCGCCCAGGCGAGCGCCGCAGCCGTGAGCAACGGAACGAGCGCGGACGGCGCCGCCGCTGCGACGAACCACAGCGACGCGGCGAGAACAGTCGCCCACCGGAACCGAGCGGGAGCCGCCCAGTGGACCGCGAAGACTGCAGGGAGAAAGAGTGCGTAGGAAAGGGTGATGAAATTCATGGGCACGGGGTTTCCACACCAATCATTCATGAGCGCCCATATCCGCCATCGAGGCGCCGAAGCCGCCGCGGCGCGGGTCGCGGCGCGGGCGGCTTCAAACTTTCTGCGCCATCGCTTGTCCGGCGGCGCGGGCGGCGGCGAGGTCGGACTCCCAGTGGGCGTCGCGCCAGGCGAGGTGGGCGTCGGGCTGGAGGCCGTCCATCGCGTAGCGGGAGTAGTCCTTCACCTGGACGGTGCTGTGCGCCTCGACGAAGGCGGGGGCCGGGTCGCCGACGCCGCGCGCGACGGCGCCTTCGAGGATGGCGAGGTGCTGGCGGATGTCCGGCATCATCGACTCCGGCGCGTTCATCGAGTAGATCCACGCGAGCGGCTTCTTCTTCGGCGCGGCGCAGGAGAAATCCGTGTAGCGCAGCCACGGGAAGACGAGGCGCTCGAGAAAGGCGCGCGTCATTGCCGTCCACTCGGAGAAGTAGATCGGCGAGGCGATGGCGAGGCCGTCGGCGTCGTTCGCGGCGCGGAGCGCGTCCGTAAGGCCGTCGCGGATGGCGCAGAGGCCGTTCTCGCGGCCCTTGAGCTTGCAGGCGAGGCACGAGACGCAGCCCTTGTAGGGCGGCAGGTCGTAGAGGCGGACGCGCTCCACCTCGATCTCGGGCGAGGCCGCGCGCGCGCCTTCGGCGAAGGCGTCGCAGAGCGCGGCGGTGTTCATGTTGCGGCGCGGGCCGCCGTCGACGATCAGGATGTGTTTCATGGCGGAAAGTCTACCACGGGCACCGCGTCCGCGGCAAGGGCGCGGAGAAAAGGAGAAGGGCGCTTCGTCGCGGCGCCGTAGCGGCCGGTCAACCGCGATCCAGGTCGCGGACGAAGTTCGCGACCTCAAGCGCGGCGTCCTTCGCCTTCCCCTGATAGGTGTGCCCGGTGCCGGGGATTATGACGAGGCGGTTGCGGGCGGGGTCAGGGAAGTGCGCGGCGAGGTTGCGGAGGAATGCGACCGGCTCGCCGCCGGCGAAGACGTCTAGCGAGCCGATGAGAAGGCCCCCGGGGATCCTTTCCTCCGTGTCGCGGAAGAGCGCGCCGAAGAGCACCGTCCCGCGCGCGGCGCCGGCCCGATGGGCTTCGGCGCGCTCCTGCGCGCTCGCGCCGGACGGCCTTACGCGCACCATGCTCGCCTCGACGCTGCGCGAACTGGAACGGGACGGCGTCGCCGCCGCGACGGAGCGCTACGAAGGGCGCGTCCGCCGCGTCGACTGGGCTCTCACGCCGGCGGGCGAGGAGCTCCTGCCAGTCTTCCACGCGCTCATGGTCTGGGGTGCCCGCCACGAGCGCCTCGCGCCGGCGCCTGCCGTCCGTGGCGCGTATCGTGCCACTTGCCGTCGAGCCCTCGGTAGCGGCGGGACGGGACGAACTTCTGCCCGACCGCCTCCCTCCGGCGAGATCGTCCAGGCGTTCGCGGCGAAGTGCCAGCGGTAGCCGGTTTTGTAGATTTCGTCCCGTGTGACCTCGCCCGACGCGGCGAGCGCCGCCATTTCGTCCGACTGGAGCGGGCGTCGGCGGCTCGGCCTTCCGCTTCTCCCGGTCCGCTGCCCGCTTCTGCCGGGCCGCGAGCAGGACGCGGCACGTCGAACACGTCCTCGTCGATCTCGTTGCCGTTGGCGTCCTTCGCCTTCCTTGTCTCCGCGAGCCGCGTGTTGCCGGTGACGCGGAGGTCCTGCTCAACGGCGTAACGTGCGAGCGCTTCGCGCATCGCCGGGTTGGCGAGGATCGCGTCGCTGTCGTGCGAGAGGTCGAATCCGTAGGTCGCGGCGATCTTGTCCGCGAGCGGGATCGCGCCGGGCGTCCCGTCCTCGGACACGCTCGGGGCCATGCGACCGGCGACCTCCTGCCAGATGGCCCCTATACGAGAACCTTGAAGAAATCAAGGGCGGAGAGCTTTGTCGGGCGCTTTGCGAATTCGCGCGGGTCGAGGTCGCTTGCGACGCCGTCGAGCGCGATCTGGAACGCCCATGGGGCATTCAGCGATTCCTGGAACGCCGCGAGCGCCGGGGACAGCGGCGCGCTCGCCGAGGCCTTGCATTCGACGAGCAGAAACGGCTCGTTGTCCTTCGCGACCAGAAAGTCCACTTCCGCGCCCGTTTTCGTCCGTAGGTAGTGCAGCGCAAAGTCCCCAAGTCCGGAATCCGTCCACCAGTGCACGCTCTTGAGCAGATGCGAGGCGACGAAGTTTTTGGCGCGGGCTCCGCCTTCGGGCGCGAGACTCCAGTCCCACAGATAGGTCTTGGGTTGTTTCCGGATGGAATTGGCGACATTGCGGAACCACGGACGGACCGTAAAGCACCAGTAGAGCGATTCCAGAGTCCCGATCCACGACGAAACGGTGTCCGGGGAAACGGCCAGATCTGCGGCGAGTCCAGCCGCGTTCGTTCCGCCGCCCACGCGGGCGGCCAGCAGTTCGGCGAGCGTCCGGACGCCCCGGATGTCCTGGATGCGGCTCAAGTCCCGGACGTCTTCCGCGAACAGGCGTTCCAGTCGAAGGCGCTTCCATTGGTTGTAGAAGCGCTGTTCTCCGCGAAGGAACGGCTCCGGGTAGCCCCCCAGCCTCATCAACGCGTCCAAGGCGTCCCGACCGACCGGAGCCGGCGCGCGGAACGGCCGCTCGAGGTCGATGTCCGCGCCGCCGAGTTCGCCGAGCGTCAGCGGATGGACGCGATAAGGGATGTAGCGCCCTATCAGGCTGTCGCCGCCTCGCTTGTAGACATCGAGCCGGGCGCTCCCCGTCACGGCGATCCCGAGTCCTTTCCCGTACGAGTCGAAGAACCCCTTCAGGAATCCCTTCCATTTCGGGAACTTGTGCAATTCATCGAACACGAGCCCCCGTCGCACGGCCAGCGGATTCGCCAGATCAGCCACCTCGGCCACGCGGTCCGCCCCGGCCGCGATGACGCGGGCGTCGGACGCCTTGTCGTAGTTCAGGATCAGCGCCTCCGGTAGCGCGGCCTCCGCAAGTGTGGTCTTCCCGACTTGCCTCGGTCCGGAAAGAAAGGCCATCTGGCGGTTGCGGGCGAAATGGTCCGCAAGGAGCGTTTCGTAGATGCGTTTCATGCGGCGGATTCTACACGCCCCGCCGCTGTCGAGTCAATACCAAAATCGATGATACTTGAATTTGGTATCGACCAGAATCGACTTGCCTCGATTTTGGCAACCGACTTTCACCGATTCTACCCGTTTCTGCACGTCCAGCTCGGCGAAAACCGCCGTCGGTTCCCTGCGTCTTTGATGGTTTTCATGGGTTGCCCTTTTTCAAGGAATGGCAATGATTCGTCGTAAGTGACTCCGGGTTCTCGGGCACAGGTGGCATCCGGCAGATTTCGCAAGTCGGCTATCTGGCGCCATGCCTCGGCCTGAAACGCAGGCGTGGAGGCTTCTCCGAATCGGTTGACGCCGAGGGAGAGAAAATCGGACGATTGGTCGATTCCGAAGAACCGCCGGCCAAGAAGGTGTGCGGCAATGCCGGTCGTGCAGGACCCTGCGAATGGATCGAGAACCCATTGCCCTTCCCGCGTCGAAGCGAGCAGAATCCGAACAAGAAGAGCAAGCGGCTTCTGTGCCGGGTGCTTTCCGAATTTCCTTTCCCATGGTGCGATTGCAGGAAGCGGCCACACGTCGCGCATTTGCTGCCCGCCCGCCAGTTCTCGCATCAGTTCGTAGTCGAAATAATGGGGCGTCTTGGCCTCCCGCCTGGCCCAGATGACGAACTCCGTCGAGTGCGTGAAGTATCGGCAGGAAAGATTCGGCGGTGGATTCGTTTTCTGCCAGGTGACAACATTGAGAATCTTGTAGCCGAGCTCCACGACGGCGCCCACGCCGCCCTCCGCGAGCTCGCGGTAGGTCGCGAACGCATCCTCCGGGAGCGTGCCGTCCGGGGCCGCGAGGCCGAGCCACGTGGCGGAGCGGACGAGGCGGTTGCGCAGGCGCAGGCGGCCGACGCGGACTTCTTCGAAGATCTGTTTCCCTTCCTTCATGGCGGTGCGTCCCGCGCCGCAGGGCGCGGCGTCCGGGAACGGCGCGGGAGTCTACGCGGCGGCGCGGAGGGCGGCAAGAAGTCAGAAGTTTCTGACCGCTTCCCTGCGGCGCCGTGTTCTGGTAGAATCCGCGCCATGACGAATGAACCGCTCTCCTTCGACGAATTCCGCGTCGACTGGGCGCTCACGCCGGCGGGAGAGGAACTCCTGCCCGTCTTCCACGCGCTCATGGTCTGGGGCGCCCGCCACGAGCGCCGCGCGCCGGCGTCTGTCGCCCGCGGCGGGGGCGACGGAGGCGGCTAGCGAGTTTGCGGGGAAGCGAGGAGCCTTCGATTTCGCCGCACCATCACCAGGCACACCACCAGCAGCACGGGGAATATGGATGCCGCGAGCAGTCCGTCCTGGATGCTGTTCTCGGAGGTTCCGGTGCAGACGCCAACGAGCGAGGGACCCAAGGAGCCCCCCATGTCGCCACCCAGTGCCAGCAGCGCGAACATGGCCGTGCCTCCCTCGGGCATGCGGGCGGAGGTGAGACTGATGGAGCCCGGCCACATGATGCCCACTGACAGACCGCTGACCATGCAGCCCGCGAAAGCCACGATGGGCGAGGGGGCCAGCGATGCCGTCAGGTAGGAGGCGAAGCACAGCGCCCCCGCGCCCATCATATAGGCCGACAGGTCCATGTTCTGCCCCTTCTTGCCATACCACACTCGCCCCAGTCCCATGCAGAAGGCAAAGCCGCAAGGGCCCGCCAGGTCGCCGATGGCCTTGTCCACGCCCAACGACGCCTCCGCAAAGGCCGATGTCCACTGCGCCATCGTCGCCTCCGACGCTCCCGCTGCCATCATCAGCACCAGGAACACCCAGAACGTTCCGCTTTTGAGCAGCTGCGTCATCGTCATGCTCTCCGTGCCCTTCACGATGGGTTCGATGGGGCAGGTGGCGAAGTTCACGATATTGTACAAGGGAATCAGCGCCCAAAGGCATGACAGGATCCACCAGTTTTCCTGCCCGAAGAGCATGAAGAACAGCGTCGAACCCATGATCACGCCAACAGCGCCCCAGCAGTAGAAGGAGTGCAGCATGCTCATCATGCCCTCCTTGTCGGGGAAGGGACATGCCTCGATGATCGGGCTGCACAGCACCTCTATGAGTCCGCTTCCGACGGAATACACGCAAACGCAGAGCAGTATGCCGACAAGCTTGTTGGCAAAAAGCTGCGGCACGAAGGCCAGGCCGATGAGTCCCAGCGCCGCTGTCACCTCGGATGCGATGATACTCTTCCTGTAGTCGATGTTCCTGAATTTCGCGCACAGCAGATCCGTCAGCAGCTGCACGACATAGAACGTTGCCGGTATCAGCGCCAGCCTGCTTATCGCAATCTTGTATTCGCGATGAAAAATCAAGAACAGCAGCGGAGTGAAATTCGCCACGATCGCCTGTGTCACGAAACCCAAGTAGCAGGCCCGCTTTGTTTTGCTATAACGGACGGCGGCTCCGTCGCCGCCCTTGTCCTTCGCCTTGGTTTGCATGGGCGCGGACCATAGTCCGACTTCGGACGCAAGTCAAGCGTCCGCAGACGCTTTCCGCCCGCGACGCTCGCGTCGGACGCGGCTATGCTTCTCGTCTAGGATACTCCCTGCTGCGCTCCAACGAGCACGACCCACGGAATCCGCCTTTGTTGCAATCGTTGCAAAACGCGTGTCCGCGGGGGTGTGACCAAACTTTGACAGAACGCAAAGGCCGCAATCACGCGGGCCGATGTGTCACCGAACGCCGCTGCGCGGCTATGACACAATCGGCCCGC
>CAMOSH010000162.1 GCA_946624575.1 uncultured Verrucomicrobiota bacterium
CGTCCCCGACCTTTCAACCCCATCAACCCAAGAGAATCAAAACATGAACGCAACAACACTACGCACATTCGCCGCATCGGCGGCATTCGCGGCCGCGAGCGCGGCCGCGCCGGCAAACGCCGCCATGGACACATGGCAGGATAAAGCGACACAGCCAGTCGTGCAGCTCATTGTCGACGCCGACATGACGCTCACGGAGGCGCTTGCCGCGAATGGCGTCAGCCTGGACGGCGCGGCCTCGCTCGTGAAGCTCGGCAATGGCACCGTCACGGTAGATGACGCAAGCGGCATCGGCTCGTTCGCAGGCGAAATCCACGTTTTCCAGGGCGGCTGGTCGGTCGGGACGGCCGCCGGCTTTGGAACCTCCGCCGGCGCCACCTGGGTCTATCCAAACGGCTGCGTCCTCGACACCGACGCCACGGTTTCCCACTCTGGAGAGGTCTTCCACCTCGCCGGAACCGGCAAGTCGGACTGGTTCGGCTGGGGCGCCATCCGCTTTCCGGGGGATTCGCAGAGCTCGGTCGCCATGGCGGCCGGCGCATACGGCTCTCGCTGGATTCTGGAGGACGACGCGACCATCCTGCTCACCGGCAACGGCAACTCGCGGGCGTTTCTCCCTTCCGTGGACCTGGACCTCAACGGCCACGCCCTGACGCTCTGGCGCGGCAAATACGGCGCAATCGAAGCCGGTTACAGCGCGAACAGCCAGTTCGGCATGTTCCACAGCGTGTCCGGATCCGGGGACATCGTTCTAAAGAATGGCGTGATGCTTGATCGTAACGGGTTCAACCCATCCTCCTACACATCGGACAACAGGCTGATCCTCCAGAACGCCATCGTCGGCTTATCGAACACGAAAACCAAAGATGGCTGGGAACTCGTCGCGAGAGCGCTTCCCGCGACGGACTGGAGGACCGATGCCGCGCCGGCCTCCAGCCTGCTTCCGCGTTTTGTTCTGCGAAACTGGGGCAGTACCGACCACCACACAAGCCATTACGCCAACATGTGGAGCGGCCCTGTTGCGCTCGAATGCGACCTTGTCATCGGATCGGCAGGGCAGACCTACGCGGAGCCGATGACCTTCACGAACAAGGTCACGGGCGCAGGCGGCCTGTCCGTCGTTTCCGGCAAGACGTGGCTCTACCTCGACTGCCCCGACAACGACTTCGATGGCGGTGTCTCCCTTGCCGGGCCGGATTCCAGGCTCGTCCTTGGCGCGGACGGCGCCCTGCCGTCCGACGGCGGCCGGCTCGTCCTGACGAATTCCACGGTTGCATTCCCCGCCGATGCCGCCCAGTCTTTGGCTCCCTGGTCGCTTCCGGCCCTCGAGCTTGCCGGCACGAGCGTCGTCCAAAACTGCCAGGGCGCCTGGCGAAGCGTCCGGGCCCTTTCCGGTTCCGACGCCACGTATGCCTCCGCTCTCGGCGCCGGCGCGCTGACGCTCGAACCCGGCGCCAGACTTACGCTCGGTTCCCTCTTCGACCGCGCCGACTGGGCCGGCTGGAACGTGTACTACGACCTCGACCACAGCACGGACATCCTGGAAGACATCCCCTTTAAGGGCACGGATCTTTCGCCGACGTATGCGGAGGGAAACACGTTCCGTTGGACGTCGGATTCAAACGGCCAGGTCAAAACAGCGACCCGTTGCTTCGCCTACAAGACGTATCTCTGGAACAACAGCCCGACGAACGAGACGTGGACGTTCGCCGGACATTTCGGAAGTCCCATACGCCTTTGGCTGAACGGCAACAAGATTCTGGACTACAACAGCTACTACCCTTATCGGGCGACAGGAACGCTTCGACCGGGCGCCAATAGTTTCGTGCTTCTGTCCTTCAATAGCGCTGTCCAGGGGACGACAGGAAGCAGCCACCCCACGTGGGCCAACGTCGACAACAAAGGATTCGCCTACGCTGTCGGCGACGTGCCGCTGGACGACCCGAACGACTTCCGTTTACTGACCGACCCCGGAGACGGCTCCATCTGCACGAGGATGAGCGGCGACGCCGCAAACGACGTGGTGCGGTGGAGCCCGAGCTTCACCGTCCTCGCAATGGAAAGCGGATCGGTCCTGGATGTCAACGGACAAGACATCTCAGTGGAGACGACGAAGGGTTCCGGCATAGTGACCAACGGGAGCCTTTCCGTTTCCGTGGCCGTGGAGGTCGATCCTGTAGTGCTTGGAAATGCCGGCGGTCTCGTCGTGGATGGGTCTCTGGCCTTTGGCGAAGGCGCGAAGATTTCGTTCCCGGACTCGGACGCCTCACGCAATGACGCTCCGTTGAAGTGCGTCCTCGCGAAGGCCTCCGGCGGCATCGCCGGCTTCACCGGCTCCTCGATGCTGGAGATTGGCGGGACGCACAAGTGCTGGAAGGCCGGTCTCTCCGCCGACGGAAAGGAACTGTTCCTGGAATACGTCCCTGAATGCACCATGATCATGCTGCGATGAGCCGGTGCCACCGGAAGAATTGCGCGATGGCGGCGTTGACCGTCGCCATCGCCGCAGTCGCCTCGATGGCGGAGGTCGCGCAGACGACCGCCGGCGGGACTGCGAGACGCTACGTCGTGACCGAAGGGCCGGAATGGGCGGCGCTGCCGCATTTCGAGGGGCTGCGCGCGGGAACGGCGCTCGACTTCTCGGCCTCGCTGGACGCTCCGGCGGGCAAGTACGGATTCGCGCGCGCCGTAGGCGGCCGCATGGAGTTCGAGGAGCTGCCAGGCGTCGCGCAGCGCTTCTGCGGGGCGAATCTCTGCTTCAGCGCGAACTATGTTAACGGCGCTGACGCAGAGCGTCTGGCGGACGAATTCGCCCGCATGGGATACAACATCGTCCGGTTCCACCATTTCGACGGCGCCCTTGCGCCCAATGGCGGCGGTGCGCTGGACTCCGTCAAACTTGAGCGCCTTGACGCGCTTGCCGCCGCGTTCAAGCGGCGCGGCATCTACATCACGCTCGACCTCTACGTCAACCGCCGGACGCCCGTCCTGCCTGGCGAGGACAAAAGGGTCTCGCGCGGTGCCTACAAGGCGCTTGTCTGGGCTGATCCGGTCTGCGAGGCCGACTTCCTCGCTTTCGCCACGAACTTCCTGAACCACGTCAACCCGCACACGGGCGTCGCCTGGAAGGAGGAGCCGGCCGTCGTGGACCTCGACATCGTCAACGAGGACACTCTCGTGAAAAACGCCGTGAAGGCCGAGGCGCTGCCCGTCTATGCGCGACTCTTCGGCGAATGGCTCGCGGCGCATCCCGGATGGGCCGATGCCGCGGGGGGCGTTCCCGACGCCACCACGCCCGAGGGCCGGGAAAGCCGGCTCTGGAAGGCGTTCCTCGTCGAGTGGTTCCGCAACCGCTACGCCCGCATGGCCGGGATTCTGCGCGCCGCCGGCGTCCGCCAGATGTTGTCCGACCAGAACTACAACTGGGACATGGCGTCGAATCTCCAGCGCGGCGAACTGGACGTCGTGGAGGCGCACTTCTACTGCCGCCACCCGAAATTTCCCGGCGGAGACTGGAAACTGCCGGCCGTCGTCGAGACCGAATCGACCATGCGCGACCATGGCGGGCCGCTGGCGGACCATTTCCGGCAGCGCATCGCGGGCAAGCCCTTCCTCGTGACGGAATGGGACTACCCCGTTCCCAACCCGTACGCCGCGGAAGGGGCCTTTCTCGCCGGTGCCTACGCCGCGCTCCAGGACTGGAGCGGCCTTGTCCGTTTCGCATGGTCGCACAACGAGGGTGCGCTCCGCCCGCCCTACCAGGGCGTGCCCGGATTCTTCGACTGCGCCACCGACCCCTTGCGCCGCCTCTCCGAAATCGCGGCCGTTCTCTTTTTCCTGCGCGGCGACGTCCAACCCGCCAGCGGCTTCGCCCCATACGCTCTCCGGCGCGACGAATTCCTCTGCGACGACGCCATGTCCGAAGAGCCGGGAGCGGCGCTGAACCGCATCGGACTCGTCACCCGGACCGGCACCCGGATCGTGGACGGCAATGGGGCCGCCGGTCTCCCCGCATTCGTGCCGGAACCCGAAGACGGCGTCTGGCGCAGCGAAACCGGCGAACTCGAACTCGACGCCGTTTCGGCCCGTTTCCGCGTCGTGACGCCGCGCAGCGAAGCGTTTCTTCTGGAACCCGGCGCTGCGGCGGACGGCGGTGTCGCCTCCGCCGAGAACACCGGCCCCGCGCCTTGCGCCGTGCTGGCCGCCGCGATCGACGACCGGCCCCTCGGCGATAGCGGCCGCATTCTGCTCCTTGCCCTCACGCAGTCGCTCCCCGCCGGATGCACCCTTTCCGGCGAGCGGCGCCAGACCGTCGAAAGCTGGGGAAAGGGGCCGATGCTCGTGCGCCGCTCAACCGTTGCCGTCTCCCTGCGCCGCAACCTCGCCGGATTCGTCGTCCATCCACTCCTTCCCGACGGAACGCGTCTGCCGGCCGAATCCCTTCCGCAGCCCGATGAATCCGGAGCCGTGCGGATGACATTGGACGTTTCAAAGGCGCTTGCATGGGAAATCGTCCGTGCTGCGACCAGATGATAGGATTTCTAACCATGAAACTTACTCTTCAGGCATACCGCGACAAGGTGATGGGCTGCTGGCAGGGCAAGAACATCGGGGGGACGCTCGGCGCTCCTTTCGAGGGGCGCCGCCAGACTAACGAGAACGTGAAGTTCTACGTTCAAGACCTCTCCAAGGGGCCTCCGCCGAACGACGATCTCGACCTACAGCTTGTGTGGCTCGCCGCAGTCGAGAAATACGGCCGCCAGGTCGATGCCCACATTCTGGCCGAATACTGGACGAGCCACATCATCCCGAACTGGGCCGAATACGGCATGGGCAAGGCCAACCTCCGCGCCGGCCTGCCCCCGCCGCTTTCGGGGATGGTCGATAACGTTTACCGCGATTCGTGCGGCTGCTTCATCCGCTCTGAAATATGGGCCTGTCTCGCCCCCGGACGCCCGGAGCTGGCCGCCCGCTACGCATGGGAGGACGCCATCGTCGATCACGCCGGCGACGGCGCCCTCTGCGAAGTCTTCTTCGCCGCCATGCAGTCCGCCGCATTCGTCGAGAGCGAACCGCTCAAGCTCATCGACATCGCCCTTAGCTACGTCCCTGCGGACTGCGCCATCGCGCGCGCTATTGCCGTCGCGCGCGACTGCGCGGCCCGACGCGCCCCGTTCCTTGAGTGCCGCCGCGCCATCCACGACGCGGCCCCCGGCACCTTCGGCGTCCAGGGCCGCGACCTCTCCACCATCCCGTCCGACGGTCCGACCGCCATCCAGATTGGCCGCCCCGGCTTCGACGGCCCGGAGAACTCCGCCTTCGCCGTTGCCGCGCTCCTATACTATCCCGACGATTTCGAGAAGGCGCTACTCTTCGCCAACTCGTTTGGCGAGGACACGGACTGCACCTGCGCCACACTGGGCGCAACCCTTGGCATCCTCCACGGTTCAGCCCGCCTCCCCGAGAAGTGGACGGCTCCCCTTGCCGACCGCATCGTCACCGGCTGCATCGACCGCACGAACTCCGACATGCATTGCATCCCGAACACGATCGGTGAACTAACCGAGCGCGTTCTGCGGGTGGCCCCCGGCTTCCTCGGATGGAAGCTCTTCGAGCTGACCCCCGACGGCTACGAGATCGAGTGCCTGGAGGGAGACGCCCTGCGTGCCCCGTCGCCAGACCGCTACCTGGAGGGAACCAACTCCAACGGCTGCGACTGCGAGCCGACCGTGGCGGACCGCATCGCCATGGGGCCATACGCCATCTACCGCCGTTTCCCGTGCTTTGCCATTGCCGTCGATCTCCAGGGGCCGCCCTTCATCGCCGCTGGCGAAGAGCGCGAGATTCGCGTCGTGTTCCATCCTGTCGGCTTCATGCGCCGCCAGCAGTGGGTCTGCGTCACCGCGCTGCCTAGCCCCGGTGTGGCGGTGCGCGGCGCCGCCTCGCGCGAAGTCCCCGTCAACGACCTCTGGCGCAACCGCGTCGAGCTCTTATTCACCGTCAATGCGGATGAAGCAACATCTTCCCGCGTGGAAATCCTCTTCGACGTTTCCATGCCCGGACGAGCCTCGCAGGGTGCAGTCAAGGCCATCCTGTTCCGGAAATAAGACACCGCCGGCGGTCCGGCATATCCGGGCCTTCGGGGCGAGACGTCAACTTCGCGCCAATATTTAGACAGACAATTCCTACCTACTGCATAGAATCTCGCCGTTCACCGATTTGTGGCTAGCCGTCCTTCTCCACGCAATAGCCGTTCCGCACCGTAGTCCAGCAGTAGGACGTTTCAACTTCCACATTTTGGTTCTTGACAGGACGGATATGGTCAAGTAGAGTAATTTGCGCTTCCTTTCATTGAGATAAGGGATGAAGGAGGGATAAACTATGCAAGGAAAAAAAGACGAAACGGTTCTTGTGGCGACAACTACGGCGATGGCGTTCGGCGACACGGTTGCCGAACGCGAGAGGCGTACGGACGAGATTGCGGCATGGCTCCCGGCGGGGCCGAAGGCGGACGGCGCGAGAATCGGCGACCGCGCGGCATGGGGGCGACTCGCCGCGATGCCGGAGGCGAAAGAGGCTGTCGCCCAGGCGGAGGAGCTCCTTTCCCGACCCATCCCGGAGGTGACGGACGAACGATATCTCGACTTCACCCGCAACGGCAACCGTATTGACTACGAGACGCCGTTCTTTGCGCGAGAGACGAACCTCGGAAGGCTGCTGCTTGCGGAGTGCCTCGAAAACAAAGGGCGATTCTTGCCGAAGATCGTGGAGTATATCATGGCGATGTGTGCCGAGAGGAGCTGGACGGGACCCGCACACGATCCGAAACTGACGTGCTTCAACGGCAAGCCGCATGTTGACCTCTTCGCCGCGCAGCGAGCGTTCGCGCTGGCGCAGACGTGCGATTGGCTGCGGGACGTCCGCTTCAAGGTCAAGAGCGCCCAGGACAAGGTGGAGAACGACTTCTTCACCTCGCTGTTCATGATCGTGGACAAGGACGGGTCTGACAGCTTTGTGGACTTCCCCGCGCCATCGGAGGAGTGGGAACCGAGGTTCGCGTTCCTCGGCACGAACGGGGCGCTCGCCAGCGCGGTCGCGATACGAATCGGAGGCAACCCGTGCGGGACGGACTTGACCTACTGGATTCGCGATTTGGAGATATTGAGGCCTAGAGTGGTGAAATGAGAATGGCGTGCGGAACTATCTTGGCGGCGACGCTATCCGAGGCGGAAGTGGACGCACTCTGTCCGCCGCGGCCGGAGACTGCGGCCGAGTTTCGCGAGGGGGCGTATCCCCCGGCGGCGAGCCCATACCGCGAGGCCGCGCTACGCACCTTTGCCTACATGGCCTCCCTGCCGGCAATGCGGACGCTCATCGAGATGGGCGAGCCGGAGCAGACCTACCAGCACAACGCATACGTCTCCAAAACGCATGCGGCCCACATAAACGTGATGCTCGAATGGGCGCGGCGCGAACCGGCGCGGCGCGACGAGGCTATGCGCCTCGCCGCGGCATCCGCCGAATACCTTCTCATGCAATTGGAGCCGCCAGACGCGCCGCTGGCGTGGTGGCCGCCGACATACGGGCGGACTCCGCTCCGGCGTGACCCAGGGGCCGACGGTGAAAATCGCCCGTCGATGGTAGGAAATGAGCCGGAAGGAGCCGTGAAATACCGGGGTGAGGTTATGCTGCTCTACCCGGCCGATGTCGGAGCCGCGTTCGTGGCCTATTTCAACGCCACCGGCGACCGCCGCATCCTCGACGCCGCGCTCGGCATTGGCGAAACTTATTTGAAAATCCGCCGCGCCGACGGCAGCTGGCCGCTCAAGATGCGGTTGGTTACGGGAGAGCCAATCGGCGAAAACACCCTTGTCCCGACTCGCCCGCTCGTCTTCTTCAACGCCCTCGCCGCCGCCACGGGCGACAAACGCTGGGCGGATGCGGCCGACGACTGCTTCGCCTGGATTGAAGCGCATCCGCTCACCGACTGGAACTGGGACGGGCAGTTCGAGGACGTCCAGCCCCGCCCGCCATACGCCAACCCCACCAAGCACAACGCCGTTGAGGCGATGTTCGAGATTCTGCGCCGTTTTCCGGACGACTCGCAGCGCCTCGCGCAGTGCCGCCGCATAATGCGCTTCTGCGAAAGGCGTTTTGTCTGCTGGGAGACGCCGGAGAACCACCCGCTCTGGGACACTCCATCTGTGCTTGAGCAATACAGCTGCTTCGTGCCCATCGACGCCTCGGCGGCTAAGATGATACGCGGCTACCTCGCGCTCTGGCGTGCGACAGGAGAGCCGCAGCTGCTCTCCAAGGCGCGGGCGCTCGGAGACACCATTACCCGCGTTCAGACACCAGAGGGGCGCGTCCCGACATTCTGGACGCATGACACCCTTGGCCAGCCGCTATACGACTGGCTCAACTGCATGGGGGCCGCCGCCTGCGCGCTCCTCGAACTCGATACTATTGACGACTCCCGATGAAAGAGATTGATTGGCCCGTCTTGCGGGAATACAAGGGAAAAGACCTCCGGCGCATCCGCATGCCGCTTGGGGGCATCGGCACAGGCAAGGTGTCGCTTTGCGGCACCGGCGGGCTGCGGTCGTTCGAGATCAGGAACGCCCCGGAAAAGGATTTCACGCCGTGCCGGGAGAGCGTTTGCCCCGCGTTCGTCCTGCGCGTGGAGGACGCAGCCGGCGCAGTCGCGGCGCGGCTTCTCGAGGGGCCAATCGACACATCCGAATACGAGGGGTGGTCCGGCTGTCCGGCGCCGAACCATGGCTATCCGCGCTTCGCCGGCGCCGTCTTCAAGGCCGCCTATCCTCTCGCGCAGGTCGAGCTGGACGATCCGGGCATGCCTGTCCGGGCGACGCTTGAGGCGATGAACCCGCTCGTGAAGGGCGACGCCGA
>CAMOSH010000163.1 GCA_946624575.1 uncultured Verrucomicrobiota bacterium
CGGCAAGGCGTTTGACGTGGAACACGCGCCGGACATTGTCTTCGGGAGCATGGATGTGACCGCGAGGTCGTAAGAAACGGATGGACCATACATGATTACGGCAATACTATTCCTTGTCGTCGCCGGATTCAGCTGGGTTTCCGTCGGGGCCGCCGTCGGCCATGTCGAGCGGCAGGGCTACAGTCTTGTGCGCTACCAGTTCCTGGTCTGCGCCGTATGCGTGACGCTTGGGCTCGTCGGCTGGGTGACCGCGCCGACCGCTTTCTTCCCGCACGACGGATGCCCGGCCATGACCTGGATTCTCGTTGTCGCGGGAATGCTTTTGTGCGGCGCATTCAACTACCTGATGGCCCTTTTGATGGGATGCGCGATGAAGCGGGGGCCGAACGCCATCGTCTGGGCGATTATCCAGTCGGGCCTGATCTACCCATTCCTTATGGGGTGGCTGATATTCAGCGTCCCGATGGGACCTCGGCGATTCTTCGGAATCACGCTCATCATTGCCAGCGTCTTCTTCTATGCGCTTCGGAGTGGGGCGGCGGAAGGGAATGCCTCGTCCGGGTCGCGCGCCCCGCTCCGCGAATGGCTTCCGGCGTCCCTGCTCGGCATGCTCTGCTGTGGCGTCAACCAGTGCGCCGCCAACCTGCCATCGTATCTTGAAAAGGGTCGCGATTTTTCGGGCACGTTCCGCACCTTCGCCATGTATTTCGGGTTGCTGATGGCGGCGTTTGTCCACGTTGGAATCCTGCGCCTGCGCGGCCATCGCGCAGAACCGATACGGCCTGGGGAGTTGCGCTCGCTCGCCGTTTGGGCCGGCTCCGTCGGGCTTGTATCCTTTTTCGCCGGAAAATATCTTACGTTTCCGGGTCTGGACAGACTGGAACGCCTCGGTGCCGGATCGATGGGGTATCCGGTGATGGTCGCCGCGTGCATCGTCGGCTTCTTCCTCTACGGGTTTTTCGTTCTGCGCGAGCGCATCAGCGCGCGCCAGGCCATCGGCGCCGTCCTTGGCATCGCGGGCATCCTGTTCGGATGCCTTGATTCCGCGGGCGGTGAGGTTGCGCTTCCGGGTGGCGTCACAACCTCCGCCCCCGGTTGGACGTTCACCGAGGATGAGCGTCCGAGTTTTGCCGTCGCCGTGCCGGAACAGCAAGCGTGCGACAGCAAGATGTCGCTGCCGTGGAGACTCCTCGACTGGTGCGGCAACGAAGTCCGGCGGGGAGAATGGCCCGCCGATGGGCGGCTGGAGCTTGCCCCGCTTCCGCCGGGGTACTACCGCATGGAATCCGGTAGGGACGCGCCCACGGCGCGTCCGCGCGAAGACGGACGTTTCGTAGAAACGTCCCTACCGCCGTTCGACTTCTGCGTGGTGCGCCGCGACCCCTGCCGGAACCCCGACTCCCCCTTCGCCGTCGATTCGGCCCTCTCGCATCGCGCCGAGACCTTCGACTGCCCGTGGTACGACGGCGACACCTTCCGCGTCGTCTGCGAACTCATGCGCAAGTGCGGCGTCGCGCAGACGCGCGAGCGCATGGTGTGGAAGGGCATGAACCCCGAACCCGGCGTCTTCACATACAGGCGCTGGCTCGACAACGCCGCGCACCTCCGCGCAAACGGCCTCATCACGACCGGCATCTTCGCCGGGACGCCCGCCCACGCCGGCGGCGAGGAGCCCGGCCGCCGCCAACTCCCGACCGACCTTATGGCGCTCTACACGCTCATGACGAACGCCGTGCCGACCTTCGGCGACGCCTACAACGCCTGGGGCTTCTGGAACGAACCCGACCTCCAGATGGTCCCCGAACCCGTGTGGGAATACGTCGCCGCGTTCAAGGCCTTCGCGCTCGCCGTGCGGGCGGCGGATCCGGCGAAGCCGGTGCTGCTCGGCGCGCTTTCCGACGTGCCGGACAAGGACTTCGGCGGCGGCCTCGTCGCGAACGAGTTCCAGAAATACGCCGACATCTTCAACATCCACACCTACCTGGAGCCAGCGCGCCTTCCCGACTGGAGCCGCCGCCTCCGCGCCTTCCTCGCGCAGTGCGGCCGTCCCGACTGGGCCGTGTGGCTGACCGAATTCGGCACCAACCTCGAAGGCGACTCGACGGCGGAGGGAGTCCGCCCCGGCCTCAGGGCACATTCGCCTGAGCAGGAGATGGTCTGGGCGGAGTGGTATCCGAAAGCCTCAATCCTGCTCCAGTCGCTCGGCATCGACCGCTCGTGGCTTTTTCTCTTCGGCTGCTACAACGAGCGCGGCGGGCGCAAGGACTGGGGCACGATGCGCCGCGACGGCAGCGTGAAGCCAATCCACGCCGCAATTTCGGCGCTCACAGGCGAACTCGGCGATGCCCGGCTGCTCGGCGAAGTGAATGTCGGCAAAGGGGTGCGGGCGTTTTTGTATGAAAGACCCGGTGGCGCGGACATCCCTGGGAGCGCGGGCATCCTGCCCGCGGCGAATTCGCGGGCTGGAAGCCCGCGCTCCCAGGAGGGCATCCTGCCTGCGGATGCTGCGGCCCGCCAGACCCTTGTCTTCTGGAGCGTTTCCGAGATCGACACCGCCACGCAGGGGCCGGTGCATCCGAACGGTGCGCTGGAGCGGCCTTTTTCCATTCGGCTCAATCCATCCCGTCCTGCCGCAAGGGCGAGCGGCGAAGCCGCCGCACTTGCGGATCTTATGGGCTTTCCCATCACCGCCCCCATTCCCGCCGCCGCCGGCGCGCTCACGCTCGTCGCCGAGAGATACCCGCAATACCTCACCGGCGATCTCGGCCTTGCGCCCGACATCCCCGCCGCGCCACGCGGGCGCATCATCCGCTACGAGTCAGCTCCCGGCGAGGATCTGTCGGTCGTCGTGCGCCCAAAACTCGCCGAAGGCGACTTCGAGATCGCCGGCCACAAGAGCCGCGCCGAACTCACATCCGAAACCGGCGCGATCTCCGTGGAACTCTGGAACTTCTCCGGCGGGGAGAAGCGCGGGCGGCTCGTGGTTGATGTGGCGACGGCGCCCTCGCCGTCGCGCGATGCCGAGGCGGCATCGCCACGTCAGCTCGCGGGCGAGTCGTTCGCTCTTTTGGGTGAAATCGTCCTCCCGCCATGGGGCCACGTCGCCATCCCCTACCGCTACGCGCCGTCCGCCGACGCCCCGCTCGACGCGACGCTTGCATTTCGATTCGAGTCCGAAGCCGGTGTTTCCACGCCGGCGCGCGTCCCGGTCTTCGACCGGCACCGCTTCCTGGTGTCATGCGAGATCGTGCCGCTCGCGCTCGAAGACTCGACGGCCTGGCGCCGCAACGACTCCGGGCAGGCCTACCGCTGCATCTACGACGAGGCGGAGAAGGCCGTGCGATTCGACGTCTCCTGGACCGGCGAAACCGGGCCGTGGTTCATGCCGTGGCACGACCTGAAACTTCCGGAAGAATCCCTCGAAGGCGCGAAGATGATCGAATTCGAGGTGAAGAGCGAGCAGGACAAGGTGGAGAACGACTACAACTCGGCGGTCTTCCTGCCGGCGTGGGCGGACGGCCGGACGCAAAACATCCACTACCCACCGCCGGGGTTTAACTGGGAGGTGCGGCGCGTCGCGCTTCCGCCCGACGCGGGCGGCATCGTATCCTTCCGCCTCGGCGGCGCGCCGCGCGGACGCCGTCTGACCTTCTGGATCCGCAACGTGCGGCTCCTGAAGTGACGCACCATGATTTTCCGTTGGACGCAATTGAGGGGGGCATGGTAGCATTTTGCGCGCAGGGATTTCCTAAACCATGAGCCTCCAGACTTCTTCCGCCGCCCCGGCGGCCACATTCCAGCGCGACGTGGACGCCACCCCGGCATCCGCGTTCCAGCCTTTTCGCTTTGCCGGCGCCGCGATGGACGAAACCGGACGACTTGCCGCCTACGGCGCGGGGCCGGCGATGCGCCGCTATGACGAGGCGTTCGACAAGGTCGTCGCCGAGGTCCGCGCGGCCGAGGTCCCCGACGGCTCGCCTCCGGCCGTGTGGTTCCTCTACAACATGGGAGTCGTCGTCAAGACGCCTCGCGCCGTTTTCGGAATCGACGTCGCGCACCGAAAGGGGACGCTCCTGGCTCCGCTTCTCGACTTCGCGCTCGTCACGCACAACCACGACGACCATGTCGATGCCGCCTTCCTCGAAGCCATGGACGGCGCGGGCAAGACGGTGGTGTCCAACTTCTTCGACAACTACGGCGCGTTTCGCGGCGGCCGCATGCCGGGCGGCTATACGCGCGGCGGCAAGGCCTTCGAACTAGGCGACGCCACCGTTCTCACGGCTTCCTCCGACCACAACGGCTACCTCGTGGATTTCACGCTGACATTCGAAATCCGCGTCGGCGACTGGACGCTCTACCACACCGGCGACTCGGCCAACCTTGGAAAACTCCGCCCGGCGCGGACGCCCGACCTCTGGTTCGTGCATCCGCGATGCGGCATTGATCCGGCCGAAGCGGCGCAGACATTCCATCCGCGCCGGACCGTCCTCGGCCACACCTGCGAACTGGGCCACGCGAAATGGCGCTGGACGCTCGCCGACGCCGCCGAAGACGCCGGGTGCCTCCGCAGCGACGGCTTCGAGACCATGGTTCCACTTTGGGGCGACAGAATCCAATAGATTCCCGGTCGCCCCAACCCACAGACATCGCCCGATGACTCCATTTGCCGCATTCCTCATCGTGCTCTCCGCCGCGCTGCACGCGACGTGGAACATGCTCGTCAAAAAATCGCGCACCGGACTGGCGATCTACGCCACGCTCTGCACCGTTGGCGCCGCATGGACGTTTCCCGTCCGGTTCTTCACGCCGCTCGGGTTCTTCTCGCAGCCACCGGCGTTTTACGGCTGGCTCGCGCTGATGCTCGTCTCGGAATTTTCCTACGCCTACGGGCTGCTCGCCTCCTACCGCCGGCTCGACATGTCCGTGGCATATCCCGTCATGCGGTCGCTGCCCATTCTGATGCTGGCCGGCCTGACAACCGCATTCGGATTCGGCAAGCCCCTTTCGCCAACCGCCGTGACTGGAATGTGCATCGCCTTCGCCGGATGCCTCGTCCTGCCGTTCTCCACTTTTTCCGAATTCCGTCTGTCGCGGTATTTCGACAAGTCCTTCGTGTTCGTTTTCTTCGTGGCCCTCGGCACGACAGGATACACCCTCTGCGACAGCCAGGCTCAAAAGGTTCTGGTGGAGGCGGCGCGCGCGGCCGGTGTCGAAGCGCCGAAGGCCGTCCTTTCAGTAACGTATTATTCCTACCGGTCGCTTCTTCTCGCGGCGGCCATGTGGATAGCCGTCCTGTGCGGGCGGAGGTCGCGCGCCGAAGCGGCGTCGCTCTTCGAAAACCGGTCATGGACGCCACTGCTCGCCGGCTGCTGCTCCTCGATGACCTACGTCCTCGTCCTCGTCGCGATGCACTTCGTGACGAACGTGGCCTACGTGCAGGCCTTCCGCCAGGCCGGGCTTCTCTTCGGGCTTGCGGAAGCGGTGTTCGTCCTTAAGGAGCGCTGCACGGCTCCGAAGCTCGTCGGGACGGCCCTGATCCTCACCGGACTCGCGCTCTCCACGTTGTAACACGCGACGGGCGTAGGACAGGCGGGACAAGTGGGACGGGCGGGACGGGCGTTTATCCCGCCCGTTCGTTTGTAGCGCCGATTTCACGGCTCCATGACAACTTCATGACAACATTCGGCGCCCGTTGCGCTATGGTTCGCGTTGTCGGAGGCCACTTCTGACCTCCGCGATCAACCACCAAGTCAATGGAAAAGGACTGATAGGTTGCCGCATTTTCCAATTGCCGCGCGGGGCAACACATGGTATTGTTCCGACGCGGTCGCAACACAGACAACCAAAACAACGGAGATCCAAAAAAATGAACAGATCCATGATTGCATTCGCCATGGTGGCGACCGCTTTCGCGGCATTCGCGAAAGAGCCAAGACAAATCGACAACAACGGTCGTGGCGGACGCCCGCCGGCCGCGGCGCTTGAAGAGCGCGGAAAGCACGGGGAAGGCGGACGCGACGGCGCCGCGTTCGTTTCGGAAAAGGCCAGGGTCCTTGCCGCGGCTTGTCGCGAGAATCCGACCGCCGAGGCCAAGGCCGCCCTTCTGGAGCAACTTCGCACCGATTACGACGCCGCGCTCGCCCGCGCCAAGGAGCGGGTGCAGAACATGGAGAACAACCGGGAGGCCCGCATTTCCGCCGCCATGAAGCGCCTCGTCTCCGCGACTCCGGAACACCCCGGTCGCGGCGAGCGCAAGGGGGCTCCGGAGCGCGGCAAGGGCGGAAAACGCCATGACGGTCCGCGCGCTTTCCGTCATCCGCCGGAGGGTGGCGAACCTCCCGCCCCGCCGCCGCCGGAAGCCGACGAACCGCCGGCCCCGGCGCCGGATGACGGCGGAGAACCCTCCGCTCCGCCACCGGAAGGCGACTTCTCCATGGTCCCATGAACCGCGAACTTCGACTGTTTCTTCTCGCGATCGCGCTTCCGTCCGTTCTGGTGGCGGTCGGCGGAGCGCGTCTTCTCGCGCTGGAGGCGGCGAAGGACCGCGCGGACAAAAGCGAAGCGAACGAACTTCGCACCGCCGCGCTGGCGGCGGGCGTGGAGAGCCTCGTGGCCGAGGACGCCCGTTTTCTGCTTGCTCCGCTCGCCCGGGAAACCAACACTCAGGGCAGAATCGCGTCGGCCGCGGCCATCGCCGCGGCCGACGCCCGTGTCGAACGCATCTCGCTGGGCGGCGGGCGCAACGCGCCCATGCCGAATTCAGCCCCGCCGCCCAACGGTCCGCGCCGCCGTTTTTCCGCCGCGCCGCCACCGCCGGACGGCGAACACCCGCCGCCGCACGACGCAGATCCACCGCCGGACGGCGAACACACGTCTCCTCCGAATGACGAGCCGCCGCCGCGCGGCCGCGACCGCGCAGCCCGCTTCCTTGAATTCCGGACGCGGCTTTCCACGGGGGAGTCCTGCGTCGTGGCATACGGCCGTTCGGCGTCCGAAAAGTTCTTCGAATCGGCCCTGGCGCACCTCGACGGCGAACGCCCACGCTCTGCTGAACTTGTCTTCATGCGGCGGGCGCCATTGGCGTCGCCTTCGCGCGACCGCACCGACACGCAGGACGGCGAGACGGTCGAAGTCGCGGTCGGGCGCACCAACGCGCGCGTCCGCGCCACTTGGGGGCGCACGGGCGCGAACGCGGAGATTTACCTTGCAGGCGGCTGCCTGCTGGCGATGCTCGTCGTGTCGTTCGTCGCCGGCGGGCTCTGGCTCGCGCGCACCGCCCGGCGCGAAAGGCTCGACGCGATGCGCAAAACCGATTTCGTGGACAACGTTTCGCACGAGCTCAAGACCCCTCTGGCCGGAATACGGCTGAGCGCCGAACTCCTGGCCGAAGGTCGCCTGCCGGAGGGTCCTCGCCGCGACAGGGCCCTGCGCTCGATCCTTTCCGAAAGCGACAGGCTGGAGCGCCTCGTCGGGAACCTGCTCGACTTTGGCCGCCTCGAACGCGGCAGACGCCGGTTCGACCTGCGGCGCGTGGATCTGGCGGAGCTCGTCGAAGGGCGGCTCCGCGAAGTGCCGTCCGACGGCGCGGCGGCGGACGGCGCTTCCGCGCGCTTCTCCTTCCTTCGCCCCGATCGCGCGCCGGTGGCGCTGGCCGATCCCGACGCCGTGCGCCAGATCCTCGAAAACCTGCTCGAAAACGCCGCAAAATACGCCCCGGATGGCGGCCCCCCGGAAGTGCTTCTCGACGGTGCCGGCGATTCCGCCGAACTCGTCGTCGCCGACCGGGGTCCCGGCATTCCGCGCGGATTCGAGGAAAAGGTTTTCGAGAGATTCTTTCGCATCGACGATTCCCTGAACCGCAAAACCGGCGGAAGCGGGATCGGGCTCGCCCTTTCGCGCGGCCTCGCGCGCGGGATGGGCGGCGACCTGCGCTGCCGCCGCCGCCCGGGCGGCGGCGCGGAATTCGTTCTCACCCTGCCACTTGCCACGACATGAGCTACATCTTGTTCGCCGAAGACGACGAAACGCTCCGCGACGGCCTCCAGGCCGCGCTCGAAAGCGAAGGCCATGAAACGCGTCCCTGCGCCGACGGCGCGGAGGCGCTAGCCGCGTTCGAGGAGCGGCGTCCCGACCTGCTACTGCTGGACGTCATGATGCCGCGCAAGAGCGGATTCGAAGTATGCACGGAAGTGCGTCGGCGCGACCGGACCGTGCCGATCCTTTTCCTCACCGCCAAGGCCGACGAAACGGACCAGGTGCTGGGATTGGGACTGGGCGCCGACGACTACATCGCCAAGCCCTTCCGCGTCCGGGTGCTTCTGGCGCGCGTGGCAGCGGCCCTGCGGCGCGCGGCGGCGGCGCCCGCGCCGGCCGAGGCCGACACGTTTCGCTTTGGCGGGGCGCTCGTCGACGCCCGCCGCTTTCTTCTCGATCCGTGCGACGGCACCCCGCCGCAGCCGCTTTCCGTGCGCGAGCTGTGCCTGCTCAAGGCGTTCGCGGCGCATCCTGGCGAAGTGCTTTCGCGCGATGCGCTGCTCGACGAGGCCTGGGGAGTCGATTACGTGGGAACGCCGAGAACCCTCGACCAGCACGTGCTGCAGCTGCGCAAAAAACTCGGCAGCCGCGCCTCCTGCATCGAAACGGTCCACCGCGCAGGCTATCGCCTGCGCTGACAGCGCCACGCCCGCCGCCAGCCCGCGCGCGAAGAAATTTTCCCTCCCCGCATAAGAATGCGAACAAAATCCGCCCGTGCAGCGGAACGCAAAGTGCGCAAGGAAAATGGCGACCGTGGCATCGAACGCCGCCGTTGGCGGCTATGCCACGAGCCGCCATTTTTTTTGGCCATTTTTGCTTTTGCCTAACACGGAGAGCAGGGAGGCACGAAGGCACG
>CAMOSH010000164.1 GCA_946624575.1 uncultured Verrucomicrobiota bacterium
CTCTGGCTGCCGCCTCTCAGGGGGGAGGCGGACTCCAGTCCGCCGTGAAGACGAAGGGCGGTGGTCCGGCTCCCTGGCTCGTGCTGGAATTTCCGGAGCCGCAGGAAATCCTCGTCCAGGACAACATCCGCTGGAGCACGCAGAACGTCTCGCTGCGCATCATCCTCGCCGCCGATGAAATGGAGGCCGGGCGGGAATACAAGACGCGGGTAGTCTTCCGCGTGCCCAACGAATCGCTTTCCCTCAGCATCCCCGAAACCGTCCGCGTCGAACCCGGACCGGATTGGATTCCCCTTCCGCCGCCCGCGCCCGGCACGGACTGGATCGCGCCCGGTTCGGCGCTCGACTTCTCCGCCGTCGTGCCGCACCACGAGCCGGCCGGAAAGTTCGGCCGCGTCGTCGCCGTCGGCGAACACTTCGAATTCGAGGGGCGTCCCGGCGAGGAGGTGCGCTTCTGCGGCGTCAACCTCGTCCACGGCGCAAACGTCCCGGAGCCCGAAAACGCCGACCGTTTCGCCGCGAACCTCGCCCGCATGGGTTTCAACTCCGTGCGCATCCACCATCACGAGGCCTTTCTTTCGGGCGCCAAGCCCCGCGGCGACGGCGCGGCGCTCGACGTGCCGGACCGGAACTGGCGGAAGTTCGACGCCCTCGTCGCCGCCTGCGTCCGCCACGGGCTCTACCTCACCACCGACCTCTTCGTCTCGCGCACCAAGGGCATGATCTGGCACGCCATCGGCATCGACCGCGACGGCACGGTGCCCGACCGCGAATTCAAGCTCATGTGCGCCTTTTACGAGCCGGCGTATTCCAACCTCGTCGCGTGGACGCGCCTCTTCCTCGGCCACCGGAACCCCCACACCGGCCGGACGCTCGCCGAAGAGCCCGCGCTCTGCGCGCTCGGGTTCATCAACGAGGGGAACCTTGGCCGCGACGGCGTGGACGGCCTGAAAAAATGCCCCGGCTTCGCGGAAGCGTGGACGCAGTGGAGCGGCGGCGCACCGCTTCCAACGGATGTCTATGGTGCCGCGTCTGGCGATCTGGCGCGTTTTCTCGCCGAGCGCGAGGCGGCGCTCTTCGCCCGCCTCGAAGCGGAAGTGCGCGCGCTCGGCTGCCGCGCCCCGCTCTCCAACCTCAACGCCGGATACTATCCGGGGCAGTATCTCGCGCCGATGCAGGATTTCGACTACATCGACACCCATTTCTACGCCTACCACCCGCGCTTTCTCGGCAAGAACTGGCAGTTCCCGACCGTCATCGAAGCCGAAAACCCGCTCGTCGTGAACGGCGGCGTGCCAAGCGCCGCCTGGCGGCGCATCTTCGGCAAGCCCTTCTGCATCACCGAGTGGAACTGGGCCGCGCCCGGGCGCACCCGTGCAGCGAGCGGCCTCGTCGCGGGGTCTCTCGCCGCGCTGCAAGGCTGGGGCGGACTTTGGCGCTTCGCCTGGAGCCACAACAAGCAGGGCGTCGAGGCGCCGGGCTCCGTGCCGATCCGCTTCTTCGACCTGCACGGCGATCCCGTGCAGCGCGCGAGCGAATACGCCACAATCGCCCTCTTCCTGCGCGGAGACATGCCGCCGCTTCCGCCCGAAACCGAAAGCGCGGAAGTCTGGAGCGAAGAGGAGCTGCGGACCGCGGCGCGGGCGCGGCAGTTCGGCGCGGCGCGCAAGGGAGTCAGCGCGTGGGAGCGCCGCGTCGGCGCGCGGTTGGAAAGGGAAGAGGCCAAAGAGGAAGTGGCCAAAGGGGAGGCGGTCTCCAGACCGCCGTCTCTTTCCACGACGGCGGACTGGAGTCCGCCTCTCCTCTGCGAGAGTTCTGCCCGCCCCGTCACCAATGGCTCTTTCCGCGTGGTGACGCCGCGCACCTGCGGGGGATTCGCCGAAAGCGGTGCGCTGGAGTGCGGTGCGCTTTGCTTTGAACTGCTGCCGCCGCCGCAGGAGGGGCAGGAGGCGGCGAGCCTCCAGTCCGTTTGCCCCGCCGCGATCTGGGCCACCTCCCTCGACGGCGCGCCGCTCGCCGAGTCGCGGCGCATCCTCGTCGCGCACGTGACCGACGCCGCGAACACCGGCGCCGTGTTCGACGGCCCGGAGGCCCGCTCGTGGATCGAGCAGGGCACCACCCCGCCTCTTGTCCGCCGCGGCCGCGCCGACATCTCGCTTGCGCTCGACGAGGGTTCGGGGGCAAAGCCCCCGTCGTTCGCAGTCTACCGCCTTTCTCCCACTGGCGAGCGGGTGGCCGAGGTGCCGGCGTCCTGCCGCGAGGGCGAGCGCGAAGCGCCGCACTCGCGGATCGTTGCCTTTCTCGCCGACACTGCGTATGATTCCTCTTCCGCAACGCTCTTCTACGAAATCATCCGCGAATAATCACGCCGCCATGGCCTTCACCGAAATCGACATACGTTCCGTTCCCGTCACGCAAGTCGCCGCCACTCCCGTAGCCGGCCGCGCCGCCTCGATCCTGCCCCCCGGCAAAAAGTGGTCGCTCGTCTGGCATGACGAATTCGACGGCACGCAGATCGACAAAACCAAGTGGATGTGCCGCGAGTCGTTCTGGGGGGCGGACTTTCCCGCCTTCGCGCACGACTTCGAGGGCGTCGAAATGACCGGCGACTCCACCGTGCGGCTCCACCTGTTGCGCCATGGCGACGACTTCTGCTCGCCGCATCTGCAGACCGGATCGCTCACATACGACATTCCCAAGGATCGTCCCGACCGCTTCTGGCCCTTTGGCAAGCGTCGCGAACCGCTCTTCATGCACAAATTCGGCTATTATGAAATCCGCTGCCGCCTGCCGAAATGCGCGGGCTGGCACGCCGCCTTCTGGCTCCAGGCGCCGGGCGTCGGCTCGCACCCGGATCCCGCGGTCTGCGGCGTCGAGTGCGACGTCATGGAGTCCTACCGCCAGCACACCGATGGCAAGATCGTCTGCGGCAACGGCTGGGGCGGCTACGGCAACGACAGCCACTGGTTCGGGCACTTTTCCTACGATGCCGAGACCATGCCCGACGGTTGGTGTTACTACGGCGTGGACTGGTCGCCCTCCGGCTACACCTTCTACGCCAACGGAAAGAAAGTCGGCGAGCAGAATGCGCCCGTGTCAAACGTCGAGCAGTTCGTTCTCGTTTCCACCGAGTGCGCCGGCTACCGCAGTGTAGGCAACGACGGCGGTCTCACCGAAGGCCGCCGCGAGTGGGGCAGGCCCGATCCGCGCCTCTTCGATGCCGTGCTGCCGGACTGCTTCGAAGTCGATTTCGTCCGCGTCTTCGACGCCATCTGAGAGCCGCCGGGCCAGACGCTAGTACAGGCCCTTGACCTTGCCGGTCGCCACATCGACGTCGATGCGGCGGAACGCGGGATCGGAGCCAGTGCCGGGCATGAGCTTGATGCCGCCGGCGACGGGCACGACGAACCCCGCGCCGCAGTACGTGAGCACGTCGCGCACCGGGAGCCGCCATCCGCGAGGGCGACCGACCTTCGTAGGGTCGTGCGAGAGCGAGTACTGCGTCTTGGCCATGCAGACGGGCAGGCTGGCCATGTCGGGATTCGCCGCGATCACTCGGAGTTTTTCGAGCGCAGCGGGCTCGTAGTCGACTCCGTCGGCGCCATACACCTCCCTGGCGACCTTCTCGATGCGCGACTCCAACGGCTCGTCGAGCGAGTACAGGAATCGGAAGTCCGACGGTACCTCGGTTGCGGCGACGACGGCCTCGGCGAGTTCGCGCGCGCCTTCGCCGCCCTTTTCCCAGTGCTTCGACACGGCGAACAGCGCGCCTTCCTCCTCGGCGACACGCCGCACGAGATCCCATTCGGCCTTCGTGTCGGTGTAGAACGCGTTGAGGCACACGACGGGAGTCGTGCCGGACTTTTTGACGATCTGGATGTGGGCGCGAAGGTTGTCGCACCCCTTTTCGACGAGGGCGAGATTTTCGCGCGTGTAGGCTTCGTCGAGTTTCGCGCCGGGCTTCACCTCGGGACCGCCGCCGTGGAGCTTGAGCGAGCGCACCGTGGCCACCACGACCGCGGCGTCCGGCTTCATTCCCGTGGCGCGGCACTTGATGTTCCAGAACTTCTCGAAGCCGATGTCGGAGGCGAATCCGCTCTCCGTGACGAGGAATTCCCCGAGGCGGCTGGCAAGGCGGTCGGCGATCACCGAGCTCTGCCCGATCGCGATGTTCGCGAATGGCCCGGCGTGGACGAACACGGGCTGGCCTTCGAGAGTCTGCATCAAAGTCGGATTAACGGCGCGCACCATCCAGGCAGTCATTGCGCCGTCTACCTCCAGATCGCGCGCGGTGACCGGCGCGCCGGAGCGAGACCACGCCACGACGATGCGCCCCATGCGCTCGCGCAGATCCGCCAGGTCGCGCGACACGGCGAGGATTGCCATCACCTCGGACGCGACCGTGATGTAGAAGCCGCTGTCCATCTGGTAGCCGTCCATCTTGCCGCCGCGCCCGATTTCGATGTTGCGGAGGGCCTGGGCGCAGAAATCGATCGCCCACCGGAAATTGATGCGCGACGGGTCGATGTCGAGGCGGCGCAGGTTGCGCTTCGCGAGCTTGTCGTCGTCGTAGTTGCGTTCGTGCTGCATGCGCGCGGTGAGCGCGGTCATGCAGAGGTTGTTGGCGTTGGTGATTGCGTCGATGTCGCCTGTGAGGCCAAGCGAAAGCGGCGCCAGCGGAAGGCATTGCGCCAGGCCGCCGCCGGCGGCGGATCCCTTGATGTTGAACGTCGGGCCGCCGGAAGGCTGGCGAATCGCGGCCACCGGGTGGCGTCCCAGGACGCCGAGCCCTTCTACCAGCCCCATCGTCGTGGTGGTCTTGCCCTCGCCGAGCGGCGTCGGGGTCATGGCCGTCACGTCGATGTATTTGGCGCGCGGAGCGGTGTCGCCGAGGCGGCCGATGATGCTCTGCGCGTCGACCTTGCCGTAGCAGCGGCCGTACGGGGAGAGCTCGTCGGGGCGGATGCCGAGCGCGGCTGCGACGTCGCCGACCGGCTTGAGTTCGTTTTCGGCGGCTTCGGCGATCTGCCAGTCGGAAAGTTTCGTGGGATCGAGTTTCATGGACGGGTTGGTTGATTGGTTGGGCGAAGCAAAGTCGCGGACGGAGGGGAAGTCTCGGACGGATTCTGCCACCCCCCCCGCCGCATGTCAAATCGCAATCGCAGGAAAGTTTTGCAAGTGACGGCGATTTGTGCTACCATTCGCGCGGCTTGACGCCGAGAGGCGCGCATTTCGACGCGCCGACGGCCGGGGCCAGCAATTTCCAAGCCGAGCCAGGTTCATAAAATGGCCAAGAACGAATACGCATCCGATCCCATAGTCGAAACCCTCCACGAAACCGGCACCCTCGACGATGCCGCATGCGACGAAATTCTGGAGCAGCACGCCCGAACCGGCAAGGACCCGCGCGACATCGTCGTCGATGCCGGCTACCTCACCGAGGACGACCTGCTGGAAGTGCTGGCCTCCAATACCGGCAGCGAAATCGTCCCTCTGGCGGGCGTGGACATCGAGCCGGCGGTCCTGCGCGTCCTGACGGGCACCCAGGCCCGTCTCTACAACGTCGTTCCCGTCGAAGTCACGCCGACGTCCGTGACGCTCGTGACTTTCTCGCTTCCCGGCCCCGACGTCTCGGACGCGCTTTCCTTCGCGCTCGGCAAGGACGTCGTCTTTGCGCTTGGCCGCAAGCAGGAGGTGCTCGACTGCATTTCGCGCTACTACGGCGCGCAGGAATCCTCGGCCGACAACTATCTTGCATTCGCCGAATTCGAGACGGGCGCCGCCGGCGAAGAGGAGGAAATGGACGAAAAGCAGATGGCCGAGGCCGCGAGTTCGGCGCCGGTCGTCCGGCTCGTCACGCTGGTCCTCAACCAGGCCGTTCAGGCGCGCGCGTCCGACATTCACTTCGAGCCCTTCGAGAAGGAGTTCAAGATTCGCTACCGCGTCGACGGCGCCCTTTACGAAATGACCGCTCCGCCGAAGTCCCTGGCGACGCCGGTGATTTCCCGCATCAAGGTGCTATCTGGCCTGAACATCGCGGAGCGCCGCCTGCCGCAGGACGGCCGCATCGAGCTGCCCATCGGCGGCCGCGTGATCGACTTGCGTGTTTCCTGCCTTCCGACGCAGTTCGGCGAATCGGTGGTGCTGCGCGTTCTCGACCGGTCGGTCGTCTCCCTCGACCTCGAAAACCTCGGCATGCCCGAGGACGTATACGACAACATCTGCCGCGACATCGACAAGCCGAACGGCATCGTGATCGTGACCGGGCCTACCGGTTCCGGCAAGACCACGACGCTCTACTCATGTCTGCGCCGCATCAATAAGGAAGGCACCAAGATCCTCACCGCCGAGGAACCGGTCGAATACGACATCGACGGCCTGGTCCAGGTGCCGATCAACCCGATTCAGGGCAACACGTTCCCCCTTGTGCTGCGCGCCTTCCTGCGTCAGGACCCGGATGTCATCATGGTCGGCGAAATTCGCGACCTGGAAACGGCGCAAATCGCGGTCCAGGCGTCGCTTACCGGCCACTTGGTGTTCTCCACGCTGCACACCAACGACGCCGCCGGCGCGGTCACGCGTCTGATCGACATGGATGTCGCGCCGTACCTGATTTCATCCACGCTCAATGCGTGCCTTGGCCAGCGACTCGTTCGCCGCATCTGCAAGAACTGCCGCACGGAATACGAGCCGACGACCGAAATTCTCCAGCGCCTCAATCTCACCGCCGACCAGGTGGCCGGGCGCAAATTCGCATTTGGCGCAGGCTGCGACGTCTGCAACAAGTCCGGCTACAAGGGGCGCACAGGTCTCTACGAGTACCTCACCGTGACCGACCCCATCCGCATCATGATCACGGAAAGGAAGCCGACGCTCGCCATCCGCGAAAAGGCTCGCGAACTGGGCATGCGCACGATGCGCGAGGACGGCATCCGCAACATCCTCGACGGCGTGACCACCGTCGACGAAGTCCTCCGCTACACTTGATCCGGGCTTCCGCGTCATGACGCAGCGGACCGACGTCAATCCGAAAATCGACTGGGACGCGCTCGTCTCCGCGGCGCGTGCAGCGGCGCGCTTCAGCCACAGTCCGTATTCGCGCTATCCAGTCGGGGCGGCGCTGCTTGGCGCGGACGGTGTCGTGCGCGGCGGCTGCAACATCGAAAACGCCTCGTACGGTCTGACCATGTGCGCCGAGCGCGTGGCCCTCTTCAAGTCCGTCTCGGAGGGCGTGCGCGAATTCCGCGCGCTGGCGATCGTCGGTGGGACTCCGGATTCCCCGGCCTGGCCCTGCGGCGCATGCCGGCAGGCGCTTGCCGAATTCTGTTCGCCGGACATGCCGGTCGGTGTGGCGCCGCTCCGGGCCGGCGCTCCGGAAATCAGGGATTTTTCCGAATTCCTGCCTTTTTCGTTTTCGCTTCGCGATCGGAAGTGACGCACGCCGCTTTCGTCGTCGAATGACGATGGTTCGGCGGACGCGGCACACTGGAACCATGGAAAAAGGCCACGCGCCGGAGCGCGTGGCCTTTTCGTCCTGCGGTCGCGTGGGCGCCGCAATGTGGCGTGACCCGGAAGATCAGTTGACCTTGCGGCCGCCAACGCCGGCGGCGGTCTTGGCGCCTGCCTTCTCCGGCTCGTGCGGACGGAGCTGGCGGCACACGGCGCCGGCGGCCCAGCACTCGCTCTCGCGCATCTGCTTGAGCTGCTTTTCGAGCCACTGCTTGTAGTTCTTCTTGCCGCAGTCGCGGATGACTTCCTTGCACTCGGTGCGATTCGTGACGCTCTTGTAGAGCTGCTGGAAGACGGGCTTGATCGCCTTCTTGAAGATCTTGCGCCACTTGAGAGCGCCGTGCTGCGCGGTCGCGGAGCAGTTCTGGTACATCCAGTCCATGCCGTTTTCGTCAACGAGGCGAATCAGGCTCTGCGTGAGCTCCTCGCAGCTTTCGTTGAACGCCTCGGACGGGCTGTGGCCGTGCGCGCGGAGCACTTCGTACTGCGCTTCGATCATCGCGCAGAGGGCACCCATCAGAGAGCCGCGCTCGCCCGTGAGGTCGGAGGAGACTTCATTGTGGAACGTGGTCGGGAAGAGGAATCCGGATCCGATGGCGATGCCCAGCGCGAGGGTGCGCTCCAGGGCCTTGCCCGTGGCGTCCTGCGCAACCGCGTAGGACGAGTTGATGCCGGCGCCGGAGAGGAAGTTGCGGCGGACGTTGAGGCCGGAGCCCTTGGGCGCGACCATGATCACGTCGATGTCGTCCGGCGGGATGATGCCGGTCTGCTCCTTGTACTCGTAGCCGAAGCCGTGCGAGAAGTAGAGAGCCTTGCCCTTGGTGAGGAACGGCTTGATGCGCGGCCAGATCTCGCGCTGCGCGGCGTCCGACACCAGGAACTGCACGATGTCGCCCTTTTCCGCGGCCTCTTCGTAGGAGAAGAGCGTCTTTCCGGGAACCCATCCGTCCTTGATGGCGCGGGCCCAGGAGGATCCGGGACGGTCGCTCTTGCGCTGGCCGACAATCACCTTGAATCCGTTGTCGCGCATGTTGAGCGCCTGGGCCGGCCCCTGTACGCCGTAGCCGATCACCGCGATCGTCTGTCCCTTGAGCGCCTTGCGCGCCTTCGCCATGGAAAATTCCTTGCGCGTGACGACTTCTTCGTCCACGCCGCCGAAGTTGATCTTGGCCATCTTTTCGATCCTGCTGGGTTTGTTGTTGTTGTTTGCGCCCGCGCGGGATTGTTTGTTTTGTCGTTCCCCGCGGGGAAATCTTCCATGGTTGCCTCTCCAGGATTCGAACCTGGACAAACTGATCCAGAGTCAGTTGTGCT
>CAMOSH010000165.1 GCA_946624575.1 uncultured Verrucomicrobiota bacterium
CCCCCGCCGCAGTCGTTGCCGCGCTGCGCAATCGCGATCGACGGGATTCTCGGCATCGGGATGCGCGGCGCCCCGCGCCCTGACGCCGCCGAGGCGATAGAGTGGCTTCTGCGGTTCCGCGCCGGATCCGGCGCGTCCGCCCAGCCCGCCAGGCGCTTCGTCGTCGCGGTTGACCTCCCGTCGGGAATGCCGGCCGACGGCGGCGACCTTCCCGACGGCTCGTGCGCCGACGCGGATTTCACCGTGACGGCGGGGCTTCCAAAACTCGCTTTTTCACAAAGCGCCGCGTTGCGCCACTGCGGCGAAATTCTGGTTGCAGACATCGGGTACGGATTCGACGAATCGCGCGGACGCGACGGAGCGCCGGAGCTCGCGACGCTGAGCGAGCTGCATCGGGCGCTCCCGCGCCGCGGCCACGATTCGCACAAGGGCGACTTCGGACATGTGGTGGTAGTCGGCGGAAGCGCCCGATACCGCGGAGCGCCGCAGCTTGCGATCCTCGGGGCACTGCGCGGCGGCGCGGGACTTGTGTCGGCTTTCGTCCCGCAGGCCGTAGCGCAGGCCGCCGCCGTCCGCACCCCGGAAGCCATGGCCACGAGCTGGGGCGATGCCGACGCCCTTGGCCCCGACGCGCTTGAAGCGCTCCCGTTTCCACTTGACGGCAAGACCCTTTGCATCGGGCCGGGACTCGGCCGCGCACCGGAAACTGCGGACGCCGTCGAGGCGCTCCTGTCCGCGCCTGGCGTCGCGGGATTCGTGCTTGACGCGGACGCGCTGCAACCACGGCACCTGCCCGCGATCCGCGAAGCCGCGTCGCGCCGCCCTGTCGTGCTGACGCCGCATCCCGGCGAAGCGGCGCGGCTCATGGGAGGGACCGCGACGACGGCGGAAATCCAACGCGACCGAATGCAAAGTGCCAGCGAACTTTCGCGACTCGCCGGCGGCGCGACAGTGCTCCTCAAGGGAGCGGGAACTATCGCGGCGTCCCCGCACACCGGCCCAACGCTTGTCGCGGCTGGAAATCCGGCACTGTCTCGCGGCGGCTCCGGCGACGTACTGGCCGGGCTTTGCGCCGCGCTGCTGGCGCGCGGAACCGGGAGCCACGCTGCGGCCTGGGGCGCGGCTCTCCTGCACGGGCGCGCCGCAGACCTGGCCGCAATCGCCAGGGGACCGGAGCCCGTTCTTCCAACAGATCTTGCCAATGAACTCTGGAACTGAAAGCGTTTCGTTGCCGACATGCGACGCCTTTGCCGACGAAATGCGGCACTGCTCGCTGTGTCCCCGGCAATGCGGGGTCGACCGCATCGGCGGCGCCCGCGGAGTCTGCGGGGCCGGCGCCGCACTCAAGCTCTTCCGCTGGGGCGCGCACCACGGCGAGGAGCCTCCAATTTCCGGGACGCGCGGTTCTGGTGCGGTGTTCTTCTCCCATTGCCCGCTGGGGTGCATCTACTGCCAGAACCATCCCTGGACGGCCGGAGGAGCGGGCGAGGAAACCTCGGTCGCGCGACTTTCGGAAATCCTGCTGGACCTGGCCGCGCAGGGATGCCACAACTGGAACCTCGTGACACCCGAGCCCTGGCTTCCGGCAATCTCCGAGGCGGTGCGCACCGCGCGGGCCGCGGGCGCCGCCCTGCCCTGCGTGTTCAACACGAGCGGCTACGCGCTGCCCCGGACATGCGCGCGGTTCCGCGACCTTCTCGACATAGCGCTCGTAGATTTGCGCTACTCCGGCGCGAAGTGCGCTGCGGAGGCATCGCACGCAGCCGACTATCCGGAGCGCGCGCGCGAATTTGCGCGCTGGTGCTGGAACGAGATCGGCCCCCTGCGCACCGATTCGCACGGCATCGCCACGGGCGGGACGATCCTGCGGATACTGGTGCTGCCAGGGCACGAGGACGAGGCCGTGGAAAACCTGCGCTGGACTCGAAAAACGCTCGGGCGCAACGTCCACATCTCCCTCATGTCCCAGTACACTCCGGCCCACAAGGCGCTGGACCGCGCCCCGTGGAACAGGACCATTTCCGAAAACGAATTCCGCCGCGTGACCGACGAGGCGGAACGGCTGGGACTGGAAGAGGGCTGGACGCAGCCCTGGGGCACGGCCACTGGCGACGACGAACTCATGGGCGCCAACATGGCGCCAGGTCCAGGCACCGTGGGCTGACCACGCGCCCAGCCAGCCAGGGCCGCGCGCAACGGTGCCAGCTACTTGCCGGACTGCGGCGTCCTGCGGCAGTACCAGAACGGCAGCGCGACGAGCGCGATGCCGCCAACAAGATTTCCGAGCGTGGAGAAAAGCAGGTTCTTCGCGACGCCGGAGAAGCCGGGAGCAACGGCGCCCCAGCGCTCGGCCGCAATTCCCGCAAACCCGGGATCCGCTCCGGCGAAGACGCCGGCGAGCAGATAGTACATGTTGGCGACGCAGTGTTCGTAACCGCCAACGACAAACGCGAAAATCGGGATGTAGATCGCGACCGCCTTCCCGGAGACGTGCTTGGAAGCGGCCCCGGCAAGAAGCGCCGTGCAGACGAGGATGTTGCAAAGGACGCCCGACGCGAAAGCCTGCGACGGGGCGAGCGCAGCCTTGCCGGCGGCGACCTTCACCGTGTACGCGCCCAGCGCGCCGCCGCCGATGGCGAACGTGCCGCTTTTCGAGGCAAGCCAGGCGACGAGCGCGGCGCCGAACAGGTTCGCGGGCCATACGACCGCGAGATTGCGCAGGAACGCGACGCGCCCGATGCGGCGGTCCGCCGCCGCCATCGCCATCAGATTGTTCCCCGTGAAGAGCTCCGCTCCGAGAAACACCACCAGCAGCAGCCCGACGGGAAACACGCAACCGCAGACGAGTCGCGCGATGCCGGCGTTGGCGACCGCGTGCGCCGCGGTCGAGCTCGTGGCCGCGCCAAGAGCGATGAACGCGCCGGCCATCGCGCCAAGCGTGAAAAGCCGTCCGAGTGGAAGAGCCGCCTTTTTCGTTGCGGCGTCGATTTGCTGCGTCAGCACTGTCGCAGGGGGATTCATTTCGTTTTCTCCAATGTTTCGAGGATTGTCCTTGAAGCGGACGCGGGGTCGATTCCGAACCGGAGCAAAAGCTCGTCGCGCGACGACGCGTGTGGCACGAATCTGTCCGCCGGCCAGCCGAACTTCACCAGCGGCCTGACTGCGGCGCCGCCGCCAAGCTCGTCGAGGACGTCGCGCATCGCATCGCCGAGTCCGCCGCGAACGGAAGCGTCCTCGAACGAAGCGAAAAGCGCCACGCCGTCGCGCGAAACCTGGGCTCGCAGGAGATTGGCGTCGAGCGGACGCACGAACCTCGCGTCGACGTGAATCGAGGCCACCCCGGCGGCGGAAAGAGCGGCAGCGACGGCCCCGGCCCAATCGTCCTGCGGCCCAAGCGTCCAAATCGCCACGAGCGGCGCGGGTGAATCTGGCGCGCCGGGAAATGCGGCGCCCGGAACGGCGGGATGGCGCGAAACCACGGCCGCCCTGCCGACCTGAATCTGGGAAGTCGCAGCGGAACCGGCGGCCTCGGCGCGATCGTCCGGCGCGGATCCGCGCGGATAGCGGATCGCGAACGGACGGTTTTCCCGAAGCGCCAGGCTGAGCATTTCGCGAAGAGCCGCCGGAGTGCGCGGCTGCGCGACGACGTATCCGGGCACTGAGCGCAGAAGCGCCATGTCGAAGATGCCGTGGTGCGTCGGGCCGTCGGGAGGCACCACGCCGGCGCGGTCGAACGCAAACACGACGGGCAGCTCCTGGAGCGCGATGTCGTGAATCGCCGCGTCGACGGACCGCTGGAAGAACGTGGAGTAGACGGCCACCACCGGACGCAGCCCGCCAGCGGCCAGCCCTGCCGCGAACGTGGCCTGGTGCTCTTCGCAGATTCCGACGTCGAGGAAGCGATTGGGATGTTTTTCCGCAAACTCCGACAGCCCCGTGCCGGACGTCATCCCGGCCGTGAGCGCGAAGACGGCGGGGTTTTCGGCCGCCAGCTCGCAGAGGGAATCGCCGAACGCGGCGCTCCACGAAACGGTTCCTGGAGCCGCATTCGCACGCGCGCCGGTCTCCGGATCGAAGGCCGGCGCGGAATGCCAGGCTTCGGGATCACGCTCGGCCGGGCCAAAGCCGCGCCCCTTGCAGGTGTGGACGTGCATCACCGTCGGGACGCGAGAACCGCGCATCGCCCGAAACGCGTCGACCAGCTGCGCCACGTCATGCCCGTCAAGCGGCCCGACGTATCGTATGCCCAGGCTCTCGAACGGAGTGTTGGCGCGTCGCAGGAAAAGGCTCTTGACGCGGCTTTCCAGCGCGTGGTAGGCGCTGCGCAGTGGCGCCATCCGCAAACGGCGCAGGCCATAAGCCTCGATTCTGGACTTCCAGCGGTTGTATCCGGGAGACGCCAGGATGCGTGCGAACGCTCGCGAAAAGGCCCCGACCGGCCGGCCGATCGACATCTCGTTGTCGTTGAGCACCAGAAGCAGCCTGTCGGTGGTGTTGCGCACGTTGTCGAGAGCTTCGAGCGAAACGCCGTTGGCGATCGAGGCGTCGCCGACAACCGCAACAACCTCCTCGTCGCCGCCCGCACGGTCGCGGGCTACGCAGAGACCGAGCGCTCCGGAAATCGCATTGCCGGCGTGTCCCGAACCGAACGGGTCGCACGGGGACTCGCTCCTCTTCTGGAACCCGGAAAGCCCGTCCGTGCGCCGCAACGTCGAAAACCGGTCAGCGCGGCCCGTCAGTATCTTCCAGGCATAGGCCTGGTGCGATACGTCGAAAAGTATTTTGTCGGACGGCGGATCGAAGACGTACGCTAGCGCCACCGAAAGCTCGACCGTGCCGAGATTGGAGGAAAGATGGCCGCCGTGTCGCGCGACCGTCGCCACGATTTCCGCGCGGATCTCCGCCGCCAGCTCCGCCAGGCGCTCAACGGGGAGCGCCTTGAGGTCGGCGATGGTGCGAATTGTCGGGAGGAGCTTCATCTGGTATGTCGGCATCTGGAAAACGCGGTGCGCCGGATTCTACGACAAAACGGCAATCCATGAAACCGCCCAAAGCGCAAGCGATCCGAGCATACCGGGATCGCGTGAGAAAATGCGTTCGGGACGGCCGCCGCCGCCGCGCAACAGGACTATTTGCAAATACCGGAGCAGCCCCATCGCCACCGGAACCCCGGTCAGGAGCAGCCGGCCAGAATCCACGCCGAACTTTGCGGCTGTCGCCGGAAGCAGCGTCCAGGCGGCGTAGCAGGCGAACGCGACTCCGGCGAGGACCGCAACCGCAACTCCCAGGGCGCGCTCCGAATAGTGCTTCAGCACAGCCCGGTGCAGCGGCGCGTCGGCGCCAAGCGCCAGAAGCTCGGCGCGGCGCTTCCCGGCCGCCACCAAAAGCGCCGCGGAAAATGTGCACAGTCCGATCCAGGGCGTGACGGGAACCCCAGCCGCAATCGCTCCTGCCTTCACGCGCAGCGGAAACCCGAACGCCAGCACCGCGATTTCGACCCATGGGATTTTCTTGAGTCCGCCCGTGTAGAACACCTGCAGCGCGGCGTAGAACGCCACGCTCGCAAGCAGCCCGGCTCCCGCGGAGCCTCCGGCAAGTGCCAGGGCCAGCGCGAAAACCGCCAGGGCCTCCATGCGCGCCGCCCGCGGGGAAATGCGCCCCGAGGCGACTGGCCGCCGCCGCTTTTCCGGATGAATCCGGTCAGCGGCCGCGTCGGCCGCATCGTTGAATGCGTACACGGCGCCGGAGGCCAGGCAGAACGCCACGACGGCGCAGGCGGCGTCCAGCACCGCCGGCAGCATGTCGAACGACTGGTTCCGGTCCGCAAGCGCAAAGGCCAGCCCCGCGAAGACCAGCAGGTTTTTCAACCACTGGCCAGGACGCAGAAGTTCCAACGCGGCTGGGATGCGCACTGCCAATTTCAGGCTTTCGGGGAGAACTGGCTGAACGAGCGCGCCGCGTCAGGCATTCCGTCGGAGCGAAGTGCCAGCACCGCATTCGCGGCGCCTTGGAACGCATTCAGAAGAGCGGCGCGCTGCGCAGTTGCACAAGCGCCGTCTTCCGCGACCTGCATTCCGGCCACGACGGTGAGAGAACCGCCGTCGGGGACCGAACGCGCAGCCGCGAACAGGCGCCTGAGGCCGAGCAACGTCTCCTCCAGCGGCGCCACTGGGGTGCCACGCCGCCCCACCGCCCCGATTTCCGCGGCGGGCAAATTCAGGAACTGCGGCAGATCGTGGAGGAACACAATCACGTCGCGACCGCTCTCGACGAGCCTGCGCGAGACGTCGACGAGCATGGAAACCAGGCGCGCGGTCTTGTCGGGCGCGTCATCGTAATCCGCGCTGCAGAGCATCGGGATCCCGGACGGCGAATCGGCGTCGTTCGCGGACTCGCCGGAATCCGGCGAGTCCGGCGAAGCGCCAGCCGGGACGGCCGCGAGTTCCGCCGCGAACGCCGCGGCGTCTTCGGGCATCGCGGCCGGAAGCGCAAGGATCACGCGCGCGGCGGGATTCGCGGCGGCGACGGAAATGGCCGCCCTGCGCATCATCGTCAGGGCAACGGGGAGATCATGCGCGAGCAGCAGAGCGCGCGAACCGAACGCCAGGGGCGCGGCCGCATCGGCCGCGTCGAGCGCTGCTGCGCCGACACACGACGAACCTCCGATTTTCAGCGGCCGCGTCGGGATGCCGACAGGCATTGCGCCAAACAGCGGCGCAAGCCGCGACTTGCCGGGAGGCAGCCCGTTGACGCTCGTTATCTCTACGGCCTCGAACTGGCCTCCGAACGCGCCACCCTGCACGAATTTTGCGCGACACGTCACATAGTCGCCAGGCCGCAGCCCGTGGCGTTCGCGCATGCCAGAGGGTATCGCGGCATCCGACGGGGATGGCCGAAACCCATCCGTGCACGAACGCAGCCAGGAAAGGTGCGCGGCGGCGCGGGCGTCGGCCTTGGACGCGCCGGCCGCGCTCGCAGCCGCGATGGTCTCGGCCGCGTCGACCGGATTGGGCAGCTCCAGGTTTCCGTCGCACTCCACGACGCCGCCGCGCAGCGCGTGCCGCACGAGCAGCTGGAACACGAAGTCGACCTTGCGGCGCGGCACGGTAGTTTCGAAAATGCGCTGGTCGCGCGCGAGATCGAGAAGTTCAGAATCGGAAAGCGCGCGAAGATCTGAGACTTTCACCACCGAAAGCTGAGAATCCGAAGCCGGACGGCGCGGCTGGACGGGTGTCGGATTTTCGTGCGCCTGCGGAAGCGCCGGCTCCGAATCCGCGCCGCCCGGAAGTCGGGGCGCGGCGACGGAGGCAGCATTCTGCCTGACGGAAAACGCGGCCGACGGAGGAATCCCCGCCGCGGCCGCGAGGCGGGACGCCTCGGCGCCGCCGAAACGCGCGTCGGCCGGTGCGATCCCGGACGGCATTCCGGCTCCGACGTCGGAATGCACCGCCGCCGGAGGACTGTTGCGCGGCTGCTGGCCGCGCGCGTCCTTGACCGGCTGGACAGGCTGGCTACGGTCGAAATTCCTGTTTCCGCGCTTGCCCTGCTTTCCGCCTGCCGCGGCACCCGCGCGAAAGCCCTTCCCCGACGCACCGGACGACGCCGGGGCGCTGCGGAAAAGCGTCTCCATCTTCAGCACGGAACTCGTCATGTCGTCCAGACTCCGACGCAGCGCCTTCGCAGCCTCGCGGCCGGATCCGTCATCGCCGTCGTCTGACAGGACCGGCTGAATTGCGGATGTTTGCGGCAAGGGCGGGGGCGGCGGCACTGTGGAGGGTGGCGGCGGAGGCGGCAGCGTCGGTATTTCGGGATTGCGGTCGACCGCTACGGGCGCCGGCGCCGAGACCGGCGCGGGGGCGTCAGAAGGTTGCGCAGGCGCAGCGGCGTCAGAAGGTTGCGCAGGCGCGGCTGAGGAAGTGTCTGTCGCCGGCGCCGCCTCGGCGGCGGCGGACTTGCGAACGCGTGTGCGGCGCGGCCGGGTCACCGCCGCGACGGCCGCCTCTGGAGCTTCCAATCCGGGCAGTTCCGGCACCATGTCGTTGTTGTTGTCTGTTGTCATGTGTTGACCAAATGAGAAAGCAGTTTTTCGGCTAGACGTTGGAGGGAGTCCGCGGAGCCGTCGTTGCGCACGACGAAATCGGCGCGTTCGGCACGCTCGGCGGACGAAAGTTGCGACTGGATTCTGGCAAGCGCGGCCGCTCGGTCGAGGCCTCGCCCGGCGAGACGCGCGATCCGGATTTCGGCATTCGTGGTCTCCACCGTGGCGGTGGCATCCCAGTCGCCCTGCCAGCCGCTCTCGAAAAGCAGCGGGATTTGAGCGACGCGGACGACGCGCCCCGCGCCATCGGGGGGCGGAGAGTTTTTCCAGGCAAGGAGTTCGGAGCGGACAAGCGGATGCAGTTGCTCTTCAAGGCGTCGACGCGCATCGGCGTCGGCGAAAACCAGCGCGCCAAGGCGCGCACGGTCGGTAGATCCGTCGGAGGCCAGGTATTCCCGGCCGAACAGGGAAGCGACCACGCCGGTGCCGAGGCCTCCAGAAGCGTGCATGGCGCGGACGATATCGTCGGCATCCGCGACTTGCGCCCCGCAGTTGGCGAGGAACCGGCCGAAGAGACTCTTTCCGCTCGCGATCCCGCCGGTCAAGGCAAGTGCGAACATGGGCATGAAGTGTCCCGTAGACGCGGCGGATGATACAACATGCCCTGCTTTTAGTCAAATACCGGCCCTTTCCGCCAGTATTCGGTCAGGGATAGGGGTTGTGCTGATTTCTCGCTCCCGGACGAGAGTGTG
>CAMOSH010000166.1 GCA_946624575.1 uncultured Verrucomicrobiota bacterium
GATGGGGGAAGTATACTCCGCCGCGGCCGGATAATCAACCGATCTGCGGCCTCGCCGCGGTCGGTCGACGACATCGACGACGCCGACGACATCGACGACCCGCGCACGGAAGGCCGAAGGTCGATGGTGCGACCGGAATCAGAGCCGCCCGGCTCCGCCGCCGAAGGCGGCCCGTCATTTCCGCGAAGCGGACCCGTCATTCCGCCGAAGGCGGCCCGTCATTTGTCGGCGGAGCCGGCACCCGTCATTTCCGCGAAGCGGACCCGTCATTGGATTCGGCCCTGACGGAGGCGCAGAGGCGGAAGCCGAGGAAGGGGATCCGGTCGTCGGGCCAGTACCCGTGCAGGCGGTTGGAGGACTCGCAGTCCCCGGCCGAGACGTACCAGCAGCCGCCGCAGGTGATGCGGCCCTGGGCATCCGCAGTATTCGTCCACTCCCACACGTTGCCGTGCATGTCGTAGAGCCCGAAGGCGTTCGGCTTCTTCTGCCCGACGGGATGCGTCTCGTTGCCCGAATTGTCCTCGAACCACGCGACCTCGCCGAGTGTCTCCTCCGTGATTTCCGTCCCGTTCGCGAGCCTGCAGTACTTGCCCATCGCGCCCGCACGGGCGGCGAAATCCCTCTCACTCGCCGTCGGCAGACGGAAGACCAGGCCGGTCGCCTGCGCGGCGGGACTCGCGTTGAGCTTCTTCAGGAACTTCTGGCAGTCGTCCCACGAGACCTGCTCCACGGGCCGGTCCGCTCCCTTGAACTCGGAAGGGTTCTCGCCCATCACGGCCTCCCATTGCGTCTGCGTGACCGGGAATTTGCACATCTTGAAGTCCTTGCCGGGAATCGGGACCATCGACGCGACGATTCCTTCGACGACTGCTGGATCGACGGCGGGGGCTTTCTTCTTTTCCTCTTCAGCGGATTCGTCATTAGATGCGGCCCTGCCGGAGGCGCAAAGGCGGAAGCCGAGGGAGTCGCGCCGGGAGGAGGGCAAGAACCTGAGCCGGGAGGAGGACCCGCAGTACCCGGCCGAGCCGAGACAGCTGCCGCCGCGGGTGACGCGGAGCTCGCCAAACGCAGTATTCGTCCACTCCCACACGTTGCCGTGCATGTCGTAGAGACCGATGGCGTTCGGCTTCTTCTGCCCGACGGGATGCGTCTCGGGGCCCGAATTGTCCTCGAACCACGCGACCTCGCCGAGCGTCTCCGCGGTGATCTCCGTCCCGTCGGCGAGCCTGCAGTACTTGCCCGTCGCGCCCGCGCGGCAGGCGAACTCCCATTCGTCCTCCTCCGGCAGGCGGAAGACCAAGCCGGACGCCTTCGCGGCGGGGCTCGCGTTGAGCTTCTTGAGGAACTTCTGGCAGTCGTCCCACGAGACCAGCTCCACGGGCCGGTCCGCTCCCTTGAACTCGGAAGGGTTCTCGCCCATCACCGCCTCCCACTGCGCCTGGGTGACCGGGAATTTGCCCATCTTGAAATTCTTGCCCGGGATCGGCACCATCGAGGCGACGATGCCTTCGACGATCGCGGGATCGACGGCGGGGGCTTTCTTCTTTTCCGCTTCAGCGGATTCGTCAGGCTCGTCTTCGCCACCGATATCAGGCTCGATGTCGTTGTATTCGTCGCCGAAGCACTCGTATTCAATATAGCCCGCCCAATCCCCCCGGTCGTCCACCTCGCGCAAGTCGGCGGCCGACGACTTCTCGGCCAACTGCTCGGCTGCTTCGGGCGATTCCGCCTTCACGTAGACGAAGGACGAATACGTGCGGCTGATATCGACGCGGTACACGCGCTTTTGGGGCGTGGTCTTCTTCGGCGCCTCCTTCGAGGCGGTCTTCTCCGCGGTCGTTTTCTTCTTCTGTGCCATTTTTGGGTTCTCCTGTGGCGAGGGTGGGTTTCGTGCCGTCGCGGCGCCTCGCCGCAACGTCAACGAGTCTACCACAGCCCGTTGTTTCAAATCAAGGCGAAAATGGCGAAAATGGCGAAAAATGGCGAAAAAGCCGGAACAGACAGACCCCGGCCCTTCGACGCAATCGACCAAGTCGGGCTTGCCCCCTTCGCCTTCGGGAAATTCGGGACGCCAGATTTCGTCGATTTCGTCGCGGCGTCGACTGCGTCGACGTCCGGCCGGGCTTCGGGGAGGGCTTCCCCCGCGCCACGGCCGGTCGACGACATCAACGATGCCGACGATATCGACGACCCTCGCGCGGAAGCCCGAAGGCTCGAGGTGCGGTCGGAATTGAGTCGTCGGGTGGGCTTTCCGAGTCAATCAACCGATTGTCACGATCGATTGTCACGATGTAGTACTTCCGTTTTTTGCGGGTCTCAGCCTTTTCACCCGGAACCTCATCCAGATCCACCCAGTTGATTTTGTAGACCCCATCAATCAATATGGAATCCTCTTCTTTTCCTTCGCCGGTCGGCTTTTTGATTTCTTTCTTGATAGTCTTGCCGCCACGAAAATAACCATAGATGTCGTTCGTTGATCTGCCGGAATCGAAATAAAACGGTTTGTCTTCCACAAGCGTAACCGCGCAGGTGCCGGTAAATCCTTTTTCCTTCAGCTGCTCCACGAACCGAATGTCTTTCACGAACGCATACATCTGTTCCGGATACTGTCCGTTTCTCGGATATTTCAGCTCGATTGCGTACCGTTTCGTTTTATCTTCCGTGAAGATTACGATGTCAATTTCCTTCTTGACCGTTTCGTCCTCGATGAGGAAAGAGGAAACATTGCGCTCAAACTGAACCTTGTAGTCACGCGGAAGGTGATTGCGGAGGTAGATCCCAAGCTCGTGCTGAAGCGAAAACTCGTTGTAGAGTTCCACCTTCTCGCTCTTGACGTACTCGAAGAAGTCGCTGATGTATTGTTTCAAGTTGAGCGCTTTCGCCATTTTGTTATCTCCTTTGTTTAGCGGGTTGGTTTCGTGCCGTCGCGGCGCCTGGCCGCAACGCAGCCCAGTCTACCACCGCGCGGGATACAGTTCAAGGGAAATTTTCGGCCGCTCCGGGGACCAGACAAACTTCCGCTGAATGGCAGGGAGGACAAAATGGTGGGATTCGATATTCTCCATCGCCGTCTTGATGGTCTTGTCGATTGTAATCGCTGACATAAAAACACTCCTGTGTTGGTTGGTTGTTGGTGAAAGTAGTGGTTGGTTGTTCGCCCCGCCCGGCGGGCGCCGGACGGGGCGAATTGAGTTCCAACCGCTACTTCGCCGGCCTGTATTTCGCCAGCTGCGGCTGGGCCTCCAGAAGCCACGCCCAGTCGCGATCGTCGAGGGCTTTCCACATTCCGGCCTTCCAGTATTCGTCCGTGCGGAGATCGACGAATTCGGGGCGCTCGCGCAGGAGTTCCACCCAGTCGTAGGTCGTGACTTCGGACCAGTCGCACTTGTCGGCGAGCTGGGGGAGTTTTGTCAGAATCCGCACCCAGTCCTCGCCGTTGATGCGCTTCCAGCTCAAGTCGTAGTTCCGTTCGGCCTCTTCGTAGTTCTCCAGAATCTTGTCGGCGATGTCGGCCGATGCGAGACGAGACGTGTCGAGTTTGCTGTTGCAGTTTTCCGGGTTCAAGGTTGTTTTTTTACTTGTTTGTGATTGGTGGTATCCAGCACATGCCGGAATTGGCGGATGTGTCCTATTCTATCCATCCGCAAATTAAATATCAATGTTGAAACGGGAGAAATGCAAAAAAAACGATTGCACGGCACATTCATCCGTCCAGCACTCCAATTTCCCGGATGAACGGCAGGAGCGTGTGCGTCACGACGTGGTCGCTCAGGCGGTGGCCGCCTGGGAAGACGCGCGACATGCCGGGGTAGTATCGCTCGAAGACGGGACGCGTTTCGGAAGCGAGGACCGTGTCGTCCTTGTCCCCGAAGAGGCCGTGGCAGAGCGTGCGGTCGTCGTCCGTCACGCCGTCGAACTGGCGCGCCTCCATCTCCTGGTAATGCGCGATGGTCTCCTTGGTGACGTGGAACTCCGTCTCGCCGTCCTTGCGCCGGTTCATCCACTTGTGCCTGCCGACGAAGAGGATGTCGTATTTCTTCGACAGCCAGAACGACGGGTTGACGCAGATGCGCGTGAACCCGTGGAGCATCTGGGCGTACCAGCCGCCCATCGACGTCCCGATGATGAGGTCCGGCATCTCGTTGTAGGCCAGCGCCTCCAGCATGGGGAAGGCGACGAACGGGTCGAGCGGGATGTCGGGCGCAACGATGGTCGCACGGCGGTCCGGCGGCGCCTTTTCCCAGAGTTCGTGCCGGAGCAGCCCGACGGTGCCGCTCGCGCCCGACGAGGCGAATCCGTGCAAATAGAGAATCTTCTTCATTTCTTTTTCTTCGTGTTCTGTGCCGCTGGCCCCCGTAGGGCTGTGAGCAGTTCGTCAAAGGGCATTTTCCCGTCACAGTGTGCGAGGAAGGCGTCGAGGTTGCGGGCGACGAGGTCGCGGATCGTTCCGACGTCCTCCGGCGAGCATCCGTTGATTCTCCGGAAGGGCTGCGGGGGCGACGAGTTCCGTCCCGCCCCGCGTGTAGAAGACGTGCTCGTGGCCGAACGTGCCAGACGGCTTGTGCCAGGACATTCCGTAAAGCACCATGTCGGACTCGTCCGTCCCCCAGGAAAACCGCCCGTCTTTGTCCTCCACGCTTTCGTCAAGCACGTAGTAGTTGTCTTCGCCATACTGCCTGATTATGTCGGCGGCGGCGTCGATGAAATCGATGTAGTCCATGTGTCATCTCTCCTGTATCATTCCAGCCAGCACCTCCGCGAGGAAGCGGCGGGTGCGCTTCTGGATGCCGCCCGACTTGCTTTTGCGAGGACCGGCGACATTCAGCACGAATGGCACTGGATGCTCGGCGGCGAAGAACTGCCCCAGCCATGTCTGAACCTTCGCCACGGCTGAAGCCTCCCCCAGCGCCACCACGAAATGCGGGCGCGCCGTCTCCTGGCAGAAGAAGCGTGTCTTCAGCGTGCCGCCGCTCAACGGATAGGAGGTCACGATTATCAGGGTCGCATGGGAGTCCATGACATTCCGCCGCGTCCGCCCCAGGTAGTTCGCGCTTGCGTGCTCACGCATCTTCGCCCGGTAGATCGGCGGCATGGCCCCGTCCTCAGAGCGCCAGCCCTTCGGCGCCCATCCACCCCAGTCGAGGTCGAGGTCCATGGCGGCCTGCAGCGCGCCGCGGTCCACGCCTGTCTGTCCGCCGGACACGATCTTCAACTCATTCTTAGTCATTATCGCTCCTTTTCATTCTCCTTGCCTCACAAGCTCCGCATCCCCTGTGTCAAACGCCGTCAGACATCCTGTTAGGCGAGCTTCATAGACTCTTCCTCAAGCGTCTTCCTCCGCCCGTTTGTGAAACACTCCAGAAATTCGGCCAGCGAATACTCGCCGCGCATGACGAGCGAAACCGCCGCGAGCATTCGCTGCTTGTCCGGGAGGTCGGCGGGGTCGACGAGTTCCGTCCCGTATTTCGTGAACAGGATATTGTGGTCGTGGGCGAACGTCCCCGTCCGCAGGTCCCAAGTGACCCCATGGAGTCGCATGTCGCTCCAGTCGGCACCATGCGGGAAACCGCCGTCGGAATCCTTTGCGTCTTCGGCCAGCACACAGTACGTGTCGCCGAACTGCCGCACGATGTCGCCGCATTTGAATGGATGCGGTACGTGCGCGTAGCCGTTCTGCAACTCCCCGCCCCAGTCGCGCCCGCATTCGGAGTCATGGTGTCGCTTGACCGTGATTTCGGCGATCTTCCGCCCTCGCGTGAGTTTCGCTTCGAGGATTTCGCCGCTTGGCTCGTCGATGGGGCGGCGGACGATCCATGGCGGATCGTCGTCCTCGCGCAGCGGAGGATTCACGGAGGCGAGCGCCGCCTCAAACGTGGAGAACATGTCGCCGACCCAGGAGCCGTCGAGATCCTCCGCGAAGTAGATAACGCCAGGTTCCGCCTTGCGCATTCGAGCAAGACGCTCCTCGCGCGTCCTGATGTAGCGGTCGATGATGACGGGGAACGGGTCGTTGCACTGGAACGTCCAGCAGCCGCGCGCGAATTCCTGGGGCGGTGTGGCGTCGCGGATTTCGCGCAACGCGGCGAGCTTGTCCGTGAGCGACCGTATTTCGCTCTGGGCGATGAGGATGCACTGCTGCGCGGGCGGCAGCGGCGGAAGCCTCCGCAAATGGTCGCGGACGGCGGGAGCGTCGATGAAGTCGATGTAGTCCAGACTCGGCGGCTTCGCAGCGGCGGGCTCGCGCCCGCCGCGCATCGGCCGATAGCCTGCGGCTTCGCCGCTCGGAGGTTTCATTGTTCTTCCCTTTCCTTCTTGTTGGCTTCCGTGCGGGCCGAGTTTTTGTCGTCCAGCAGCTCCTCCGCAAACTCCGCGTCCATCCATGCGACGAGATCGCCCTTTTCGTCGATTGCCGACAAGTCGCCGCCCGAGTGGTTGCGGAAGAACGCGAACACTTCCAGCAGCGTTTTCTTCGCTCGGGCAAAGATGCCCGGGGAGCCGGACTCGCGGGGGCCGGCGACGTTCAGCACGATTCCGCCGGGCTGTCCGGGCCGCACGGAGTCCTCCAGGGAAAGCATCCAGTCGCGGATTTGGGTGACGGCGTCGGCATCGGACAGGAGGACGACCTTGCAGGGGCGTCCGTTCTTGGCGGCGTAGTCGGCGGTGTAGGCGGTCCCGCCGACGAGCGGAAGCGCGTCGACAAGGATCAGCGTCGCGTCGGAATCGATCACGTTCCTCCTCGTCCGCTCGCAGAATCCGCCAGTAGGGCACTCCTTCAGGGTGTAGAACCCCTCCGGCACCACGCCGTCCTCGGCGAGGCGCCCGCACGGCATCCAGCCGCCGGTCGCGATGCTGAACGACATTGCGGCAGCGAGTCCCGCGCGGTCGACGCCGGTCTGCCCTCCGCTCACGATCTTCCACGGCCGGAGGTTCATGCTTTTCGACAATGGCGCTAGCGGCGTCTTCGCGTCGGTCGATTGTTCTTGATTCTCATTGTTGGACATGGTTTCTTCTCCTTTCGGTTTCGCGGCCGCGCATCGGCCGGATGCTCGCGGCTTCGCCGCTCGGGAATGATCTCCGTCTCAATCGAACTTCAGCTGGAAGACGACCGAGGAGTCCTTCTTCCCGGTCCAGTGGGCGTGTATGAGGTCGCTGTTGCGGCGGACGAAGTCCTTGAGGCGGGCGATTTCGTCCTCAGTGATGTCGCCAGTGTCGCCATCGACCACGGGGTCATCGTCGAGGGAAATGCGGAAGACGTTTTCGTGCTGCCAGTATTTGTCGTGGTTCCGCTGGACAAGGATCCCCTCGGCGATTTTTTCGCACTCCCAGCAAAGCGCGATGTTGGCGGGGAGATTGCCGTGCGTCCTGGGATTGTGCCACCATACAATTGTGAGAAACACCCCGTCGATGTCCCATGGACGGTTGGGGACGGGCGCGCCGAAGCGCGCCTCGAACGCCTCGACCGTCTCGCGCTGGAAGTCGTCCAGGCGGGCGAGCGTCTTGTTGCGCAGGTCGTCAGGGACGCCCCACCGCGCTTCGGCGACGGCCCCCGCGATTGCGGCGATCGTGTCGCTGTCGCCGCCGATGGAGACCGCGTTGCGGACGGCATGTTCGACGCCGCTCCATCCGCAGGTCGTCTCGTCGGCCTCGGAGAAAGCCTTGAGCGCCTGCGGTACGGAACCCTGGCACGAGACGTCGAATTCGTAATCCGTGCGGATGTCATCGATGTAGAAATCAAGCGGGTAGTAGGTTTCGGTGATGTGTTTCCAGATTTCCTCGAACGGCACTCCGGTGCGGAGAAGGAAGATCGCGGCGGTCACGGCGCGCGCGCCCTTGAGTCCTTCTGGATGGTTGTGCGTGACGCCCGTCACGGCATCGGAGAACGCGAGCGCCTCGTCGAGCGTCCGCGCGGCCCAGCCGCAGGCGCTCACGCGCATCGCGGCGCCGTTTCCCCAGCTGTTGTATGGCTTCGGAGCCGGATCGAAGAGCCAGCGGTAGAACGCGGGGCCGTAACCGATACGCGGGTAACGCCGGCCGAACTCCTGCATCCGGCGAACGGCAGCGGCAGGCAGCGCGGCGGGGTCGTCCGCCGCGTCGAGCAGCGCCCGCGCGACGGCGAGCGTCATCACACTGTCGTCCGTGGGGCGTGCGCGCTTGCCGTGGTGCGACCCGAAGAGCGGGAAGGCCGTGGTCTTGATGTTGTCGAATTCGTAGGGGGAACCGGCGATGTCGCCGACGATGGCACCGATCATGGGAGTGGTTCGTATTTGGAGGTTAGAGGTTTGCTTTCAGCGTCTCGAGCAGCTCTTCGCGCGTCATCTTGCCGTCCCAGTGTGCGAGGAAGGCGTCGAGGTTGCGGGCAACGAGGTCGCGGATCGTCCGGAGGTAGCGGTCGAGGATGACGGGGAACGGATCGTTGCACTGGAACGCCCAGCAGCGGCGCGCGAAGTCCTCGGGCGGCGTGGCTGCGCGAATCGCCTTCAGTGCGGCGAGCTTGTCCTCGAGCGGCTTGATCCCGCTTTGGGCGATCAGGATGCATTGCTGGGCTGGCGGCAGCGGGGGAAGCGTCCGCAAATGGTCGCGGACGGCTGGGGCGTCGATGAAGTCGATGTAGTCCATGTCAGCTGGCAGGCGAGTCGGGACGGGGCGGGCGGGGCAATGAAGGGAAGTACTTCCCGTACTTGTCCAGCACGCTGACGCCGTGTTCCCGAAGGTAGTCCGCGAGCGCGTGCGGATCCGGGCCGCGCTCCTTGTTCCAGGCGATGATGGCGCTTTCCAGGTTGGAG
>CAMOSH010000167.1 GCA_946624575.1 uncultured Verrucomicrobiota bacterium
CCGTCCTTGTCGTTGTTCTGCTCGGCGATGGCCTGGACGGTGCGCGACACGCCAATGCCGTAGCATCCCATGATCGGGGTGATGGAGTTGCCGGCGGCGTCGAGCACCTTGAAGCCCATGGCCTTCGTGTACTTCGTGCCGAGCTTGAAGACGTGGCCGACTTCGATGCCGCGCGCGAGCGAGAGAGGTTTGCCGCAATGGGGGCAGAGGTCGCCTTCGACCACCGTAGCCAGATCGGCGAACTGCGCGATCCTGACGTCCGGATCGTCCATGAGATTGCAGTGCATGACGTGGAATCCGTCCTCGCCGGCGCCGACAGCCATGTCGCGCGCCTCCTTGAGCGCGTTGTCGGCGTAGACCGGGACGGAGACGCCGATGGGGCCGATGGAGCCGAACGGCCCGGCGACCTTGGCCGTGGTCTCCGGATCTGCCATTTCCAGCTCCGCGGCGCCGAGAAGGCGGCGCAGCTTGGGTTCGCACAGATCGGCGTTGCCGCGCATCAGCACCATGACCGGCTTGCCGTCGGCCACGTACACAAGCGACTTGACTACCTGGTCCGGGGCGATTCCGAGGGACGCGGCCGCCTCGTCCACAGTGTGCGCACCGGGCGTTGCGACCTTTGCGCGCGGCTCGGACGACCTGGCGTTCCAGTCGCACGGCCCAACGCGGCGCTCGGCGCGTTCCTGGTTGGCCGCGTAGCGGCATTCGGGGCAGTGCAGAATGCCGTCCTCGCCGGACGGGGCAAGCACCATGAACTCGTGGGAATGGTTGCCGCCGATGGCTCCGGTGTCGGCCTCCACGGGATGCGCGTCCAGCCCGCAGCGCCGGAAAATCCGCAGGTAGGCGTTGTACATCTTTTCGTAAGAGACGTCCGCCGAATCGGAATCCACGTCGAACGAATAGGCGTCCTTCATGACGAACTCCTTGCAGCGCATGAGGCCGAAGCGCGGCCTGATCTCGTCGCGGAACTTCGTCTGGATCTGGTATACGGTCGCCGGGAGCTGGCGGTAGGACGATGCGAGCGTGCGCAGGTAGTCGGTCGCGACCTCTTCGTGCGTCGGCCCGAGCACCATCGTGTTGTCGTTGCGGTCGGTGAGGCGGAACATTGACTTGCCCATGATCCCGGCGCGCCCGGACTCCTTCCACAGCGAAATGGGCTGAAGCGCGGTGAAGAGGACTTCGTTTGCGCCGGCGCGGTCCATTTCCTCGCGGACGATTTGCTCCACTTTGTGCAGGACGCGGATGCCGAGCGGGGAATAGGAGTAGAGGCCGCCTTCGAGTTTCACCAGAAGGCCGGCGCGCATCATGAGCTTGTGGGAAGTGATTTCCGCGTCCTTGGGATCGTCGCGGAGAGTGCAGAGAAGGGTTTTTGACCAGCGCATGGCTTGTGTTCCGTGATTGTTTTGAAGAAAGTTTGAAAAATGGGATAGTGTGGCGGGGCGGGGTGGGGGGCGGCGTGTGGCCTGCGGCGGCGCGTCCTCAGGTGTGGGCCGCCACGAATTCCGCGACCGCGCGCGCGTCGTTGGGCAGCGGGAACGAGCGCGTAGGCGAGCCGCGCAGCGCCTCGATCGCCGGATGTGTCGCCTCGGCTGCCGATCCAAGGGCCTGCGCGATCGCGTCGGGGAATTTCGCCGGATGCGCGGTGCAGAGGCAGATGTACGGCGCGGCGGCGGAGTCCCTTCCCGCGTCTTCGAGCGCCGCCGAAACGCCGACGGCGCTGTGCGGGTCGAGCAGGACTCCGTGTTTTTCGCGGAAGGTGCGGATGGTGTCCAGCGTCTGCGTGGTGTCCGCGCGGCCTGCGCGCAGTACGGGATCGAACGCGCCGTCCGCGTCCGGGGAAATGCGCAATGCTCCGTTTTCGGCGAAATGTTTCATCCATTCGCGCACCTGTGCGGCGTCTCCGCCAGAGTGCAGGTACAGCCAGCGCTCGAAATTCGACGCCACCTGTATGTCCATCGACGGGGACAGCGTCCGCACAACGTTCCCGCGCTCGTACGCTCCTGTCGAGAAGAACCGGAACAGAATGTCGTTTTCGTTCGTCGCGACGAGCAGCCGGTGGATCGGCAGACCCATCTTCCATGCGACGTAGCCGGCGAACACGTCGCCGAAATTACCGGTCGGCACGGCGAACGAGACCTCCTTGGCGGAGGTTCGCTCCATTGTCCGGAACGCGGCGTAGAAGTAGTAGACGACCTGCGCGAGGATGCGGGCCCAGTTGATCGAATTGACGGCGCCGAGCGAATGCGCGTCCTTGAACGGCAGATCCGAGAAAAGTTGCTTGACCACGGCCTGCGCGTCGTCGAACGTCCCGTCCAGCGCGATGTTGAAGACATTGTCGTCGAGGACGCTCGTCATCTGGAGTTCCTGGACCGGCGAGACGCGCCCTGCGGGGTGCAGGACGAAGATTCTGATTCCGCGCTTGCCGCGAAGGCCGTGGATGGCGGCCGAGCCAGTGTCGCCCGACGTGGCGACGACGACGTTCATCGCGCCGCCGTTGCGCCCGAGGAGCCATTCGAAGAGGTTGCCGAGGAATTGCAGGGCGACGTCCTTGAACGCGAGGGTCGGACCATGGTGGAGCTCGAGCAGGTGGACCGTGCCTGCGGGGCGAACGGGGACAGGTTCCGGACCGGTGCGCGGCTGGTCGGGCGCCGGCGGCACCGGCGTGAAGGTCGAGTACGAGCGCGTGACGATGTCGCGGAGCGCGTCCTCCGGGACGTCGTCCGCGAAAAGCCTCATCACCTCGAACGCGAGATCGGCGTAGGGCAGGCTACTCCACCTGGGGAAACGGTCCCGGACGTCGGGAAAAGATTCGGGAACCAGCAGCCCTCCGTCCCTGGAAAGCCCCATGAGAACGGCCTGCGAAAAGGACACCGGTTGGATGCCGCCGCGTGTGCTGACGTATTTCATTGCCTTGTACTTGAAGCGTTGCGGCGGAGTCTAGCACAAAACTCCCCACAATGCACCATCCCGCAGGCGTGAGGGAGTCGGGCGAATCCGGCAAAATTCCGTCGGCGGTCGCGGGCGTGTTGACTTTTCGTCATGTTTGCGGGAGTATGTGCGGCGGTCTTTCCAGAACACGACATTCAAGCCATGGCCGAAGAAAACGCAAATTCCCCCGCCGAATCCGAGGCGGACAAGCCGATTCCGCAGAACATTCGCAATCTTCACATCAAGGCGCAGGATTCCATTGAACGCAATCCCGAACTTGCCATCGAAATGATGCTTCGCTGCGTTCAGGCCTGTCCGTGGTTCCTGCAGGCGCGCACCGATTTGCGCAAGGCCGAGATCGCCGCGTATCTCCGCAAGCACGGCGGCAAGGCATCGGCCAAGCCGTTCGCCGGCCTTACCGCCTCGATTCAGCGCATGAAGATCCAGGGGCTTCTCAAGAAGGACAAGGCTGCCGAGGCTCTCATGGAGTGCGAGAAGCTCCTCAAGGACGATCCGCTCAACGTCCATCTCGTCAAGCTTTTCGCCGAAACCGCGATTCAGGCCGGGCGTTCGCCGGCCGGGCTCATGACGATGGAGCTTGCGCGAGAGCACATACCCGCCTCCGACACCGACGCCATAGCCACGCTCGGCCGCCTCTATTTCCAGACCAAGGACTACCAGAAGGCGCGCGAATGCTTCGAGCGCGTCCACCGCGCGAAGCCCTCCGATGCTGAAATCGCCAAGCTGCTCAAGAACGCGGAGGCCCTCGCCACGAGCGGCCAGTGGGAAAACGCGGCCAAGGCCGGCGACTACCGCAAGGCTCTCAAGGACGAAAAGGAGGTCGAGAAGCTCGACGCGGCGAACAAGTCCGTGAAGACCGCCCAGGATGCCGGCGCCCTTATCGCGGAAACTCTCCGCAAGCTCGAAAAGGAGCCGAAGAACGTCAACTACTGCCTGGCGCTCGTCAATCTCTACCTCCAGCAGAAGGACTACACCTCGGCGCTCGCCGCAATCGACAAGGCCAGGGCGCTCGTCGGGCAGGACCCCGCGCTCGATCTGCGCTATGCCGACGTGCGCACCGAGCAGATGGATGCCGAAATCGCCGCCTTGCGCGAGTCCGGGGACGAGGCATCGGCGACAGCCAAGCAGGCCGAGCGCGACCAGTATGTGTTCGACGACATCGCCGAGCGCGTCCAGCGTTATCCCAACGACCAGCATCTGCGCTTCCAGCTCGGCGAGCAGTACTGGAAGTACGGCTATCCGGACGAGGCGATCCAGCAGTTCCAGATTTCGCAGAAATCGCCGAAGGACCGCGTTCAGTCGCTCTACCTCATGGCGCAGTGCTTCCGCCAAAAGGGGATGCTCGACATGGCGGTCGAGCAGCTCAATGCCGCGCTGGAGCAGCTGCCGGCCATGGACAGGCAGAAGATGGACGTCTACTACCTGCTCGCCGAGCTGTACGAGCAGGACGGCAAGCTCGACGAGGCGTCCAAGTTCTTCAAGGAAATCTATCGCGCCGACGTGACTTACAAGGACGTGAGCGACCGCGTCCAGCGGATCTACGCCGCCCAGAAGGCGGCGGCCGGCGCCGGGGCCGAGGCTTGAAAACGACCTTGGTGGAGAGCGCGATGACACTAGAAAAGACGAATTCCTTGCGGCGTCGCGCGGCTCAGTCTTCCGGCGTCGCGGCCGTCGCCCTCGCGGCGGTGCTGCTGTCCGGTTGCTACACCGATCCCGCGACCGGAAGGATCATGGCCGGGCGCGCCCCGCGCGGCCCGTCGCCGCAGGAGCTGCGCATGCGGCAGCTGGAGACGACCAACGCGGAACTCCAGCGCCAGTTGCGCTCCGTGCAGTCGGAACTGGAGGGCGTGGGCATGAGCGTCAGCACGGTTTCGCAGCGATCCGAGGAGAATGAGCGCGCCGCCAACGCGCGTGGACAGGACGCGATTGCGATGCGCGGCGACCTTTCCGCGCTGGAGCGTCGCGTCGCCGCGCTCGAAAGCGCCCTTTCCAAGGTCCCGGGAACGATATCGTCCGCCCTTTCGGCCGAGCATCAGGCAATCGTGGCCGACGTCAACAAGGCGCTTGCCGCGTCCGAGAAGCGCACAAGCGCCGCCGTGCGCGATGCGGTCCGCCAGTCTGCGGGTTCTCGCTCGAATTCCGGCGGCGGCGGGCGCCGCGATTCCGGCGCGTCCTCGCCTCCCCGCAGCGGCGAGTTCTACGAATGGACGGTCGAGCCAGGGCAGACGCTTTCGCAGATATCCGCCGCTTTCGGCGTGCCGGTGCAGACGATCATGAACGACAATGGCATAAAGGACGCCTCCAAGATCCGCGCCGGCCAGACTCTCTGGATCCAGGCAAAGTAGCTAGCGAACGAAATGAAAATTCTTGTTGTCGGAAACGGCGGGCGCGAACACGCGATCGTCTGGAAGCTCAAAAAGGACGATCCGTCTGCGCAGGTGTTTTGCGCTCCCGGCAACGCCGGCACCGCTGCTATCGCGGAAAACGTCGCGGTTCCCGCCGACGATGTGGCGGCGCTCGTCGCCTGGGCTCGCGAGAACCGGCCCGATTTCACGGTGGTCGGACCGGAAGTTCCGCTGTGCCTGGGACTCGTGGACGAGCTGGAGGCCGCTGGCTTTGCGGCGTTTGGCCCGGTGCGCTCCGCCGCGCGGATTGAAGGCAGCAAGTCGTTTGCCAAGGAGGTGATGGCCGCCGCGCAGGTGCCCACCGCCCGCGCACGCGTGGTGCGCTCCGAGGCCGAGGCGCGCGATGCCGTTTCCGAGTTCGGCGTTCCCGTCGTGCTGAAGGCCGACGGATTGGCGGCCGGAAAGGGCGTCATGGTCTGCCTGTCGCAGGACGACGTGGAGACCGCGTTGCGCGATCTTTTCTCCGACAACAGGTTCGGCGCTGCCGCCAGCGAGGTCCTGGTCGAGGAATTCCTCGAAGGCGAGGAGGCGTCGATACTTGCGTTCGTCGATGGCGAAACCGTAGTGCCCCTGGCTTCCGCGCAGGATCACAAGCGGCTTCTCGACGCCGACGAGGGTCCAAACACCGGCGGCATGGGCGCGTATTCCCCTGCGCCCGTGGTCACCGACGACATGTTGGCGGTGGTGGAGTCCCAGGTGTTGCGGCCCGTGGTCGCCGAGCTCTCCAGGCGCGGCATTTCGTACAAGGGGGTGCTTTACGCCGGGCTGATGCTGACGGCCACCGGTCCCAAGGTTCTGGAGTTCAACTGCCGCTTCGGAGATCCCGAAACGCAGGCGATTCTTCCGCGTCTGGCCACGCCGCTTCTTCCCGCCCTCCAGGCCTGCCGCGCCGGTACGCTTTCCCCGGACCTCGTCGCCTGGGATCCGCGCCCCGCGGTGTGCGTTGTGATGGTTTCCGGCGGCTATCCCGGCTCTTATCGCAAGGGCATCGCGGTGGAGGGGCTTGACGAGGCCGCAACGCTTCCCGACGCCACTGTCTTTCACGCTGGCACCGCGAAGCGTGGCGGCGTCGTCACGACGGACGGCGGGCGCGTCTTCGGAGTGACCGCGCTTGGCGAGACTCTCAAGGACGCCGTCGCCGCAGCCTACCGCGCTGTCGTCAAGATCAAGTTCGACGGCGCGTTCTACCGTTCCGACATCGCCTGGCGCGCTCTTGCTCGCAAGGACTAAGGACGAGGCGCAAGCAGCATCTGCCGCCGGTCTAGCTTTTCCCAGCGCGCCAAAGTTGCCGATATGAATTCGACGCTTCGGGCCTGAAGTTCGCGTTCGCCGCATTCCGGAGGAATTGGGTCTCCGCATGCGAAGCGGATCGGCGACTCCGGGTGCAGCGTTGCGAACAGGTCGCGCTGCCACTCTCCGATGCGCAGGAAGTCGGTGGCGGCGGCGATCGGGACGACAGGCACTCCCGCGTGCAGCGCGAGTTTCGCTCCCAGCGAATGGAATGTCGCGGGATCGAAGAGGCGGTGTCTTGTGCCCTGCGGGAATATGACCGCGAAGCGACCGTCCTTCAGCGCCTTGGTCCCGTGTTCGAGAACCGCGCGGAGATCGGCCACCGGACTCTTGCGCGAAACGGGTATTGGCGCAATCGCCCTGATGCAGCGGCCGACGACCGGGTACGACAGCAGCGACTTCTTCAAGATGTACGCGACGTCGTTCCAGGCGCACAGCATCGATGGCAGCAGGTACGTCTCCATCGCCGAAACGTGGTTGCAGACGATGACCGCCGGGCTGCCGTGCAGCGCGTCGAGCGCGCGGAATCCCTCCGCCTCGACGCGCCCGCCGGCCTTTTCCGCGTTGCGGAGCACTTCGAAGGAAAGTTCAGCCCATCCCTTTGTGCGGAAGTTCGGGCGGGCGCTCCAGACGTAGCTGTGCCAGTACGAGCGCATCATTCGCGCCGTGAACGCGAGCCTGCGGAATGGCGGCGGCGGCGGCTTGCGCGGGTGCGGCGTGACGTAGCGCCCGGTTTCGCGCAGTCCGCGCTGCATCTCTTCGGTTGTGAGTTCTTTTGCCTTGTCTGTCATTGTCTTCGAATCTGATCAATCGTTGTTTGCCCGCCTCACGGAAAGTCCGGAGCCGGTGGTATCGTGTGCGTGCGAGTGTCTGGATCTTCGGGAAAAGGCGCGTCGGCTACCGGGACCAGGTTCCCGCGATTACGTTGGAGCGCCGGGTTCCGTCCGACGATACGATGACGAACGCGACGGGGCAGGGATTCGGGACGTTCGCCAGCGACCAGCCGCCGTAGCCCGCGTAGATGTTAGTGAAGGATCGCGAACGCCTGGAGCTGGATATCCAGTCGAATTTTCCACCAACCCATTTCCCCGAATTGTTCTGGACGAAAAGACACGCCACCGCGCCCGCCTGTCCGTTGGCAAGTCCCCAGGCGGACAAGTCCCGGACGTACTTGAATGACAATCCGCCGGAGCTGACGGAAAGCTCGGAAATCCCGACTCCGGAAAGCCGCGCTCCGCCCGCTTTCGGCTTGCCGCCGTATGTCCATGACAGGGCTCCGAAGGACACCTGGTCGCCGGCGGCGGGCGCGGTGTTCGCGGTTGCGTCCGTAGCCGCTTCGGTGGAATTAGCGGCAGTTGCGGCCTTAGTCGAGCCGGCCGTGGATTCCGCAGCCTTCTGCGTGCTAGACGCGGCTGGGCTCGTTTTGGCTTGATTTGCCGCCGAGGATGTCTTTTTCTCAGTCGTCGTCGCGGTCGTTGCGGCGGGTTGTTCGCTCCAGTCGTCGCTTTCGGAACCAGAGCTTTCGCATCCCGAGACCAGCGAGATCGCGAGCGAGGCGGCAATGGCCGAGATTGCGCGCGAGACGGTCGGCAACGGGCTTCTCCAAGGGCGGAAATTCGATTTTTCGTCGTGCATTTTTGCGCGGTGTGGGGTTGGCGCGCTCATGATACAGGCAATCACGTTTGAATGCAATCGCTTTGCGGAATTGTGTACAAAAGTCAATTGTTCACAAATGGCAATTGTTCACAAAAGTCAATTGTTCACAAATGGGAATTGTTCACAAATGGCAAGTGTTCGCAAATGGCAATTGTGCACAAATGGCAATTGTTCACAAATGGCAATTGTTCGCAAATGGCAATTGTTCACAAATGGCAATTGTTCGCAAAAGGCAAGTGTCGCAAATGTCATGGGAGAATGCTCTCCGAGCGCCGCTTTCGCGAGCCGGGAGCCGCTCACAGGGCGGCGCGCGGTCCATGCCAGCGCGGCGGGACGCCGCACCGCCAA
>CAMOSH010000168.1 GCA_946624575.1 uncultured Verrucomicrobiota bacterium
TTTCAACTTTTCAACCTTTCAACTTTTCAACTTTTTAGGGGCGATCCTGAGGCTGTTCGCAGAAGAGTGTCCGCGCTTGAAGGAATTCCTGAACTTGACGTAACGGCAGAAGATAGCAATCTTGCCCGACAATTAATCAACGGCAAAGCAGTTTCCAAGGAGTATCCGGATGATGCATTACACATAGCAGTAGCCGCTACACAAAAGATGGATTATCTCGTGTCCTGGAACTTCAAGCACATCACAAACGGTCAGACTATTCCGCTCATCGAAAAGATTTGCCGAGAACACGGATACGGCTGTCCGGTTATTTGCACCCCGCAAATGCTTCAGGAGGAAGGAGTAGTAAATGAATGATTCCAAGCACTATGACGAAGGTCTTGAAGAAATTTGGCGCATCAAGCGCGAGATCGCCGCAGAGTATCCTACGCTTGAAGATTTTTTCAATGGCATGGAAGAGTACCGCCGCGAACGCATACGAGAAGGTGTCAAGCTTGTCCGTTTCCCGTCGGGGCGTTTTTCCAGACAAATTGTCGAGAATCCCCTTTTCGCTTCCGAACCCGACGCGGAATACGACGCGCATCCACCCGCGTCAAGCCCGACCCCGTGACTTTTTCGCGCCCGCCTCTTGCGCCGACGCGCGCCCCCTGCTATCCTTTCCCCCGTCGCCGCGCATGGCTCCAGCGCTCCGGCAGTGGCCGCGCGGCCCGCAACCTTTCAACCTTTCAACCGGCGTAAGCCCACCATTTCAACTTTTCAACTTTTCAACGGGCGCAAGCCCAACCTTTCAACTTTTCAACCTTTCAACTTTTCAACTGGTGAAAACCTAACCACCAACTGAACCCCAAACCAAATCGCTGCAAAGCGGTCGTCGGATGAAACGTAGAGAACTTCATGGAGACGACACCTTGCGGGGACAGCGCATAGCGCTCGCCTCTCTTCGTGTTTCTCCAAGGGCAAATCTCTACGGCCTCATCCGGGATACGGAGAGAGGCCTTCTTTTTGACTTCTTCCTTCGTGTCCGACCGTGAGTGGCACCAACACGAAAGAAAAAGCCATGAAGAAACGAGTTCGCACTTTTGCCGCTTTAGCGCTTTCGACGCTTGGCGTGCTTGCCGTGGCAGGCTGTTCCGCCGCGGACGACTACATGGAGGAGCGCAAGGCCGCCCGCGAGGAAAAAGCCGCCAGGGCGAAGGCCGACGCGGAGGAGGCGACACGCAAGCGCCTTGCGGAAGAACGCGACGCCCGCCGGGAAAAGCAGGGGCGCGAAGACACCGTCAAGGACGACGTCCCGCTCCACGCTTCAAACCCGTCCGCCTGGTTCCACGAGACGGACGAGACGATGAAGGAAATCCGTCTCCGTCTCGTCGCCGCCATCTCGAAGATGGACCAGTTCCTGGCGCGTTACGAGGGCAAGTCCGCCGACGCCGCCGAAAAGTCGGCCGGTTACCCCAAGTTGATTGAACAACTCGAAGCCGCGAAGGCCGCCGACAAGTGGCCCGTCGCCGTGGGGAAGTTTTTCCTTGACAGCGCCGAGAAGTGCGACGCCAAAATCGCCGAGGTCAAGGCCGCTTCCGGAAAGACCTCCGTCGCGGCTGTAAAGAATGGCGCCGTCTTGAACGGCGTCCAGGAGAGCGCAAAGGCGGCACGTACGCGTCTCAAGGAATTTGACGACGACTACGCCGAGTTCACCCGCCGCTGGGACATGTTCCGCGCTGGCCGGCTCACCGGGATTCCGAAGGAGTTTGACGCGCAGGTGAAGGACGCGATGGCCGTCACAAAACGATTCCTCGATGAATGGGAGTCCGTGGAGTAGCCGCCATGACCGCACTCATCGAATCGCGCAACACGCGTTCTGGCGGCGTCGTGGCTGTCCTGCTGGTCGCCGTCCTTGCCGCCATTTGCATTGCGCTGTATCTTCAGCTTCAGTCCGGGAACGGTGCCGCATCCGCCCCCGCCGAACAGCCCGCACCGTCGCCGTTTGCGGCCGTCGATGCGGCGCTCTCCGACGACGGCCCCGCACGCACGCCGGATACGCGCGGCGAAACCGTCCGCATGAAACTTTCCGAGATGAAGGCCGAGCGCGCGAAGGTCGAGTCCGCAGCGCGACAGGCTTTGGCATCCGTCAGGAGCCGCGAGGCGGACGTTTCCCGCATCCGCAACGACATCGCCGAGACGAAGCGGCGCATCGCACGGCTGAAGGAGGAGTATTCCGAAGACCCATCCGACGAGGGCGTGAAGGACCGTCTCTACGCCTCCGCCGTGAAACTGCGCGGCGGCGAGGGGGTCGAAGGGCTGGAGACGAGGCTCCAGCGTGCAACCGCGGCCCTCGCCGAAACGAAGGCGCTCTCCGACGGCCTCGCCCGACGCCTCGCCTCGCTCGATTCGGCCATCGCCACGGCCGAATCGCAGGGGCGGACCGTCGTCGATTACGTCCGCTTCGAGGCGGCGGAAGCCGCCGCCGGGGCCGCCCGCGAGGCCGGCCGCGCCGTGGCCGGCATTGCGGAATCGACGGAGGGCAAAGCCGTTGACGTCGCCGCCGAGGACGAGGCTGCGAAGTCCCGCCGCGACGCCGCCCTTGAATCGCTTTTGGAGGGCCTGTGATGAAGACTCTGGCCTTTTTCGCCGCATCGGCGCTGCTGCTCGCCGGGTGCGGATCCGGCCGGAGGGATGAGCCTTCGCCGCCGCCCGCGCCGAGACGCCCCGCCACGCCGCAGGAGGCGATGGGCCTCGCGCCGGCCTCGCCGCTCGCCGCCGCTACCGAGCACTGGATTGCCGACACCGATCTTGGCGACGCCTGGGCGCAGGCCAAGGAAAACGTCGCTGACCTTGAGGCGCGGCTTGTTGCGGACTTCCGCGCGCGCGCCGAGTCCGGCGTAGGCGACACCCACGCCAGCATCGCCATGCGCAAGGACTACGACCGCTGGATTCTCGTCCACGACCGCCTTAAGACCTTCATCCTCGACTGCCAGGCAAACGGGCGAATCCGTGCCCTGCCGCCAGACCTCGCCCGGAACTTCAAGAACTGGTCGCAGTTGCGCCGGGACCTTCTTCGTGACGCCCATGCGACGCTGGACGGCCTCGAAGCCGATCTTTCCGCATTTCGCGCAGCATTTGCGAAAATCCGCGAGTCGTCCGCGCCGTCCGAAGCGCGCCTCTCCGCCGCCGAAACCCTCTCCGCCAAGGCCGGCTCCGCCGCCGCATCCGCCGAGGGCCTTCGAGCCGGAGCCGAAGCGCTTGCGCGGCACTACGCGGCGGACGAAGCCGTGGCCGGCATCGCCTCTCGCGCCACGGACGCCGCCGCGGACGCCAAGGCGCTCGCCGCCCGTGTCTTGGCCCTTCGCGGGGAGCTGCATGACGCGGAGGCGATCCGTCTGTTCGAGGTGAAGGTCTCGGCCTTCGCGGACGGTGTGGACCGGCTGACGTCGCTCATCGCCGAGAAGGACCGGCGCGCCGCCGACACCAGGGCGCTTTCCGAGTCCGTCGCCGATGACATCCGCGCCAAGGCTTTTTCGCGTCTGCCATTGCATCGTGCGCGGCTTGCGGCGCTCCGAGCCGCCGCAGAAAAGGCCCGCCCCGAAGAACTCGCCGTCGCCCGTGCCGTCAAGGAAACGGCGGGTGACTTCGACGGCGCGCTCGGCGCCAAGGCCGTCCGGGCGCTTCGCCGCGAACTAGTGGCAGAAGCCTCCGCCGCCCGCGCCAAGTCTCTCTCCGACCAGGCCGCTGCCGTCGTCTTGCGCCACGGCAAGACGTTCGACGCCGCGCTTCTCAATCTCCAGACTTCCGCCTTCAAACTTGAAGACGGCGCTTCCGAAACCGAAGCCCTTGCGGAGGCCCAGAAACGACTTGACCGTCTCGATGCGTTGTCGAAGCGGTAAGAACCCCACCAACAACACACAAACAACCAAAACACAAAGGATACGCTACCATGAAGCGACTCCCCATCGCCGCCATCGCGGCACTCGCCCTCGCGGCGAATCTCCCCACCTCGGCCATCGCCGCCGATCCCGTCAGTCCCACCCCCGGTGCCGTGTGCAACCTGTATCTGTTGGATGTTTACAATTCTGAACATGTAAAAGAGTTCAAAGAAATCGCAAACTCTCTCGCATCCCAACCAGCTGCGGCGACATTTGTGGATTCCGCATCGGACTTCAAACCAACGCAGAAAAAGGAAGGCGTCGCCTCGTCATGGGGCATGTGGAAAGGATGGCTTAAGCAGGAAAAGGCCGGCACCTACACGTTCCTGTGCAAGCGCTCTTTTAGTTCCGCAACGTATGGTGACAGCAATCCCACTATGTACACAATCTGGATTAACGGACAAAAGTGCATTGATGCTGGAACTGGCCAACAATCTTTCAATGTTGAACTAAAAGCTGGTTTTAATTCCGTAATGATTGTATCGGAGGGATATTCAAAATATTCGTTCCCTCTTTCCATCACCTACAAAAAGGCCGGTTCCGTGAAGGAACCCATTCCCTTCGGCCCGGAGAACATGTATTACGACGACGAGGACTAGTCCGTGATCGGCTACATCGCCGCCGCGCTTGTGCGAACCGTCGCCGAATGGCTGCTGCTGTTCGGCGGCGTGTTCGCGCTCGCGGTGGCGCTGTGGTTCGTGAGCCAGGCAATCCGCGGATACGGCGCGGGTCTCCTAGGCCGCCGCTACTACTATCTCGTCGCGCCTGGCGTCGCGTGCCATGAGACGGGCCATGCGCTCGGATGCGTTCTCACCGGGACGAAGATCCTGGAGTTCGTCCCGTTCCGTCCCGAAGGGAACACGCTCGGCTACGTCAACCACGAAGTGCGGCCCGGGCTCTGGCAGCTCGTCGCGCGACCGAAATGACACCCCCGTTTTCCTAACTTTCGACGAAACTCGGTGCCGTCGCCTCGTTTGAAAGCGGGGAAAATCAATTCCCGGCAAGAAGTGGTGCCATGTAGAGCGGAAGATACGTGACGCCGTCTTTGATCTGCACGTCCTTTTTGTGAAGAACAAACGACTCGCCGAGAAACGGGGCGAATTTCTTCCTGAACTTGTCCAGGGAGACGGTTGAATATTTCCGGCCGCTTTTGACTTCTATCGGAGACACGTTGTTGCGGGACTGCGTTCTAGACTTGGCTACAAGGAAGTCGATCTCCATCCTGTTGGAGGCGTCGAGCCTGTCGGATTTCGAATAAAAGTAGAGTTTGTGGCCGGCGGCGCGAAGCATCTGGGCCACGACGTTTTCCACGACCATCCCCTCGTTGAATTCGATGTCGTCGTTCAGCAGCCTGTTCACGATGTCCTGCGTGGCGAGTTCGTTTTCGTCGAAGGCCAGACTGACAAGCAGGCCCGTGTCGGCCATGTAGCATTTGAGCGTCGTGCGGTCCATGTTCAGGCGCAGCCCAACGTTAGGCTCCGCCGCACCATAGCAGACGTTTACCGTCATCGCGCTTTTCAGCCATTCAAATGCCCCATCGTAGTCCCGAATGAGTGCGCCGTCCTTCAATGCGGACGCCGAGAATTTCTTTTCATGTTTCGAGAGTTGGGCCGGGATGTCGTCGAAGATCGCAGCCACTTTCTGACGCTGCGCTCCGGCGAATTTGTGGATGTCGTCGCGGTAGAGGTCGAGGATGTTCCGCTTTTCGAATTCGACCTGTGCAAGATCACGCGTTTCCGCAAATGTTTTTACGACTTGGGGCATGCCGCCGACGATGAGGTATTGTCGGAAAACCGACATGATTTGCCGGTGCATCGGCTCTCCTACGGGCACTCGTTCTGCGAAGCGGCGTTCGATGATGGGCTGCATTTGCCCGTTTCCCGTCGCCCACAGGAACTCCTCGAAATCCATGGGGAACATCTTTACGTGGAATTCCTCCGACGGGATTACGATGTCTCTGACGTTCTTTTTTATCGAGATCAGCGATCCGGTTTCGATGTAGTGGAAGCGGCCGTCGGCAACCAAGTACTTGATCGCCTCGCGGGCTCTGGGAAACCGCTGGACTTCATCGAAGATGATGACGCTGTTCCCCGGAACGAGCGAGACTTTGAACGCCGCCGAAAGATACATGAAAAAGGTGTCGAGGTCGTCAAGGTAGTCTTCGAAATAGTTCTTTACCCGTCTGCTGGCTTTTGCGAAATCGATAACGAGGTGGGCTGCATATTCGTTTCGCGCGAATTCCTCTGCGATGAAACTTTTCCCTACGCGCCGGGCACCATCGATCATGACAGCGGAGCGGCCGTTGCCCATGCGTTTCCATTCAAGGAGCGTATTGTAGATTTTACGTTTCATTGGTTGTTCCCCAAGGCGCTTTCGATTCTATCCCATTTTTATGGGAAAGGCAAGTCGGCACGCAGAAATCAAGACATTCGAATAGCTAAAAATCGCAGATTTCACGACATTCCAGATTTAAAATATCGCAGATTTCAAGATATTTTCCTTTTTGAAACAGGGTCTGCCGTCATTGGAAACGGATATTATAAATCGGACCTACCGGACGCTGGGAAAGAAGACGCTCGACCCGAACGCGGAATGGACCGACGTGACGGACGAAAGCGACCTCGACGCGGCGGGGTGGCGCTTCTTAAAGGCGGAAGGTGGAGATGAAGTAGCGAATGTTAGGGGGAGGCGGTCTCCAGACCGCCGGTTGCGATGACGGCGGACTGGAGTCCGCCTCCCCTCTGACGGAGCGCGGTTGAAAGGTTGAAAATGTTGCCAATGTGGAAATGTTGCCAGTTGACAATGCCAGTTGCAAAAATGGGAGCAATGCGGAACAGTTCTCAGTCCCGAAGGCACCCGATCGGGACGACTTTCACGCCGTCCGGACGCGTGTAGGCCATGTCCGTGCCGGTGAGGACGAGCAGGAGATCGGGCTCCCGGAGCGGAACCTGCCGTTCGTTTTCGTTGTATTTTCGGACAAGATTGCGCAGTTCGACCAAATGCGCGGCACCTTCCTCTATTTTGCGCCCTCCAAGTTTGACTTCGACAAGCGCGTAACGGCCGTCTTCGAGATGCAGGACGGCGTCTGCCTCAAGGCCGTATCGGTCGCGGTAATGGGAAACTGTGCCGTCGAGAGCCGAGGAATACACGCGCAGGTCCCGGATCGCGAGATTTTCGAAGAAGAAGCCAAACGTTTTCAGATCGGTGGCGAAGGCGGCAGGTGAAAGGCCAAGAGCCGCCGCGGCAATGGATGGATCGGCGAGTTCGCGCTTCTTTCCGGCGCGAACGGCGGTCGCGGAGCGGATGGCTGGCGACCATGCATCGGCGTCCTCGACCACGAAAAGCCTGCGTAGCGCGTTGAGATACGAATCCAGCGTGGTGGGGGAAAGGCTCTCCATGGTGGCAATGACGTCCTTGCGGATGCTGGTCGCATCGGCAAGGGTGGAAAGATTGCGGGCGTAGGAGCGAAGGATTGTCCGGGCAAGGGCCGGGTTGCGCTGGACGCCGTCCACCGTGGAAATGTCCGTTTCGCAGACATTCGCGACATAGTCTTTCGCGATGGCAAGGCGCGAAGCATCCGTCTTGAGGTCCAGCACGGCCGGCCAGCCGCCGCGGCATGCCGCGAAGACGAGCTCGTCGAGGGAGAGGGAGGCCCTGATGCCGTCAATGTCCGCAAGCGGGTTGTCGAACAGTGCGCGAAGCGAGATGGCTCCGTTGGACTCTCCGCTTTCGAACAGGCTCATCGGATGCATCCGAAGGCGGGAAATGCGACCCGTTCCGCTATGGCGAACCGCCTTTGGATCGAAGGATACCGACCCCGTGAGAATGAAGAGTCCCTGCCCTCGCTCGGCGTCGACAGCCGTGCGGACGGCATCCCAAAGGGACGGGACGTCTTGCCATTCATCGAGCAAACGAGGTCGATCTCCTTTGAGGAGAAGGGACGGTTTCACGGACGCGGTTTCCAGATAGGACTCCCGCAAGTCAGGGTCTTGAAGCAGCATAACGCTCGCGGCCTGCTGTTTTGCCGTTGTCGATTTTCCGCACCACTTCGGACCGACGATGACGGTTGCGCCGAATGTTTGCAGCTTGAAGGACAATTGTGCGTCGGCAAGTCTGGGGCGGTAATCGAGTGCTTTAGGTTTCATGCGGGAAAGTCTAATGGACGCGATGTCGAAAAGTCAAGTCAAATGTGAAGATTTGATGATGATTACTAGAAAGATTTGTTCAATTTTGTTGGTCTGATTTGATGTTTCTTGTAGGAATGTCTTGCGTGAGAGTGAAATGGAATCCGCCGCTTACGGAGGAGGATGCCTTGAAGAGGACCTACCGGACGCTGTGGTGGAAGACGCTCGACCCGTCGGAGGACTGGGCCGACGTGACGGACGAAAGCGATCTCGACGCCGCCGGTGCCGCTTCTTCAAGGCGAAGGTGGAGATTCGGTAGCGGCGCGCCAAGGCGCGCGCGGTTGAAAAGTTGAAAGGTTAAAAAGTTGAAAGGCTGGACATGCGCCGGTTGAAAAACTGAAAGGTTCGGCAGAGCGTTAGCGGCGCATTGTCAAAATCAGATTGTCTCTGCGGCTCTGCGCCTCTGCGTGAGAATGATTACGCGGGGACTAATGTTGCCAATGTGGAAATGTTGCCAGTTGCCAATTCCAGTTGCCAATTGGG
>CAMOSH010000169.1 GCA_946624575.1 uncultured Verrucomicrobiota bacterium
TTCAAAAGCCATTTTCCAATGTTCTCCGTGCCTCTGTGCCTCTGTGTGACACTTTAACCGCGACATTTAGGTTTCATGCTGTCGCGGCACTTGCGTTCGGACAAAACGCGGACGCGCCAGTTCCCGTCGATTGCATGAGTCATTATTTGCAAAATGATATTATTGTTATTTGCAAAGTGAGTTTTTGCGCTTCTGAAGTCTTGAAAAGGCATGTTTCGGGTGATACAGTTGTTGTCAAGCGAAGACATGTTCCGGCAAAGGTGGGTTCGGCCCCGTCCGGAACGCCAGGTTGGTTCCTCAAGCGACGACAGACGACAACGAAAGACCATGCGATGAAGATGACGTTTCTCAATGCGGCACGGGCGGCGAAGGCCGCCGGATTTGCGTTTTTGGCCACCCTGGCGCTTCTGGCGCCCGCGACCGTCCGCGCCGACGCGGTGAACATCCGCTCATGGCTTGCCGGCAAGGGCGTCACGGTGTCGGACTGCGTGTCGGGCGACGGATACCACAGCGATGCATACTGCCCGGCAATCCTCTTCGACGGCGTGAACGCGGTGGACAACGCGACGGACGCCAGGGCGAACCGCTGGCTTGCCAGAAAGGTCAAATCTTCCACGGCCCAGGTCACGATTACGGCGCCCGACGAGCTTTTCGCCTCGGAAAACGACGGCCTTGCGCTCGTGCGGTTTCGACTCTACCGCTACTCGTCGCTTTCAGACTCATACGCCGTGAAGAGGGCGCCCGCCACATGGACGCTCTACGGCAGCATGGACGGCACGACGTGGGAACCCATCCACGAGCTGACGGAGGATAATTACATTCGCTGGGATTCGGCCACCGAGTATGTCGAGTTCGAGATTCCGCAGGAATCTCGCATCGCCTACCGGGCGTTCAAGTTCCAGCCGCTGAAGAGCTACCTGGAAATCACGATTCCCGCTCAAACGTTCGATTGGTACAACGGCGCGATGGAACTGGAGCTCTACGTCGAGGAGGCCGCGCGGAAGCCTCTGCTGAATCTTCGCGAACTCCTGGTCTCGGCCGGAGTCACGGTCGCCGACTGCGTGACGGGCGCGGACTACAACACCGGCATGGGCCCGGACATCCTTTTCGACGGCGTGAAGGAGACTACGGAGACGTCAGGCACGAGATGGGTTGGCGCCCAAACCGGCTTCGACGGCGGTGTCCACGTGACGATCACGATTCCCAAGGCCGTCCGGACGAACGGCGTGAGCGGCCACATTCTCAAGGGTTACACCCTCTACCGGAACATCAACGGCAGCACCGGTCGCCAGCGCGCCCCGACCACGTGGAGGATCCAGGGCTCCGACGACAGCGAAACCTGGACCACGATCCACGAGCAGTCGGCCGCCGTTTCGTGGGGTTCCGACGATTCCATCAAGTCCATGTCGATCAGCCTTCCGGAAAACAAGACGCCGTATCGGCAGCTTCGCTTCGTTCCCACGTCCTCGACCGCACAGTCCTGGCTGACGTGGAAAGTCGGTCTTCAGGAAATCGAGTGTTTCGTCGAAGAGGACATCACGTTCCAAGGGACCTGCGTGTTCTTCCGCTAGCGATGGTGCCACGCCCAGAGATTCCAAATTGCGGATTAGTCGCGCAAGACGTGACTAATCCGCAATTTGGAATCTCTGCACCTTTTCATGGGTTTCGACTTTGCGGAAACCGCACCTTTTCATGAGTTTCGGCCGTACGGCAACCGCACCTTTTCATGGGTTTCGACCGTGCGGCAACCGCACCTTTTCACAACTCTCGGCAATCTGCCGCCATGGTGCGACTTGGTCGATTTCGTCGATCGTCGATTTCGTCGACGATCGATTTTGTTGACTTCGTCGATTTGGTCGAATTTTTCCGTTGAACCTTTTGGTCGCTTGGCGCATCATGCAGTCGAAGACATGGACGCCGACGCCAACAGCCTCTTGAGCGACATCCTGCGCGATCCCGACCACGGGGCCGCGCGGCTTGTGGACACGTGCCACGAGCCGCTGTTCGCGCTGGCCATGTCGCTTTGCCACGACCGCATGACGTCCGAGGACCTCGTGTTCCGGACTTTCGAGACCGCAGTCCGCCGCGCGTCCGACTGCCGCGACGGCAACGCCTTTCTCGAATGGATGAAGGCCATCCTTCGCAACGAGTGGAGAATGTCCGTGAGGCGCGGCATGGTCCGCTCCGAGACGCCCATGGGCGGATCGGACGACATCGAGCGGATTCCCGGCGCAATGTCATCCGGCGGCGACATCGAGCGCGCGGTGGACGGCGATTTCGTGCGCGACGCGATCGGCAAACTGTCCCCGGAAGCCCGCGAGGTGCTGATCCAGCGCTATTTTCTGGACATGCCTGTCGGTCAGATCGCGCGGTTCCTCCGGCTTCCCGTCGGGCCGTTCGCGCACCATTGCCCTCGACCGCGGGCGCCTCTTCTTCCTCACGAGCGGCAGCGGTATCTGGCGTAGCGTTCTGCCGCCGGAATGACATTCGCCGCCGCAGTTCTCCAATCGAAAACCGTTGGAAACTGAAACCACGGTCGGAATACTTGCACTTCGCGCACCTTGCGGTCCCCGTGTTGGAAATTGAAACCACGGGTGGAATAAATGAACTTGGCGCGCCATGCGGTCCCCCGCGTTGAAAATTGAAACCACGGGCGGAATAAACGAACTTGGCGCGCGCCCTGCTGTCCCCCACGCGGGAATTGAAACCACGGTCGGAATACTTGCACTTCGCGCACCTTGCGGCCCCCACGCGGGAATTGAAACCACGGTCGGAATAAACTGACTTGGTGCGCAATGTGGATTTCGGTTTTGTTTGCAATGTGACATTATTTTTATTTCCGCGATGAGGTTTCTGGGGTTGCCGGGCTTGAAAAGGCGCAGTGCGGGCGGTATAGTCTGCGGCATGCGAAGGAACTTCCCGGAGATTGTCGGTTGCGCGGTCGCCGCGGTCTTTTCCAGCCTGATCGCTTCGGCGGCCGCTTCTGCGCCGCAATACCATCTGCCGCTGGACGGAGACGCGGCGTGGGCCGGGCGCGACGCCGCGCGTGCGCGCCCGGCCGTCGTGCACGGTGCGGCGAAGTGGACGGAAGGAGTCTCGGGCAAGGGGCTTGACGTGTCGCGCTGGGCCTACGACCAGACCACCGCGCTGGTGGCCGACGCCTTGCCAGGCGTTTCCACCAGGCGCGGCGCGGTCGCCTTTTGGTTCCGTCCGCACTGGGAGAAGGGCGACGGCGAGAAGCACATGGTGTTTTCCGCGCGCTCGCCGGCATGGCGTCCTTTGCGGATCTACTTCGTGAAGGGGAAGGACGGCCAACTCGACGTTTCGTTTGTGGAGAAGCACCAGGTCCAGTTCCTGCTCGGCGAGTTCTTCGAAAAGGACGTCTGGACGCACGTCGCGCTCTCGTGGGACGCGCGTGACGGTTCGGTGCGCCTCTACCGCGACGGCTCGCCTGTCGGGCGCAAGGTCGATCCCGGCGCGTTCGACGTTCCGGAGGAGACGACGGACCTGTTGCTTCAGTGCGGCGACGGGACGGACCGCTTCAATGCCTGCGTCGGCGACGGCGTTTACGACGACATCCGCCTCTACGACGAGCCTCTCTCCGAGGCGGAGGCGTTTCTTCTGGCCGACGGAGGCGCCGCCGCGGCGATGCGCCCGCTCGCGTCGCCGCCGTCGGGTGCGTTTTCGCTTGCGCACCGGGACGCTTTTCTCGCTGGCACGGCCCCGCTTCTTCGCTTTCGCACGTCCGGCGGCGCGACGTTCACGCTGCGCGCTACCGGAACGTCGCGCGGCCTGTCGCTCGACGGCGCCACGGACGGCGCGGTGGCGCCGGCCGTGACGAGCGCCGATACGCTGGACCTGCGCGTCGGATGCACGCTCGAATTTGCGCCCAGGGGCCGCGCGCTCGCGTTTCTCCTCGACGGCGCGGAGCAGGGACGGCTCGTTCTCGATCGCGACGTCGGCCGCATCGTCTCCATGGAGGTCGCCGACGGCGTGACGGTGGCCGACAGGCGCGGCGAGACGCCGCACCTCCCGGCGCCGGCCTCCGCGGCGGAATCTCGCCTCTGGTCACTGCCTGGGAGCACGGGCAAGATGCCCGCGCTCCCAGGAGGCGTCCGCGAGGCGGTGTGCCTCAACGCCTACTGGCGCGTCTGGCCGGTGGACGACTACCTCGGCGCGCCGCCCGAGGGCGTCGCCCCCGGCTACGTGCGCGTTCCTGGCAGCTTCCGTTCGCCGCTCTGGAACATCCACCGCCTCGACCCGGCGACTGGCGAGCCCGACGCCGGGGCGCAGTCCTGGCGCGGCCGCCCGCTCGACTCCTACCGCGCGGCGTGGTATGAGCGCGAGGTTGCACCCCCGCCGGAATGGGAGCGGGGCGGCTGGCGCGTGTGGCTCGTCTTCGACCACTTCAACGCCGACGCCGGGCGCGTCTGGTGGAACGGCGAGCTCGTCACGTCGTTCCGCCAGGACTTCAAGTCGTTTTCCGCCGTGCCGCACAGGGTGCGGATCGACGTCACGGACCGCCTCGCGCCCGACGGGCGCAACGCGCTGCGCCTCTACGCCGATCGCCACTATTCGGGGCTCTGGCAGGGGCGGCCAGCCATCGGAGACCACGCGGAAATCTGCCTTGGCGACGTCTGGCTGGAGAAAACGCCCTCGCGCCTCGTCATCGCCTCCGCCGTGGCGCTGCCGAGCTGGCGAAGGAAGAGCGTCACTCTGCGCGTCCGCATCGCGAACGGTGGCGCCGAGCGCGGCAAGGTGGCGGTCCGGGCCGTCTTTTCGCGTCCCGAAGGCCGCAAGGTCTGCCAGACGACCGCGGAGCTTACGGGCGCGCCGGAGCAGGTGGTGGTCTGGACGGAGCCGTGGCCGGATCCCGTTCCGTGGTCCGCGGACGATCCGCAACTCTACAAACTGAACGTCGCGATCGGGCGCGGCGGCGCCGTCGCCGACACGTTTCCGGCGCAGCGCTTCGGCTTCCGCGAGGCGTGGGCCGAGGACGGCCGTCTCTTCCTCAACGGACAGCCGCTGAGGCTGCGGATGTGGACCAGTCCTTCCTTTGACCGCCTTCGCTACTGGTGGGGGCACCCGGAGGCGGTCGGGCAGTTCGTCGCGCACGTGAAGGAACTGGGCTACGACACCGTCCGCAACGCGCCGTGGCGCAAGGGTTCGATTGTCGGACAGTCCGCCTACTACGACGAATGCGACCGAGCCGGGCTGTATCTCCTGAACCAGATGCCGACCTACGAGGACGAGCCGCGCAACCTCTACGATCCCGAAGTCGAGCGCTTTCTGGAGGCGTGGGGTTCGCACCCCTCGATCCTCATGTGGTACACGGACTTCAACACGTGCAGCTACGCCTGGAACCAGGATCCGGCGAAGCTCGCCGACGCCTCCTACGACCCGCCCCGCAAGCGGCTCGTCCGGGCGCGGGCGCGCACGGCCGAATCGGTCATGCGCGCGCTCGACCCGTCGCGCGAGTGCTTCCAGCACGCCGGCGGCTGCAGCGGGCGCATCTTCGGCTCGATGAACTACCAGAGCTACGGCACGCCGCTCCAGGAGCAGGAGGACTGGCCCGCGCAGTGGGCGAAGGGGCACACCCAGCCGCTCATGGTCGTTGAGAGCGCGTTCCCGTATCCGGACCAGTTCCGGCGCTTCGACATCAAGGGCGGCGACAAGGAGCACCTCGGCGCCGAACACGCCGCGCGCTACTTCGGCCCGTCCGTCTTCGCGGCAGAGCGCTTTCCCGCGCCGCACTCCGCGCCGCTGCTCTGGAACTCCGACGTCGCGGCGGGCCGCGATCCGAACATGACGCGCCTCTCCGATCTGCATTATCGGCGCGTGGTGCGCGCGTGGCGCGCCTACGGCGTGGACGCAATCGGCGACTTTCCCTGCGGCCGCGATCACGCCTACTCGGTCCAGATGTTTCCGAACCAGCGCGTCGTGTGGCGCGTAGGCGGCGACCCCAAGACTCCCGGACTCAAGCCCGAAAACGCCGACGGCTGCAGCGAGACGCAGCGCCATCCGCTCGGAGACTACTCGCGCCCGGATGGGCTCCACGGCACGGTCAGGGAATGCTTCGCGCCGCTGCTCGTCTTCGCGGCGGGCGATCCGGACGACTTTACGAACAAGGACCATTCGTTCTACGCTGGCGAACGCTTCCGCAAGTCGCTCGTCGTCGTGAACGACCATTCCTTCCCGGTGGAAATCGACTATTCGTGGCGCTGTGGTGGCGATTCCGGCGCAGGCTCGGTCCGCGTCGAAGCCGGCGGCATCGCGCGCGAACCGATCGCGCTCGTCGCGCCCGAAGTCGCCGAAAAGACCGACGCCACGCTCGAAATCGAATGGCGCGTCCGCGATGGCGGCGGCAGTCAAAGGGGAGGCGGACTCCAGTCCGCCTTGGAAATTCACGACAATGGCGGTCTGGAGACCGCCGCCCCTCTGCCCGCCGGCCGCGATACCATCGCGCTGCGGTTCTTTCCTAGGGAGCCTAGGATTCCTAGGAATCCTAGGGATCCTATGAATCCTAGGGATCCTAGCAGCCCTAGGGAGCCTAGTGCCCCTAGGAATCCTAGCCTTCCTGTCTCCGTCTACGATCCTCTTGGCAAGACCGCCGCCGTGCTGCGGCGCGCGGGCGTCGATTTCACGCGCGTCGCGTCGCTCGACGGCCTCCCCGCCGGGACCCGCCTCGTCGTGGGCCAGGGCGCCTTCGCGGACGCGCCGCTCGAAGGCGACCTTCCGCCGGAAGTCGCCTACGCGATCGTCTTCGAGCAGCCAACAAACGCGCTCGCGCGCTTCGTCATGGCCGCCCCGAGTCTGCGCAACGCCTTCGCGAACATTCCGGACTCGCCGCTTCTCGCCGGCCTCGACGACGCCGACCTGCACGACTGGCGCGGCGCCTCGGACACCGTTCCGGCGTTCGTCCTCTCGGACGAATATTCCCCGCACTACCCGCGCAGCAAGTGGAAGTGCGGCAACGGCGGAATCGTCGCAGGGTGCGTCATCCGCCGCCCATCGCGCGGCGCGTTCCGGACCATCGTCTCGTGCGGGTTCAATCTCGAAGACGCGGCGCTTCTCGTCGAGCGCCGCCCCGGCGGCGGCCGCACGATCTGGTGCCAGATGGACGTCACAAGCCGCTACGGTCGCGATCCCGCCGCCACGCGCCTCGTGGACAACCTGCTGGTGTCCTTCCAGAACGGGCTTCCTGGGAGCGCGGGCTTCCAGCCCGCGAAAGGGGAGGCGGTCTCCAGACCGCCGCGCGACGGCGAGGGCGCCGTCGCTACATCGGCGCGGCGGGACGCCGCACCCCCCCGCGCCTCGAACGTCGCCTCCGCGGGCAAGATGCCCGCGCTCCCAGGAGGCCCCGTCTTCTACCTCGGCTCCGCCGCCGACGCGAAGACGCTCGCGCTCGCCGGCGCGTCGCTTCCCGCATGGGACGGCGCGTCGCGCGGCACGGTCCTCGTCCTGCCTGGCGCCGACCTTTCGCGACTGCCATTTGCCTACCCCCGCAAGAAGGTCCTCGACTTCCGCGCCTACGTCCCGGACGATCCCGCCTTCGCCGGCATTTCCGCCGCCGACCTCTACTTCCGCAACGCCAACGACCTGCCGTCGCCGGCATTCGACGTCCGACGCGAAGGCGACACGACTTTCGTCTTCCTCGGTCTTGCGCCCTACGGATCGGTGAAGGGCCTGTGGAACGACGAGAAGATCCTTCGCGTCTGGAGCGCGGTTCTTGCGAACCTCGGCGTCCCGCTCGCGCCCGACTCACTCTACATCCCCGGCATCGATCTCTACGACGGCGACGCCTTCCACAACTGGTAGGAGAACCATTCCGTCCATGATTTCATTTTCAGCCACAAAGAACGCAAAGCTTCGCCTCTTCAATGTCTCTCTCTGTTCAACGCAGAGGCGCAGAGACGCAGAGAAACAGAGACGTTGCTCTGAGTCTCTGCGCCTCTGCGTTGAAAAACTTGCGCCAGAGGTAGCGACAACAGTTGTCTTGGCAGTCCTCGTCTCGTTGCGTCCTGACGCGCAGGCTCTGCCCTGCGCAACTCAGGTCGCCGCCGCCGATGCAAAGCGCCTTGTCGTGGGCGACGTGCCGCCGCACATGACCGGCGCGTTCCGCCCGTTCACGATCCCTGGCGAAATCGACGAGGCCGACGGTCTCGTCGAGCTGCGCAAGGGCCGTGCGATGACCGTGTGGTGCCCGGAGCGCGTCGCGCGGGAGCGGCCGGACACGCTCGCCGCCGCGCGGCATTTCGTCGAATCGCCCTTCCTGCCCGTTGGGTCGGTTTCCGTCGCATACGTCGGCGACGAAGCGGGCGCCGAGATTCTCGAATCGCTCGGCGTCCGCTTCACGAAGCACGACGCGCGGTCGCTGCCGTCGCCGGAGCGGACGCAGGTCATCGCCATTGGTCCCGGCGCGGAGCGCGGCTTGCGGACGCCGACGGAAGAGTCCGCGTTCCGCCAGCGGCTTGCCACGCGGACCGTCCTCGCGCTGCCGGGGGTGGATTACTCGCTCCTGCCATTCGGCGTCGCGCGGGGGCGCGAAACAATTTCGGGAGGCGCGGCCTCCGGCCG